>CAJURV010000001.1:0-23415 GCA_910588925.1 uncultured Rikenellaceae bacterium
CGATCCCGTTCGTGAGCCATCCTCACGTACACGGAGTACGCTCCGGTGGCGCACGCCCGCGATCGACGATTTTTGAGGTCTAAAAAACTTCGGCGCCCTGCGACCTGCAGTTGTGTACGTGGACGAGCATGCCTGCGACTTGCGGTTAATGCGCATTTCTTTAGGTGTGGAGTGGTGTGCTTTGCTCGCCGGGGGCTATTCCAACCTCTGTCGGGTTAATCCGTGTAATTATCGCTGAGCGGCACCTCGTGCCGCATGAGTAGTTCAGCTAATGCGCATATCTTCAGTGCGTTTTGTAGTATATTATCGTCTCGCAAGCGGAATTGTGTCCGATTTCTTGTACTTCTGACGAAGCGCAAGTTTGTATTGTGCTCCTGATACAGAGCGAGACTATCTACAGTTAATGCGCGTACCTCTTGGAAGTTTATAATATTTTATCGTATCGCCCGCCTTGTAATACTATTTTTCTCACGCAAGAGGTTTTATCTCTCATTTCAAATATCACAACCTTTATCCTTACCTGTACTCGGCATATAAACCGCCTGCCATATACAACCATAAAAAAAGAGGAAAGGCCTCGAAATCCCTTCCTCTTTTTTTAGACATTGGTAATGTTCCGTCTTATTTTACCGGCACTACTTTCAATGTTTCGCCAGCATCTTCGGCCACTGCTTTTTTCCATTTTTCGCTATAGCCGGGTTGATCGGGAGATGCGGCGCGAGTGGCGTCGAACTCGTTGGGGAGGAATCCGTCGGGGCCCTCTTTCTTGACATTACCGTCGATGTATTTGACGAGTAGGTAGTTGTCGAGAACCACCCATTCGTCGAACATTGATTGAGCCTTGTCTACCGAGTAGTTGGTGAGGAACTGGCGGGCTGCTTCGGGCGATACCTTGAGCATCTCGAGAGCCGCTTTGTCGATGGCGGGTATCTCGGCAATGGCCTGATTTTCGCGACGGTCAATCACTTTCTGTATGTCTTTGCTTATAAGATCGTAACGAAGATACGCGGCATTAGCTACGCGGCTGAATATCCAGAATGCGGCTGTCGGCGAATAGGTTATCAGGTTGCCGTTGCCTACACGGAAACATTCGGGCACGTCGTATGAGCTGGTGTATATGGGAGTGAGGCACGATGTGGCTGCGTCGTCCACACCGAACCAGAGAATGCCGCCCACCTCATCGGGGAGCCAGCTACGAGCCTGACCGAGGAGCCAAAAGCCGGTCTGTTGGGTGGCTATGGCGCGTTCGTTGGTGTATTCCACGCCGTCGCAGGTGAATGTCATTGGTCTCAAACGATAGGGGAGCTCGTGTCCGCCGGCACCTATATCGTAACGCATATCCATGGGGGTGTCTTCGTAGTGGTCGCGCATCATGTCGGCCAGCTCTTTAACCGATATCTTGGCTTTGGGCTTGACGTATAGAGGCATGCGCTTGCTGGTGTCGTGGCCCATCGCATACTCCACATATTCGTCCATGCCGTCAGCGAAACGGTTGAATGCGCTCCATACGCGCGCTTCACAACCGCGCATGCCACTGAAATCGAGCGGATTGTAAACATCGGCGAAACTGAAATCGGCATCTTTGCCTTTGTAGAGCTTTTCGCTTTTGGCAAAAGAGATCACGTCGGGGCTGTATATGCAGTTGTCCGGATCATCGAGCGGGAACTGACGTATACGTGCCTGGTTGGCGTGAGAGCTTATGTAACCGTCGGGTATGCGAACGGCCACCCATACGGCGCCCTTATTGACATTCTTGCCGTTCACTATCTTACTGCCTTTGCCTATCAGCTCGAGTATCCACACCTCGTTCTTGTCGGCTATGGTGAACGACTCTCCCGACGATGCGTAGCCGTATTCGTTGGCCAGCGAAGTGAGCGTATCTATGGCTTCACGGGCCGTCTTGGCGCGTTGCAAGGTAACGTATATCAGAGAGCCGTAGTCCATTATGGCATCTTTGTCGCGAAGCTGAGAGAGGCCGCCGAACGTTGTCTCGGTGATTATGAGCTGGTGCTCGTTCATGTTGCCTATGGTTGAATAGGTGTGGGCGATCTGCGGTATCTGACCCATATAACGACCGGAATCCCAATCGAATATCTTGAGCATGGTACCCGGAGCATGGTCGGCCGCGGGAGTGCGGTAGAGCTCGCCGTAAAGCACGTGCGAGTCGGCCGAGTAGGTTACCATCACCGAACCGTCCTTAGAGGCCCCTTTGGTGACGATGATGTTGGTGCAGGCGTCAGCCGCCGGCGAGGCCCACAATATGGCCGCCACTGCAGCCGCGAGCGAAAATAGTCGTTTTCTCATTTATATTTGATGTTTAAAAATATTTTGCCTATTTTTAAAGGCTGTTTGGAGTTCGATCAAGACTTTTATCGAAGATTATTTTTCGGGTTTAAGTATCGAAAACACGTAAAAACAGCTGCGATAAAATCCGTACGATCGGGACCTCCTGTCGGAACGGCATTCGTTTTGCAACGGCGAAAGCCTGTTCGACTGTGTAAAGTTAATGATTTATGACGATAGAACAAAATATAGCATCCATAAAAGCCGCTCTGCCCGCAGATGTAAAGCTCGTGGCCGTCTCCAAAACCTTTCCTGCCGCAGACATATCGGCCGCTTACGGATGCGGTCAGCGTGCTTTCGGCGAGAACCGCACGCAAGAGCTCAAAGCCAAACACGAGGAGCTTCCGGAAGATATAGAGTGGCACTTCATAGGTTCGTTGCAGACCAACAAGATAAAATATATCGCTCCATACGTATCGCTGATACATTCGGTCGATTCGGCGCGCCTGCTCGAGGCCATAGATACGCAGGCCGCCAAATGCGGACGAACTATAGACGTTCTGTTCGAGTTTCATGCCGCTTGTGAGACGACCAAACACGGCTGGAGCGAGGAGGAGCTTTTGATGTACGCGGAGGGCGGCGAAGCCCTGAAATATAGTAATGTACGCATTAGAGGGCTCATGACTATGGCTTCGTTCACCGACGATACCGCTATAATAAGGGACGAGTTCCGCCGCACACGCCGCCTGTTCGAGCGTCTCGGGCATACATTCGGCGACAGTTTCGACACCCTTAGCATGGGTATGTCGGGCGATTACACTATAGCCGTCGACGAGGGGAGCACGCTCGTGCGCATAGGCAGTTCCATTTTCGGAAACAGATAAACAATATAACATTATGATCTCAACACAGACAACTTACATGGGGCTTAAGCTCAAGAGCCCTGTCATCGTGAGCAGTTCGGGTCTCACCTCGTCGGTGGATAACATGGCCCTCTACGAGGCGGCCGGCGCCGGCGCGGTAGTGATAAAATCGATCTTCGAGGAGCAGATATGCGGTGAGGTGTCGGCGGCGGTGGCTGCCGAAGACTATCCCGAAGCGGCCGACTACCTTAACAGTTATATCAGCAACAACGACTTGGAGAAACATCTCGATATCGTAAGGACGGCGAAAAAACGTCTCGGAATCCCCGTCATAGCCAGCATCAACGCCAAAAGTGGCGGCGGATGGTTGAGTTATGCCTCTCGCATGGCTGAAGCCGGTGCCGACGCCTTGGAGCTGAACATATTCTATATGCCGCAGTCGGTCTCGGAGAGCGCGGCCGTAATAGAGCGACGTTATCTCGACACCGCCGCCGAGGTGATCGCATCAACCGGATTGCCGGTGGCCGTAAAGATACCCAACCGCTTCACCAACCCGCTCAATATAGCGCAGGAGCTTTACAACCGCGGCGCTAAGGCGGTGGTGATGTTCAACCGTATGTGGGAGCCCGATATCGACATAAATACCATGACGATAGGCTCTACCGACATACTTAGCGACCGTACCGAAATGCGTACCCTGCTCCGTTGGATAGCGATGACGGCCGGTGCGGTGGACGCTATTGATCTGGCTGCCTCTACGGGTATAGACGGCGGCGATGCGCTCGTTAAAGTGTTGCTCTCGGGTGCCTCTGCCGCATGCGTATGTTCCGCAATATACAAAGGCGGCGACAAGGTGATCGCCGGAATGCTCGAAACGCTGCGCGGCTGGATGGAACGCAACAACTACACCGAGATAGGTCAGTTCAAAGGACGTATGGCGCACAAGCCCACCGATGAAGACAGCCTCTACGAGCGTGCCCAGTTCATGAAATATTTCTCGTCATATCGTTAGTGGCTATGGAAAAAGACCTTAAAGAGATAGCCTCGCATTTCGACACCGACGCCCCCGTTATATCGGTGAACCCGTTGGGCGAGGGTTTTATCAACGACACTTTCGTGGCAGCCACCGACAAAGGTAGCCGCTACATTCTGCAACGTAAAAACAGCGCCATTTTCAAGGATGTGCCGGCCATGATGGATAACATCAAGCGCGTCACCGACCATCTCAAGAGGAAGATATCGGAGGCCGGCGGCGATCCTATGCGCGAGGCCATGACTATAATACCCACCCGCGACGGTGCGTTGTATTACAAGAACGGCGACGACTATTGGGCTATGTCGCTATTCATAGAGAACACCCGCTCATATACTGCGGCCACCGACCCATCGCTGGCTTATCAGGGCGGCAAAGGCATAGGTCTGTTCCAGCGTCTTCTGTCGGATTTCACCGAACCGCTCGCCGACATACTCCCGGGTTTTCACGATATGCGCTTTCGGCTCATACAATGGGACGAGGCTGTGAAAGCCGACAAAGCGGGCCGCGTAGCCTCTCTCGTCGAGGAGATAGGATGGATAGAGGCGCGCCGCGACCGCATGATGGAGTTCTGGAAGATGGTGGAGAGCGGGGTTATACCGCGTCGCGTGACCCATAACGACACCAAGATAAGCAACATATTGTTCGACACCGACGGCGAGGTGCTTTGCGTCATAGACCTCGACACGGTACTGTCGGCCACCGCACTGAACGACTTCGGCGACTCCATACGCTCGTACGCCAATACGGGCGAGGAGGACGACAAAAATCTCGATCGCGTATCGATGAGCCTCGAGATGTTCCGCGGTTACACTGCCGGTTATCTTTCACAGGCCGGTGATTTCCTCTGCGAGGCCGAACGCGACAATCTCGCTTTCTCGGCACTGTTCATAACATACGAACAGGTGTTGCGTTTCCTGATGGACTACATCGACGGCGATACGTATTATCGTATAAAATATCCCGACCACAACTTAGTGCGTACTCATGCGCAGTATAAGTTGCTACGTAGCATGGAGGAACAATACGAAGCCATGAGACGTACGGTCGGTGAGGAGCTTTCGGGAAGATGAAACAGCTTACGGTAGAGAGAGTGGCAGCTCCGTTGTCTCCGGAGGAGGCCGCAGTGTCGCTCGACAGGGCCGGGGAGCATAGGATAGCTTGCCTTAACTGGCCCGAGTCCTATCCGTATGTTCCGGATGTATCGTTCTCCGTTTTGCATGACGGCGAAACGATATATCTGCGTTATACGGTGGAGGAGCGCAGTGTTGCCGCCGTAGCCGCGCACGATAACGGAGAGGTGTGGTTGGATTCGTGCGTGGAGATGTTCTGCAGCTTCGACGGCGTCGGATATTACAACCTCGAAGCCAATGCCGCCGGGAGGGTGCTACTGTCGTACAGGGTGCCCGGAGAAGAGAAGATCATGGCCGACAGCGCGCATCTCTCCTCTATAGGCCGTTATCCTTCGCTCGGCGACACTCCATTTGCGGAAAGGTCGGAGCAGACACGCTGGAGTCTCATGCTTACCATTCCCAAAAGCGTATTTTTCCGTAACGATATCGGATCATTATGCGGGGTAGATGCCACGGCCAATTTCTACAAGTGCGGCGATAATCTCCAAATTCCGCACTTCGTGTCGTGGAGTCCCATTGATCATCCCAAGCCCAACTTTCATTTGCCGCAATATTTCGGCAGGGTGCATTTCATGTGATTCTACCGCCCGATCAGTCGTACCGGAGAGCGTCTTTTCGTTCTTCGGTATTTTTTATTCGTAAGTTTTCAACGGTCACTTTTCGACAAGCCTGCCTTTACAAACATTTAATATATGAATAATTTCGGTATTTAATAAAACATTTTTCTCTTTTTAAAATAAACTCCGTTGTTTTAAAAACTGCTAAGGATCTATGGATAAGAAAAAACATGGAGTTATAATCACGTTGCCGCCGCATCTGTCGGAGTTGCCCGTGCGTATAATTCGCGGTACCGGCTGCAAGGAGCTGGTATGCAGCATCGAGCCGCAGGATAACGACGATACGGTTTATAAATCCGACACGCAACGTAAATATGCTTTCGTATGGCGTCAGAACAGCTATCTAAAGCTGACGCTCGACGAGATCGTGCATCTCGAGGCGTGCGGAAGCTATTGCACCATACACATGCTCGAGCAAAAGGAGATGGTCATCTCCTCACGTTTGGCCATAGTGGAAAAGGTGTTGCCCGACACCGATTTCATCCGCATACACCGCTCCCATATAGTAAACCTCAAGCATGTGACATGCCTTACCGGCAACACGCTCTCCGTAGGCAAAGAGACTCTCCCCATAGGACGCGAATACAGGGACGCCCTCTTAGACCGATTCATATTCCTGGGAGTCCGACGAAACCGCAAATAAGGGGGGCACAGCCCCCTTTTTGATAAACTACGCCGGCAGTTGTGTAGCCATGGATGAGTGAACACAGCGGCTTTGTTTGTTTTAGTGGGTTTAAAGAAAATGATTTCGCTATGCCTTACAAAGCGATTATTTATATATCGTAAAACAGATAAAGACTTTTCCGCTTTTACATCAAAAGCGAATCGCTCCCCAGATGTTAACACGCCTCCAAACGAGGAGCCTCGGACAATAATAACACCTTATTTGCCCGTCAGACTTAGCGTAATGTATTTAAACAATTCCATCGTAGAGATGCTGTGTTCACCTATACATTGCGACACAACTTTCGGTGTAGTTTATCAAAAAGGGGGCTGTGCCCCCCACTAGTTTGTTTTGAATTTGAATTTGATTTCTGATAGGTCTCGGTTGGCTTTTTCGATCTTCTCTGCCATGCCGGCTTTGAAATCGACGATTTTGGCGAATAGCGCTTTGTCGCTGTTAGCCATTATCTGTGCGGCGAGGATGGCGGCGTTTTTGGCACCGTCCAATGCCACGGTGGCAACGGGTATTCCCGACGGCATCTGAAGAATAGACAATATACTGTCCCATCCGTCTATAGAGTTCGACGACTTGATGGGAACGCCTATCACGGGCAGCGGTGTCATGGCCGCTATGACGCCGGGAAGATGCGCCGCTCCTCCGGCACCGGCTATTATCACCTCTATGCCTCTCTTGTGGGCTTCGGCGGCGAACTCGGCTACCTTGTCGGGGGTGCGGTGCGCCGAAAGGGCCGCTATTTCGAAAGGTATCTCCATCTGATCCAGGAATACCGCAGCCTCGTTCATCACTTTGAGATCGGAGGTACTGCCCATTATGATCGTTACTTTAGGTTTCATGATATTGTCGTTTGAAAATTATTGTTTATCTTCGTACGCTTTATGTGGAGCGTGCTGCCTGTACCGTAGATCAGGTGCCGCAAAGATATGAAAAGTAGGGCGCAGAAGCAAACGAAGTTCGATTATGATGATGGCGAAGTGCCCGATACGATGACAATATGGGAAAACTGAAACTCGGAGATCGTTATTTTTCCACTTACATAGGCTCTTCCGATATAGATAAGGCAGTCGGAAGAATAGCTTCGGACATAGACCGCGACTATGCCTCTTCCGGGTCGTTGCTCTTCATAGGCGTGCTGAACGGGGCATATATGTTCGCCGCCGATCTGGTGCGTAAGGTCACTGTTCCGTGCGATATAACGTTCATAAAGGTATCTTCTTACGAGGGACTCGCATCGAGAGGGAATGTAACCATGAAGCTGCCTTTAAACTGCGACATAGAGGGGCGCGATGTAATAATTATAGATGAAATAGTGGAGACGGGCCTTACCGTAGACTACCTGTTCGATTATCTCGCACCCATGAAGCCGCGGTCCATAGCCGTAGCCACATTGCTCTTCAAAGAGAAGATGTACAAAGGGATGCACACTATAAAATATCCGGGCATAACCATGAAAGAGAACCTGTTCGTGGTAGGCTACGGTCTCGATTATAACGAAAAGGGGCGTACGCTCGAAGATATCTATATACTGAACGAAGATCATGAACTTCAATAAGATAATAGAACTCCTCGACGGGGGACGGAAGCTCCCTTTGGTGGAGGATTTCTACACCATACAGGGCGAGGGTTTCCATACCGGCAAGGCCGCCTATTTCATACGTCTGGGCGGTTGCGACGTAGGCTGTAAGTGGTGCGACGCCAAAGCGACGTGGAATCCGGAACTTTACCCTCCTGTGGAGGTAGATACCGTCATATCGCGCATACGTCAGGCCCGTGCCGACTCCATAGTGATAACCGGCGGCGAACCCTTGATATATCCGCTCGATTATCTGACCTCGTCGTTACACCGGGCCGGCATACGCATCTTCCTCGAGACTTCGGGTTCGCATCTGTTCAGCGGCACGTTCGACTGGGTATGTCTCTCGCCCAAACGCAGCCTGCCTCCGTTGGAACAGGCCTTTGCCATGGCAAACGAGATGAAGGTTATAATACACTCGCCCGAAGATGTGGAATGGGCCGAGGAGTGCGCGCTAAGGGTGGAGGAGGCCCTGTTGTATCTCCAGCCCGAATGGAGCGTGCGTGAGAGCATAACGCCGTTGATAGTAGATTACGTCAAGGCCCACCCGCAATGGAATATATCGTTGCAGACGCATAAATATATGCGTATTCCATAATATCGCGGTCTGCAGTACGTTATAAAAACGAAAAATGGTATTTATCGCACTATTTTCGTTATCTTTGCTCCGTCTTCGGTCTGTGTAAGCCCCGGGACGACATTAAAAACATATATAATAAATGGAAAGGACAGAAGAGAAAGAGGCCGTAGAGAGCTTCTTCAAAGACGAAAGAGACGGTTCCGGCCGTGAGGCACGAACCGTAAGACGCCCCTACGAACAACGGGGCCGATTCGGAAACGACGATCGCAAACGGTCGTTCAACCCCAACTTCGACAGAGAAAACAAAGTACGCCGTCCGTGGAACGACCGCAAAGAGGGTTCGCACAGAAGCTATCGCCAATCGGACGGAGAACCTGCGGAACGTAAAAGTTTTTCGCGCGGTTTCGATCGTGGCGATGACGGACACGCACGCACCGGCCGCTTCTTCGACCGTAGGTCGGGCGAGGGTCGCGGTTTCGAGAATGACGACAGACGCGAGCGTCGTGACAGATACGATAGCGACAGAAATTTCAGAAGAGACGATAACCGCGACGGATACCGTCAGCGCGAGGGCCGTTCTTTCGACAGACCGTCCGGCGAACGACGTCCTTATCATCGCAACGACAGATTTAACGACAGGAACTCTCGACACGAAGAGGGCAGGGAGCCCCGTTTCGGAAGCACAGAAAGACGTCCGTCTTACGACAACGGGCGTAACTTCGGAAGCGAACGCGGCCGTTATGAAGACAGACGCACGAGCTTCGATCGCGACAACAACAAGGGGTTCTCGCCCGAACGTAAAAAATACCGTCCGCGCATAGTTAAAGAGCCCTATACGCCCGAAGTGGCATTCACTGCCGAGCCGTTAATAAACAGAGAGATACGGCTGAACAGATATATAGCCATGTCCGGCGTATGTTCTCGCCGCGAGGCCGACTCTTACATACAGTCGGGTGCGGTAAGCGTCAACGGTACGGTAGTAACGGAGCTCGGCACCAAGATCAAACCGGGCGACGAGGTATGTTTCAACGATCAGGTTATACGCGGCGAAAAGAAAGTGTACATAGTGATGAACAAGCCCAAAGGCTTCGTCACCACCGTCGACGACCCCAATGCCAACGGCCACACTGTCATGGATATACTCGGCGATAAGGTCAAGGAGCGTATCTATCCTGTCGGTCGTCTCGACAAACAGACGATGGGAGTGTTGCTCTTCACCAACGACGGCGACCTGACGCGCGAACTGACGCACCCGTCTTACGAGAAGAAAAAGATATACCATGTTTTCCTCGACAAGGATATAACCGAGGAGGATATGGAAAAACTAGCCGCCGGTGTAGAGCTCGAAGACGGCATTGCTTTCGCCGACGAGATCAGTTATACGGGCAAGACCAAGAAAGAGATCGGAATAGAGATACATAACGGTCGCAACCGAATTGTGCGTAGAATGCTCGAAAGTCTCGGATACAAGGTCACTAAACTCGACCGCGTATATTTCGCCGGGCTCACTAAAAAGGGGCTCAAGCGAGGTTTCTGGCGTTACCTTACCGAAAAGGAGGTCACTGCACTGAAAAGCGGGTTATATAGCTAACATATAAGATATTTCATTGAAAAAGGGGCCTCGGACGGCTCCTTTTTTTGTAAAATGTTGTCGAGTATGGATCTATTGCGGTGACATATAATTTAACGTGAGCTCGAGATAAATTTAAATTCATATCACAGCGCGATGCTAAGAGCGGGCCGCAGCTATGGGCAGAAACGAAACTCTACCCACGGAGGCCCGCAAGTGTAAACGATAAGTGTTATTCGCTAAAGGTGCATAATCGCCTTTTTCGGGCTTCCCGTAGGCTCCCGCTTCAGTTACGCGTATATAATCTTTGATGATTACGTGTGCGTTACCGGACAATAAGTATATTATAATCCCCGATCGTAAAGCGGCTCTCCGTTGTGGGATTTCCGCCCACCGCGAAGTGCGTATAGCTGCGATTGCAGGAAAAATAGCTGTAGGCTTATACGGAACCTGCGTTACTATGAAAAAGCGACCGGAGATCAATTCCGGCCGCTATGTTCAAAAGTTCCTGTTATCGTAAGCTCTCTTTAATTGCTCGAGAGCCTTTTCGAGCGTTGCCCGCGGACATCCCACGTTCATACGCATGTAGTGTTCGCCCTGAGGACCGTAGTCGAGCCCGGAGTTTAGACCTAACAGCGCTTCGTTTACGAAAAAGTCTACTAGCGCTTCGTGCGTAAGGTCGAGTTTCCGGCAATCCAGCCATAACAGAAATGTCGCTTCCGGCTTTATACACTCTATGCGAGGCATTCGCTCGGAGAGTGTTTTCACGACATAATCGGCGTTGGCCTCTATATATTCGCGTAACATGTCGAGCCACTCGTCGCCGTTATTGTATGCGGCTCTGAGTGCTACCGCCCCGAATATATTGCCTTGCCCCACGTGTATGCGTTCTCCGCATTCGGTATAGGCCCGGTGTATCTCATCGTTCGGGATTATAGCCACGGCCGTGGAGAGCCCTGCCGTATTGAATGTCTTGCTGGGAGCTACGAATGTACATGTTATGCGGGCCAGCTCGTCGGAAAGAGAGGCTATGTGGATGTGTTTGTGCTCTCTGAACGTAAGGTCGGAGTGTATTTCGTCCGAAAGGATGTAGACGCCGTGTTTCAAACACAGTTTCCCGATCTTGGTCAGCTCATCCTTAGTGAACGCTCTGCCCGTAGGATTGTGAGGATTGCACAATATGAATATCTTCACATCCTTCAATTTTTTGTCGAGATCGTCGAAATCTATCTGCCAACTACCGTGATCCAATTTTAGCGGGTTGGTGACCACTTTTCTGCCGAGCGCTTCTGCCACTCGTGCGAACGGAGGATAGACGGGCGGCTGTATCAACACGCCGTCGCCGGGACGCGAAAGGGCGGAGATACCGTAAGATATACCGCAAATAACCCCGGCAGAGAAGTCGATCCACCTGCTCTCTACCGCCCAGCCGTTACGCCTCCATAGCCAGCTTCGTATGGCTTCGTTGTAATAACTGCACCGGAAAGAATACCCGAGCACGGGATGGGCGGCGCGTTCGCGTATGGCATCCATGATGAAATCGGGCGTACGGAAGTCGGTATCGGCCACCCACAAGGGAATTATATCGTTGCGGCCGAAGACACTCTCCATATTATCGTACTTCTCGCACTTGCTTCCGCGACGGTCTATCGGTTCATCGAAATCGTATCTCATAAACGTATCGGTTTTATTTCAAATAGCGGGCGGGGCACATAGCTATAACCTCCGCAAAACATTGTAAAGATACTTTTTTCGCGACAATAAATTTCATCATGACCGAAAAAAAGGTACCTTTGTGCAACGAAAAACCTAAAAAAACTAATAAGATGAATAGAGGTCCTATATCTCAATTTATCACGCACCACTACCGCCATTTCAACGCGGCTACATTGGTGGATGCGGCTGTCGCATACGACAAACACCTCGCTGAGGGCGGCAAGATGATGATAACCATGGGCGGCGCCATGAGTACCGCCGAGCTCGGTATTTCGCTGGCGGAAATGATACGTCAGGACAAGGTGCAGATTATCTGTTGCACCGGTGCCAACCTCGAGGAAGACCTTATGAACCTTGTGGCGCATTCGCATTACAAACGCGTACCCCACTACCGCGATCTCACTCCCGAACAGGAACGCGATCTTCTGGACAACCACATGAACCGCGTTACCGACACATGTATTCCAGAGGAGGAGGCTTTCCGTCGTCTGCAGGGTCATATCTCCAAGATATGGAAAGACGCCGATGCTAAAGGCGAACGCTACTTGCCCTACGAATTCATGTACCAGCTCATACGCAGCGGAGAACTCGAACAATACTACGAGATAGATCCCAAGAACAGTTGGATGTTGGCCGCATGCGAAAAGAACATCCCCATAATAGTTCCCGGCTGGGAAGACAGTACTATGGGTAATATCTTCACCTCTTACGTAATAAAGGGCGAGCTCAAAGCCTCTACTGTCAAAGGCGGTATCGAGACTATGATATTCCTCACCGAATGGTACCGTGCCAATTCGGGTGGCAAGGGGGTAGGCTTCTTCCAGATAGGCGGCGGCATATCCGGCGACTTCCCCATTTGCGTAGTGCCCATGATGTATCAGGATCTCGAATGGGAGGGCGTGCCTTTCTGGGCATATTTCTGCCAGATATCCGACTCGACTACCTCTTACGGCTCATATTCAGGCGCCGTGCCCAACGAAAAGATCACATGGGGCAAGCTCGATGTAGACACCCCCAAATTCATTATCGAATCGGACGCCACTATAGTAGCTCCGCTGGTTTTCGCATATATCCTCGGCTGGTAGCACATCACGATATTTTTACACGTCAGATACCGCTCTCTCGATTGGGGGCGGTATCTTTTTTATTCGAAATCCACCCGTTCATAAAGATTGGTGCGCCGTTTGCATTAACTGGAATAAAAACCGTTTTTATGAATAAGACCATTCATCGTGCTAATACGCGCGGACATGCCGACCACGGTTGGCTCGACACCTACCATACATTCAGCTTCGCCGATTATTACGATCCACGCCGGATCCGTTTCGGTACGCTAAGAGTACTGAACGACGACACAATAGCTCCCGGCGAAGGGTTCGGGACCCATCCCCACAACGATATGGAGATAGTGACGGTAGCGCTCGAGGGTGCGCTTCTGCACGGCGACAGTATGGGTAACATGAAGGTATTGCATCCAGGCGAAATACAGGTCATGTCGGCAGGTACCGGCATCACCCACAGCGAAATGAATGCCAGTGAGACAGACCGGGCAAAACTATTGCAGATATGGGTATTTCCCGATGCAAAGAACCATACTCCGCGTTACAGCCAGATAGAACCCGAACCGGCAAAACGCAATGAGTTACGTACAATAGTAGCCCCCGAAGGTAATGGTGGAGAAAGGGTAGGGCACCTGCATCAGAACGCTTGGTTCTCCACACTCGACCTCGATAAAGGAGGTGCGATAGACTATCGGATACATACTCCCGCTAACGGAGCCTACATTTTCGTTATAGAGGGGGCGATAGAGACTGCCGGCGAGATACTCCGACACCGCGACGGAATGGGAGTATGGGATACCGACCAATTTCGCATAGAGGCTACGGCAGACGCACAAGTGCTTATAATAGAGGTGCCGATGGGTAACTAATCTTCTGCTTAAAGGTTAGAACGGCTATATTTTAGCGGCGCCTTGTCGGGCGATTGCGTGCACTTAGTGAAGTAAAGTCAGGTGAAAATGATCGGCAAAGTCTGCTAATTTAAGTCCGGTTTCATATATTATTGTAGTGCTATTATTTTCCTACAATAATATATGGAATTGACTGTCCGGCAACAATCCCCAAAGCACTTGCTTTTATCTTCCTTACGCGTCACCAAAACAGAGCCTGCAGGAGACCGCACGCGGGAAACCCGAAAGATGCGATTATGCACCTTTAGCGAATAGCACTTACTGTTTAGATGCGTCATTTGCAGGTTTCCGCTGTGGGAGAGTTTCTGCCCACCGCGAGGTGCGGTATGTTTTCTGTTGCTATCCCAATGCGGCCATCGTTCCTTACATCGGACAGAAATTTTCATCGGGCAGCATCCGACTTATCCCCGCCACAACATAGAGAAATATTCGCATTCCAACAAAAAAGCCCCCTTTGTTCGAGGGAGCTTTTTTAACAAAAACCGAAATGATTATTTCGCATAAGATATGGAGCGTGTCTCACGTATAACCGTGATCTTCACCTGACCCGGATAGGTCATTTCGTCCTGTATCTTCTTGGCTATGTCGTGCGAGAGTATATCGGCTTCGGCGTCGCTGAGTTTTTCGCTACCGACTATCACCCTTAGCTCGCGACCTGCCTGTATCGCGTACGTCTTAAGCACGCCCGGATAAGAGAGTGCGAGCTCTTCCATCTCTTTGAGACGTTTGATATAGCTTTCGACCACTTCGCGTCGTGCACCGGGACGGGCGCCCGAGATGGCGTCGCAAACCTGCACTATGGGCGCTATCAGCGAGGTCATTTCCACCTCGTCGTGGTGAGCTCCTATGGCATTGCATATCTCGGGTTTCTCCTTGTACTTCTCGGCGAACTTCATACCTATTATAGCGTGCGGCAATTCGGGTTCGTCGTCGGGCACCTTACCTATATCATGGAGCAGACCGGCACGACGGGCCAACTTGGGATTGAGACCCAGCTCGGCTGCCATCACACCGCAGAGATTAGCCACCTCACGCGAGTGTTGCAACAGGTTTTGGCCGTAAGAAGAACGGTATTTCATCTTACCTATAAGACGTATCAACTCCGGATGTAGCGCATGAATGCCGAGGTCTATGGCGGTGCGTTTACCAACCTCCACGATCTCCTCCTCTATCTGTTTACGAACCTTGGCTACCACCTCTTCTATACGTGCGGGATGAATACGTCCGTCTGTAACTAACTGATGAAGAGCCAGTCGGGCTATTTCACGACGAACGGGATCGAACGCCGAAAGTATGATAGCCTCGGGTGTGTCGTCAACCACTATCTCTACGCCTGTAGCCGCTTCGAGCGCGCGTATGTTACGGCCTTCGCGACCGATGATGCGTCCTTTTACCTCGTCGGAATCAATATTGAACACCGTCACGGAGTTCTCTATGGCCGTCTCGGTGGCTACTCGCTGTATGGTGTTGATGACGATACGTTTAGCCTCTTTATTGGCTGTCATCTTGGCATCGTCTATGATGTCGTTTATATAGGTCGTGGCCTCGCTCTGGGCCTCCGACTTCATCATTTCTATAAGTATGTTCTTGGCCTCTTCGGAGGTCATATTGCTGACCTGCTCCAAACGTTGTATCTGCTCTTTCTGCAACTTGTCGAACTCCTCACGGCGTTTCTCGATAGCCTCCGACTGAAGCTCGAATTTGCGTTTGGCATTCTGCGTCTCTTCTGTGGCGCGGGTCAGTTGCTCCTCTTTTTTCTGGAGGCCCGCCTCTTGTTGTTTCAGGCGTTGTTCGGCCTGCGAGAGCTTGTTGTTACGCTCGTTGACGAGCTTATCATGTTCGGCCTTGAGCTGTATGTACCGCTCTTTAGCCTGCAGAATCTTCTCTTTCTTTATCATCTCTCCCTCGTTTTCCGCCTCTTTGAGCATCTGCTCGCGACGGCGCTTGAGCGTTTTGGTGGTTATGAGGGTAGAGAGGAAAGCGGCCGCAGCCGCCGCAACGATTGCTATTATCACTATCGTGACAGTCGATGTCCCCATTGTTTTATGTTGTTATTAGCATTAAGAGGCTGGGCCTCCGGTTATTAAATTAGTTGTGTCTGTATAATAAAAAACCCACATGGACTTGATTGTTGACGAAAACTTCAAAAAGGTATGGTTTGAGCTTCCGTTCTATCTCAAACGTCCAACGTCCACTATGCGAATAGTGAAACCTTCTTGCGAAGGGCAAGGCCTGTTTTCGATAAACCGAGTTTCGACTCGAAAAGGTTTAATTGTTAAGTTTCGCAAACTAAAGATCCATGCGGGATGAATATCTTTCTGTATAAAAAGAACGTTTTCGGTAAGTTGAACGATGTTTCAATTGCCGAGGGAGAAAATGCCGGTTGAAATCCAACTTTGATTTCCGTCAGATGTTTTCTCACCTGCTTGCTGAAATATCGGTATGTCCGGAACGAGAACCGGTAGCAACAGTTATTCCGCCGATCCGTCGAGAGCTTCGTCTATCTGTCTGGCCAGCTCGTCGAGCTTGCGTTCGAGCGTTTTATCATCTTCCGACCTCGTCTCCAACTCTATGTTTTTGATCGACATCTCCAAGGCGAGCAAGGCGTAACAGTCTATAGGCTCGAGACCTTGTCGGGTAAGATACGTGGCGTATTTCTCCGTCACCATCTTAGCCGCCTTTCTTACGTTGTACTCTTCGGTGGGGTTATCTCTGCCTACCGACATCGAGTACTCCCTGTCACCCACCCTGAACCTGATTTTCAACTTGCTATCGTCGCTCATAAGGCAGGATTATATCGCTTTATCCGACATCGACCGTATCTGTTGTCAGAGCAAGGAGCGCATCGATCTCCCGCAAGATCTTGTTAACCTTTCTGCGTGCGGGCGCCGTTCCCTTTTCACTGAGGATCAACCCTCCCGCCAACTCGAGCGCCGATGTGCGCTCTTTGAGTTCCGCAATTCTCCTCTCTTGCTCTTTCTTTTCGTTCAGAAACCGCTCCCTCTCGATCGCATATCGCTCGTTATCGGCTTTAAGCCTACGGTTGAGCTCTATGAGGCGAGCCACTTTTCGGGCTAACTGTTCGACCTTCATGCTTTCGTCAGGTTGCTATTCCGTTTACAAAGTTAACACATTTAGCGTGATTACGAAATTTTTTCACGCTTTTTTTCGGCTATACGACGCTCGCATAGAGATCGAACATATCGACGGTATCGATACGTGTGTCGTAAAAGCCGCCAACGGTAAGTTCGCCGTCGTGCCGGATCAGCACCTCCTGATCCACTTCGGGAGAGTCGTATTGGGTACGCCCCACGTAAAAATCCCCCTCCCGACGGTCTATCACCACTCGCCGTACGGTTCCGAGCAAGCGTCGGTTGTTCTCGAGGCTTATCTCCTCCTGCAGCGACATTATACGCTCCCTGCGACGCTCTTTGACACGGGACGACACGTCGTCCTTCAGATTCTTAGCCGAATAGGTCCCCTCCTCCTCGGAGTAGGTGAATACGCCGAGACGCTCGAACCGTTGGGACGCTACGAACTCCTCCAACTCCTTGAAATCGGCCTCCGTCTCACCGGGATAACCGACTATCAACGTGGTACGTATGGCGATCCCCGGCACCGACCGTCTCAACTTGTCGATAAGCGCCAGTGTCCCGGCCTTGTCTATGCCGCGACGCATAGAGGCGAGCATGTTGTCGGATATGTGCTGAAAAGGGATATCGATGTATTTGCATATTTTGGGCTCACCGGCCATAGCCTCTATGACATCGTCGGGGAAGTGCGTAGGATAGGCGTAATGCAGACGTATCCACTCTATGCCATCTATGGCGCACAGACGGTGCAGAAGATCGCCCAAACGACGCTCGCCGTAGAGATCCATACCGTAGTAGGTGGTGTCTTGAGCTATAACTATCAGCTCTTTGACCCCTTTGGCGGCCAACTGGCGCGCCTCCGCCACCACATCGTCTATGGGCACCGACACATGCCGTCCCCTTATCAGCGGAATGGCGCAATAACCGCACCCCCAGTTACACCCTTCCGATATCTTCAAATATGCGTAATGGGGCGGGGTAGTGAGCCTGCGGGCCACACCCATGTCGCACGTAGAGCCCGTCACACAGCGGATAACCTCACGCATGTCGTCGACGCCGAAAAAGTCGTCCACTTCGGGAAGCTCCTCCCGCAGATCGTCTTTGTAACGTTCCGAGAGACACCCCATAACATAGAGGCGCTTTATGATGCCCTCGCGTTTGGCGTAGGCCATCTTCAATATCATCTCCACCGATTCGTCTTTGGCATCGGCCGTGAATCCGCACGTGTTTATAACGACGGTATCGGCACTATAGGCATCGCCGTCGTGCACCACCTTGAAACCGGCGAGCGACAGATGACCGAGCACCCGTTCCGAATCGACCGTATTCTTTGAACAACCTAATGTTATGAGGTTTATGGTTTTGCTCTTGGCGTTTTTTATATTTTCCATAAGGTTATTTTATCTTGCGACTCGCATGCAGCCTCTATTTGCGGAAAAGCGTCTCCACGAACAGCTTGCTGTCGAACTCCTGCAGATGGTCAACGCCTTCGCCTACGCCAATGAACCGCACAGGCACCGAGAAACGATCGCTTATGCCTATCACTACGCCCCCTTTGGCCGTACCGTCGAGCTTGGTAACAGCCAGTGCGGTAACCTTGGTGGCCTCGGTGAACTGACGGGCCTGTTCTATGGCGTTCTGTCCCGTGGAGCCGTCGAGAACCAATAGTACTTCGTGCGGAGCGTCGGGCACCACTTTCGACATCACATTACGTATCTTGGTAAGCTCGTTCATGAGGTTGATTTTGTTGTGGAGGCGTCCGGCGGTATCTATTATAACCACATCGGCCCCTTGCGCCACGGCCGACTTCAGGGTGTCGAACGCCACCGAAGCGGGATCGGACCCCATAGACTGTTTGACTACCGTAGCCCCTGCACGCTCGCCCCATATACAGAGCTGATCGATGGCGGCGGCACGGAAAGTATCGGCCGCACCGAGAAACACCTTTTTACCCGAGGCGGTAAGACGCGCCGCTATCTTCCCTATTGTGGTGGTCTTGCCTACGCCGTTGACACCCACCACCATAACCACGTACGGCATGCCGCCTACCTTGCAATAGCTCTCCGTAGCCGATCCGTCACCCCTCTCCGAAAGCAACGCCGCTATCTCCGAACGCAATATGGCGTCGAGCTCGTCGGTAGACATATATTTATCGCGTGCGACACGTTCTTCTATGCGCTCTATGATCTTAACCGTGGTATCGACCCCTACATCGGAGGTTATCAATAACTCCTCGAGCGAGTCGAGCACCTCCTCGTCCACTTTCGATTTACCCGCTATGGCACGGGAGAGCTTTCCCAAAATAGACTCCTTGCTTTTGGCGAGCCCGGTTTCGAGATCGCGAACCTCCTCCTCTTTCTGTTTTTCACTCTTTTTGAATATGGATAACAATCCCATGTTCGTAGTTTTTATGTTTTTGCGTCTTCCCGGGAAGACAACGTACCCTGCAAAAATACAAAAAGCGTCTTTCAAAACAAGACGCTTTTTGTATTAAGAGGCCCGGCCTCTTAAAAACACAAAATTATTTACGGTTGAAGAAGTCCTTGATCTCTTCGTTGGGCACAACTTCGGTTTTGAACACGTATGCACCGGTCTTTTCCGATTTGACCATCTTGATACATTTGGTTCTGCTTTTGCCCGTACCTGTCTTAAGTGTTGCGACTACTTTCTTTGCCATGGTCTAATGTTATTTGATCTCTCTGTGAACGGTTACTCTCTTGAGGATGGGGTTGTATTTCTTACGTTCCATTCTGTCGGGAGTGTTCTTTTTGTTCTTGGTGGTGATATACCTCGACATGCCGGGCATACCGCTCTCTTTGTGCTCCGTGCACTCCAAGATTACCTGAACCCTGTTACCTTTTTTTGCCATAATTTTATGTCAAATAAATAGATTAATAGATGATTCCGAGCGCGCATGCCTCTCTGAGAGCGGCGTCGAGACCCTTTTTGTTGATAGTGCGGATACCTTTGGCCGAAACCTTAAGGGTAACCCATCTGTTTTCTTCTTCCCAATAGAACTTCTTCACCTTGAGGTTGGGGCTGAAGATCTTCTTGGTCTTTTTGTTCGAGTGAGACACATTGTGACCCACTTGAGCCGTTTTACCGGTGATCTGACAAACTTTCATTTAGAAAAGCTTAATTATTAAAAACTCACTTGCGAGCCTGTCGCATGCGCCGTAACCGCAACAATAACAAAACGTTATCGCAACACAGAGTACGAACGCACACTTCAACTCGGCGGCAAAGATATGATATTTATACGACAAAAGCAAGCGCCTGAGCCGTTTTTAGCGATTATTTACACAAAGCGGGCATGTCTTAGCCTCAAGCCGGAAATGCAAACGATAGAACGCACATACCACCTACCCAAAATTACAGGCATCGCAAGGTGCGGCATAATGGCAAATTTTATACGACAGGCTAGTGTAAGTACACGTTCTGGGAGTGGTCCGGTTTTCTATTACGGCCATTTGCAAACCCTGACACAAAGCGGTCTATGCCTTAGCTTTCTTAAGCTGCATTCGCAACATATCCATAGCATAAGCAGATGCACGCTCTATGTTGACCTCTCTCTCGGAGTTGAACACGCGTACCTCCGCCACCGTGCCCCAAGGGGTCTTAACGGCCATCCAAACAGTTCCTACCGGTGTCTGCTCGGTACCTCCAGACGGGCCTGCCACTCCTGTCGTAGCTATGGCGAAATCGCTTCCGGTAAGAGCGGCTACCCCCTCGGCCATTGCACGTGCCACCGGCTCGCTCACTACGCCATACTCCGAAATAGTCGCCTGCGGAACTCCCAATACTTCGGATTTCACAGCAACAGTATAGGCTGTGACGCCTCCGAGGAAATAGTCGGATGCACCGGCCATCGCAGTGAAACGCGACGCTATACGCCCACCGGTACACGACTCCGCCACCGACAGGGTATAGCTCCTTTCCCGCAACATATCGGCTACAGCGCTCTCTACCGAGGCTCCCTCGTAACCTATTATGTTATCGGGGATTATTTTTCCTAATTCGCGAAATGCCTCCTCCACGGCATGTTCAGCCTCCTCTTTGCCGAGAGTGTACGAACTCAGGCGCAGACGCACGCCGTTGGGGTTCGGCAGATAGGCAAGTTTAAGCCCCTCGTGCAGGTCGGTTTCCCAACGCTCTATGGTGGCGGCGAGAACCGATTCGGCCATGCCAGTGGTTATCATTGTCTTGTGATATACCGCACCCAAACGGAAGATCTTGTCGAGCCTCGGGGCTAGCTGTTCGGCGAAGATAGTCTTCATCTCGTAGGGAACACCGGGCATGCACACCAAATAGTGCCCGTCACGCTCGAACATCATGCCCGGCGCCGTACCGTTACGATTGAAAAGCACCGTACATGCTTCGGGTACATTTGACTGACAGCGATTGAGCTCCGTGAACGGGATGCCTCTCTGGGTAAGCATTGCACGGTTATGCTCGAAGCTGGCCTCGTCGTTTTTAAGGCCGCAAGCGAAAAGGGAGCACAGCGACTGTTTGGTTATATCGTCCTTAGTGGGGCCTAAACCTCCGGTGACCAATACCAGCTCATAATCGCGCAACGCCTCGTCAAGGCACGAAGATATGCAATCGCCATTGTCCGATACGGAGAGTATCTCGCCTACGGCTATACCGCACTTGTTAAGCTCCGATGAGAGCCATGCCGAATTGGTGTCGACAATCTGACCTATCAGTATTTCATCACCGATGGTTATTATTTTTGCTCGCATTGTTCGGCGTTTTTACTTTCGTACTCCTCCACCAATCTGCGGCAGATTTGCCCTACGAAACCGGGACCGTTGTATATGAAGCCGCTGTATATCTGTATCAGAGAGGCGCCGGCATTTATCATATTAACGGCATCGTCCACCGTCATTATGCCCCCTACGCCTATTATGGGATAGTTACCCTCGGTCTTTTCGTACACGTAACGCACCGTCTCTATGGCACGTTGGGTAAGCGGAGCGCCACTAAGACCACCGTTACCTATCGACTCGACAGTCTCCGGCGGGGTAGAGAGCCCCTCGCGCGACCGGGTGGTGTTGGTGGCCACTATGCCGTCGAGGCCGTATTCACGCATTACCGTTATGGCGTCGTCGATCTGAGCGTGGTCGAGGTCGGGAGATATTTTGAGCAATATGGGGCGGTAGACCGTCTGTCCGCGACGGAAATCGACAATGCCGTCGACGATGTCGCGCAAAGCCTCCTGCGACTGTAACTTACTAAGATCCGCCACATTAGGACAGCTTACATTTATTACGAAATATTCCACATGCTCGTACAGACGACGGAAAAGTTTGAGATAGTCCGACGGAGCCTTGTCATTGGGTGTGAGTGTGTTTTTACCTAAATTGCCGCCCACTATCACACGATGGCGCCGTTTGAGATTTTTTATCGCCGCTTCCACACCGTGGTTATTGAATCCCATACGGTTGATGATAGCCCTGTCTCCTATAAGGCGGAACAGACGCGGCTTCGGATTGCCCAACTGCCCCTTTGGAGTTATAGTGCCGACCTCTATGAACCCGAAACCGAGTGCGGAAAGCTCGTTGTAAACATGCGCGTTCTTGTCCAAGCCTGCAGCCAAACCGACCGGATTACGGAACTTCATGCCGAATACCTCGCGCTCCAGACACGGATGCGATACTGTGAACATACGGCCTACGATAGCCTGATAAAACGGAATGTACCGGGCCGCTTTCATGAAGAACATGGTTACTCCGTGAGCGGTCTCGGCAGACATCGAGAACAATAGCGGTCTGATGATATGTTTGTACATCGTTGAAAAAATTTATGTAACCCGACAAACGACAGTATGTCTACTGTTAGCGGGCGGAACGTATGTTTTAGCATGTATGCCGCTCACAGTTCCGGCGGCAAATATAAGCAATGTAATGTTCGCTTATACATTATCCGGGCAAATTTATTCGCTTAACAGATATTTTGTAATTTTTATAAATAAGAATCAATCATAAGCCGTTTTCACTGAACAATAACGTCGATTCAAAATAGGACTGTGCCATACAAAAGAGTTGCAAATACCTACATGTGCCGTTTTCACCCGTATATGGAAAGTTAACCGGCATATAAAGTTGATTCAAAAAGGGGACTGTCTCATACAAAAGAGTTGCAAACACCTATTATGTGCCGTTTTCACCCATATATGGAAAGTTAACCGGCATATAAAGTTGATTCAAAAAGGGGACCGTGCCATACAAAAGAGTTACAAACACCTATATGTGCCGTTTTCACCCGTATATGGAAAGTTAACCGACATATAAAGTTGATTCAA
>CAJURV010000001.1:23515-136432 GCA_910588925.1 uncultured Rikenellaceae bacterium
CCGTATATGGAAAGTTAACCGACATATAAAGTTGATTCAAAAAGGGGACCGTGTCATACAAAAGAGTTGCAAATACCTACATGTGCCGTTTTCACCCGTATATGGAAAGTTAACCGACATATAAAGTTGATTCAAAAAGGGGACCGTGTCATACAAAAGAGTTGCAAATACCTACATGTGCCGTTTTCACCCGTATATGGAAAGTTAACCGACATATAAAGTTGATTCAAAAAGGGGACCGTGTCCCCCCCTAGAAAAATTCGCGTCTGTATTCGTACTCGTTACGTAGCTTCTCGAAATCGTCGGGATGTGTCTTGAGCATGCGGCTGTCGCGTTCTATATCGTAATAATCCGCCATTTTGTCACATATCTCCTGCCACGACAATTCCGTATCGTGATCCACGATCTCTATACCATCGGGCCACCAGTGCGACAACTCCACGAATCCGTATTTTTCTGCGACCGCCCTCACCGCCATGGCCGTTCCCATCGCCTTGCCCTGTAGCGAGTAACCGGCTATGTGGGGAGTGGATATCGCAGCCCGTCGCAACAACCCGCCATCTATACGAGGCTCGCCGTTCCACACGTCTATGACGGCCTGCGATACAGTGCCGCAGTCGAGTGCACGTTTCAAAGCCTCCTCGTCCACCACCTCCCCACGTGACGAGTTGATGAACAAAGCCCCCTTTTTCATCATGCGAAAGAAGCTATCGTCGGCCATTTTCTCCGTCTTATAGGGGCCGTCTGCGGTTAACGGCACATGTAATGTCACCGCGTCCGCCACGCCGAGAGCCTCATTCAAGGCGTAAAACCGTGAGCCGGGCTCTGCGGATGCACGCGGAGGGTCCACAGGCAAGGTCACGAACCCCGCCGCTTCAAGCGTTCTGCACAACGCCCCGCCTACGGACCCTACTCCCACCATCGCCACGCTACTGCCTGGAACAATACCCGTACGTATTAGCGCGGCTGCCACGTACTGAACCACTCCATAGGCATTACATCCAGCCGCACGGGCCACCGTTATGCCGTTTTCGGCGCAATAGCCGGTGTCGATATGGTCGAACCCTATAGTGGCTGTGGCTATCATACTCACGCGGCTGCCATAGAGCAACGAACTGTCGCACCGTGTACGCGTCCTTATAATAAGAGTGTCGGCATCGGCGGCCTCACGAGAGGTTATCGCCGCTCCGGGCATGTACTCCACAGTGGCGTATGGCTCGAAAACGCCTTTTATGAAAGGTATGTTTTGGTCTATGAGGATCTTCATCACAACGCATCGTACGTTTATAAGAAAATGGTTCGAATGCCTCGGAACAAGGCATCCAAACCATTCGGAAACAATCGACGCTACTAATTAAAGCAACGCTTTCACCTTTGCCGCCAAAGCCTCTTTAGTGGTGGCGCCGACCTGTTTGTCGACTACCTGACCGCCCTTGAAAAAGAGGATAGTGGGGATATTGCGTACACGGAACTCGGCAGACACCTCGTCGTTGTTATCAACGTCGCATTTGCCTATGACCACCTGTCCGTCGAACTCCTGCGCCAACTCGTCTATGATGGGAGACACCATCCGGCAGGGACCGCACCATTCGGCCCAGAAGTCGATTACCAAAGGTTTTCCCGATTCGATAAGCTCTTTGTAGTTCTGAGAAGTAATTTCCAATGCCATAATCAAATAATATTTTAATTTTTATACATTTCGTGTCATTAGCGATGTAAAGATACGCAATTAAAGACGAAAATAAAACAAATTACAACGCAATTTACGTCTATCCGTAAAAAGATATTACATATCAATGCTTTGCGAAAACATATCTAAATATATTTATCAAAAGCCGTGCCAACCCGGATCATTTGTCGATCTTGTCATACCTCCCCGCAAAGAGTCGCCTCCCTTGCTCTGTATAATACTTTACGAAGCCGCTTTTATTCGAAGTATAGGCATCCCTGTCATGTTCGTACCGCTTCTGCAGGTCGAGTTTAAGACGCTCGTATTCTTTGGCTACGGCAGCATTATTAAGAAGATAGTCTCTGAAATAGAGTTCATCGTTATCTCCTATGTATCTCAGATGCAGGTGAAATACCCGTTCGGCGAAACCCTGTAACGTATAGCCCTTGTTGAAATCTATACGATCGACGCTTTGAGCCATGCAAATATATCCGCACCCCTCGATAGCGTCTTTAAAATCCGATAGTCGTTTGTTTTCAGGGCACTCTAAGAGTATGTCTACCGTAGGTTTCGCCCGGATGGCTCCTATGGCGGTACTGCCTATATGGCTGATACGTCGGATATACGGAAGCTCCTTTTGCAACAGCTCCGCCTCCTCCTTATACCACTCAGCCCAACAGTCCATGTGGGGTACGAGAACGACAGGGAATAACTGCCACAGCTCCTCCAAAGACAGGTCGCATAATCCTCGACCCGCGCTATCCACGCTCCCCTTATCGCAAATCATACCTTATGCCGCGTTTGTCGAAATAGTCGGCTACAGCGGTGGTTACATCCACTTTTATGTTTCGCGAAACCATCGGCAACACCACACCGGCAGAGGGATCGAATATCTTTATCCGGAGATTTGCATTACCGGTGTTTTCGGCGAACAGGTTTTTGATCTCGCCGATAGTCTCGGGGGTCACCTCCGATATATCCATATTTACTATCAGCTCTTTGATCAGTTTTTCATGAGCTTCGCGCAGCGTTATCACCGACGTTATCTTGGGCGTAAACTCGGCTCCGTCGTAACGCTGTATGAACTTGCCGCGTATCATGAGCTGGTAATCCTTGAACATAAAGGGACGGAAAGCCTCGTAGTCGCCCCTGAACAGAACGAACTCGTAGGAGCCGCCGAAATCCTCCACGGTGAAACGTCCGTAAGGGTCTCCTTTTTTTGTGGTAGCATGGGTGACGTCGGTAACCATACCGGCCACTACGAACTCGCGACCTCTCATCGACTCGGTATCGGACAGTTTATCCATAGTGTTGGTACACAGCTTTTCTATCAACACCTTATGATTGTCGAGCGGATGTGCCGACAGATATATGCCTACCAACTCGCGCTCCTTGGTGAGGGTCTGCAACTGTCCCCACTCATCGCCGGCGGGCAACTGCGGCTTCTGTATCTCCACCGCCTCCATTATGTCGCCGAAGAGCGAACCTCCCGACTGCGACTTGCCTGCCTGATAGGTGCTGCCGTAACGCAACAGCATCTCTATATAGGTGCCCTTGGCCGGGTCTGTGCTGAAGAAGCGGCTACGGTGGAAGTCGGTAAGCGAATCGAACGCCCCGGCCATAGCCAAAGACTCGAATGTCTTGCGGTTCATGGCCGTAAGGTTGACACGCTCCACGAAGTCGAACATATCCTTGTACGGCCCTCTCTCCTTACGCTCCTCTATTATATTGAGCACGGCCGCCTCACCTACACCTTTTATGGCAGCCAACCCGAAACGTATGTTACCCTCGTTGTCGACCGAGAAGCGCGACATACTTCGATTGACGTCCGGCCCCTTTACCGGCGCGCCTATACGCCGGCATTCGTCCATAAAGAAGCTGATCTTCTTGATGTCGGAGAGGTTGCGGCTCAACAGGGCGGCCATAAATTCGGCAGGGTAGTGGGCCTTGAGATATGCCGTCTGGTAAGAGACGTATGCGTAACACGTGGCGTGCGATTTATTGAACGCATACGAAGCGAACGCCTCCCAGTCGGTCCATATCTTCTCGCATACTTTGGGATCGTGGCCGCGTTCCGTGGCACCGCCTATGAAGTCGCCCTTCATCTTGTCGAGCACGGCGCGTTGCTTTTTACCCATAGCCTTACGCAAGGTGTCGGCCTGACCTTTGGTGAAACCTGCCAGCTTTTGCGACAGAAGCATCACCTGTTCCTGATAGACGGTGACGCCGTAGGTGTCGTGCAGATACTCCTCCATGTCGGCAAGGTCGTAGCTTATAGGCTCGCGGCCGTGCTTGCGGGCGATGAAGTTGGGTATGTATTCCAAAGGCCCCGGACGATAGAGGGCGTTCATGGCTATGAGGTCCTCGAAACGGTTGGGCTGCAACTCGCGCAGATATTTCTTCATGCCCGGGGACTCGAACTGGAACAAGCCCGTGGTGTCGCCGCGGCTGTAGAGTGCGAATGTCTCGGCATCGTCCAACGGAACCTTGTCTATGTCGACCTTTATTCCTCGCGCGAGCTCTATGTTATCTATGGCATCCTTTATGATAGACAGGGTCTTGAGACCGAGGAAGTCCATCTTTAGCAGCCCCACGTCCTCTACGAAATGGCCGTCGTATTGCACAACGAACAGGGCCGCATCCTTGTTGGTGGATATGGGTATGTAGTTCTCCAAATCGTCTTTGGCGATGATGATGCCGCAGGCATGCACGCCAGTCTGACGTACAGCCCCCTCCAGCTTCTCTGCCAGATGAAGGGTATTGCGCACCAGTGTGTTGGAACTGTCTCTCTCGGCATTAAGCTCCGGCACCTCTTTGAATGCGTCCTTGAACTTGATGCCGGGACGCTCGGGCACCATCTTGGCAAGACGGTCGGCATCGGGCAGGGGGAGCTTCTGAACGCGGGCAACGTCCCGTATGGCCATTTTGGCGGCCATAGTACCGAACGTGATGATGTGAGCCACGCGCTTGGCCCCGTACTTGCCCACGACGTATTTCATCACATCTTCGCGGCCGTCCTCGTCGAAATCTATGTCGACATCGGGCATGGAGATACGTTCAGGATTGAGGAAACGCTCAAAAAGAAGATCGTATTTGATAGGGTCTATATTGGTGATGGTAAGGCAGTAGGCCACCGCCGATCCGGCAGCGGAACCACGGCCCGGACCCACCGCCACACCCATATCGCGGGCAGCACGTATGAAGTCCCACACAATGAGAAAATAGCCGGGAAAACCCATTCTCTCTATGGTTGACAGCTCGAATTCGAGCCTCTCCACCGTCGATTCCGGAAGATTGTCGCCCCACCGTTTTCGCGCCCCCTCATAGGCCAGATGGTATAGATAGATGAACTGTTTGGCCGTGGTGAGCTTGACTTGGGCGTCGAATGCCGGATCTACGTAATCGGCCTGCGACACGACATCCACCTCTTCTATCGACCCGCAGGCGTCTATCGCCCCGTTTATGCGCTCCAAGCACGCACCGAGACGCTCTTTCTCCTCCTCGTCCTTAACTGCGGAGACGGTGTTGGCGAAACTGTTCTTATATACGGTTTTCAGTTGCTCCGTATCTATCACGAAATCTTCCGGCAACGGGAAATTGGGCATGAAAGCCTTATGAGACAGGCTGTAGGTCTCCACCTTGTCGGCTATCTCTACGGTAGTGGCCAAAGCCTCCGGATTGTCGGGGAAAAGAGCCGCCATCTCGTCGTAGCTCTTGAGATACTCCTGACGGGTATATCGCATACGGTTGGGGTCGTCGAGATCGGCGCCGGTGTTGAGGCATATAAGGTGGTCGTGAGCCTCCGCATCCTCCGCACGTACGAAATGGACGTCGTTGGAGGCTATATACTTGACATCGTATTCGGCAGCCAACCTCAGAAGCTCCCGGTTGACTATCTTCTGATTCTCATATACATTTTCGTCTATACGCGGATTACCCGAGGGGTGCAACTGCAGCTCCAGATAGAAGTCGTCTCCGTATATGCTCTTGAAGTGCTTCACATGTTCTTCGGCCTCTTTTATGTCGCCTTTCATTATGGCCTGAGGTATATGACCGCCCAGACATGCCGAGCAACATATAAGCCCCTCGTTGTATTTCTCCAGCAATTCGAAGTCGACGCGCGGTTTGCCGTAGAAACCTTCCGTATAGGCGTATGAGGCCAAACGCGCAAGATTATGGTAACCGGCGAGGTTCTTGGCGAGCAATATGAGATGGTAGCCGGAAAGATTCTCGCGCCCGCTATGGTCGTGACGGCTGTTGCGTGCCACATACACCTCCGAACCGAGTATGGGTTTTATGCCCTCTTTGTTCGCCACCTCGTGAAACAGCTTCACTCCGAACATATTGCCGTGGTCGGTAATGGCGAGTGCCGGTTGTCCCAACTCCTTGGCGCGACCTATTATATCCTTTATGTCGGAAGCGCCGTCGAGGATGGAGTATTGGGTATGTACGTGTAGGTGAACGAACTGCGACATTTTGGTATCAAATTTGCTATAACCGAATTAAATAGACGACCCGTAAAGAGAGGTCTCCGAAACGGCTCGATTATTTTGAGCCTGCGGCAGTGACAAAACCGTTTGACATTGCCCAAGCGAAGTTTACCTATGCAAAGATAGGTATTATTCGCAACTTTAAAAACAATTTTACATTCACCTTCAAATTCATGAGGTTATGGCATCTTCAGACAGTAAACTGGTAGTAATCAGACGTTTTAACAGATCGGGCGAGGCCCACGTAGTAAAATCGCTGCTCGACTCTTTCGGGCTTGAAACGGAGCTGCGAGGAGAGGAGTCGGCTACGTTGTTTCCTGACAATCCTATCTCCGATTTCGGCATAGAGCTGATAGCCCGGGCCGAGGATGCGGCTAAGATAGACGCTTTGTTGGCGGCTAAGTTCGACAAGAACGATGTGGGATAATGGACGATAGGGTTATGACTGCTAAAAATATTTTTATAAGTGCCGCTGCGGCATGCGGCGGCACGTTTCAGGCCGTAGCCTGCACCGGCATATCTCTCACGGCCCGCGACGGAAGCTACGTACAGGCCCGTACCATAGAGTGGTCGCGCGGCGTGTTGCAGAGCGAGTACGTGGTGATACCGCGCGGTAAAGAGATGGTTTCATATACGCCGAGCGGCCCCAACGGGTTTAAATATACCGTGAAATACGGGGTCGTAGGATTGTCGGTAGTGATGAAAGAGTTTATAGCCGAAGGTGTCAACGAAGCAGGGTTGTCGGCCGGACTGTTTTTCTTCCCGCGATACGGCAGCTATCAGGAGTACGATCCGGCGAAAAACGACACTACTATGATCGATATGCAACTGGCGCAATGGATATTGTCGAGCTTCTCATCCATAGACGAGGTGAAAGAGGCCATATCGTCGGTGCGTATAGTAGGCACGGCTGAAGATGCTGCCGTACACTGGCGCATAGGCGAGAAGTCGGGCAGACAGGCTGTGCTGGAGATAGTCGACGGCGTTCCCCGCTTCTATGAAAACAAGGTAGGGGTTATAACCAACGCACCCGGCTTCGAGTGGCATCTGACCAATCTCGACAACTATGTAAACCTATTCCCGGGCGACGCACCGTCTCGTAAACTGGGCGAAGTGGAGCTATACCCCACAGGCGGCAACTCCGGATTCCTCGGCATTCCGGGCGACGACACACCGCCGTCGCGGTTCGTACGGGCTGCATTCTATCGCGCCACATCTCCGCAGATGGCTACGGCGTTCGATACGGTACTGCAATGCTTTCACTTGCTCAACAACTTCGATGTGCCAATAGGCATAGAACATCCCTATGGCGAGGCTCCCGACATTCCCAGCGCCACGCAGTGGACATCGGCAATAGATCTTACCAACTTGAGAGTATATTACAAAACGGCATACAACAACACGATACGTTGCATCGACCTTAAAAACATCGACTTTTCACGTGTGGAATACGGCTCTTATCCGCTCGACAAGGTGCGCGAACAACCTATAGAGATGATAAGGGTGGGAAGTTGACACAATATCTATATCTATAATAGCCTGGCCATTTTATCGGGTGACACTAAACACCTTCCGTTTAGATGGCCGCGCCTCGCAGTGGCAGAATTTACACACCGGAGGCCCGCGTTTCGTATCGCTACGATTCCATAAGAATTACATGTTTATCCCGCATTCGCATTATCTCTTCATATCATTAAACAACTGACTCTGGCGATAACTTGCCATGTACAGGAGGGGGCTTGGCCCCTCTTGCGTTTTGGGTAGTGCCTTGCATCGCGTCACAATGGCCGCGCCCGCGCAGGGTAGTGCATAAGTGCGAAGCTATGAGGTGAAATAAACGCCCGCGCTTTACCGCATACTGATCCGAAGTATATTTATGACAATTTAATTCCGCCACAGGTTTTCCACACTATTTTTTGCATCCATATCGAAATATTTTGTTTAACTTTGCATTGCGTTTCGCAAAACCGACAATCAAACATAATCAAGATATGGAACTTATCGAAAAGATCAAGGCCGCAGCGGCCAAAGATCTCAAACGCATCATCCTCCCCGAAGCGGAAGAGGAGAGAACATTGCGTGCCGGCGACCAGTGCATAGCCGAATCGCTCGCCGAAATCATCCTTATCGGCAATCCCGAAAAGATCGCCGCACAGGCCGCGAAGTTCGGTCTTACCAACGTAGGCAAGGCCAAGATAGTCGATCCCGCCAACAACCCCGACAAAGAGCGATACGTAGAGCTGATGCTCCAGATTCGCGGCGCCAAGGGGCTTACACGCGAACAGGCGGAAAAACTCATTGTAGACCCGCTCTATTTGGCCGTGATGATGATAAAGGCCGGCGATGCTGACGGCGAAGTGGCCGGTGCCAACAACGCTACCGGCGACGTGTTGCGCCCCGCTTTCCAGTATGTGAAAACGAAACCGGGTGTGAGCGTGGTATCCGGCGCATTCCTCATGATGGTGCCCAAAGAGTTCGGCAACGACGGCCTCATGGTCTTCGCCGACTGTGCGGTACACCCCAACCCCACGGCGGAAGAGCTCGCCCAGATAGCGGTAGAGACCGGACGCACCACACGTGTCATAGCAGGTATGGAGCCCCGCATAGCGATGCTTAGCTTCTCTACCAAAGGATCGGCCAAACACGAGATGGTCGACAAAGTGGTGACCGCCACCAAGCTGGCCAAAGAGATGGACCCCTCTCTCGACATAGACGGCGAACTGCAGGCCGACGCGGCCATAATACCGGCCATAGGCGAGAAGAAAGCTCCCGGCAGCAAAATAGCAGGACACGCCAACGTACTGGTATTCCCGACGCTCGAAGTGGGCAACATAGCCTACAAACTGGTACAGCGCATGGCTCGTGCCGAAGCGATAGGACCCGTGCTTCAGGGTATGGCGGCGCCCATCAACGACCTTTCGCGCGGCTGTTCCGTGAGCGACATCGTCAACTTAGTGGCTATCACCGCCTGCCAGGCACAAGGTCTCAAATAAAACGACAAACCAAATGATAATATTAGTTCTTAATTGCGGCAGTTCGTCGGCCAAGTACCAGGTGCTCGACATGAAAGGCGAAGGCGAAGCCAAAGTGCTCGCCAAAGGCATCGTCGAACGCATAGGCATGAAAGAGGGATTGCTCACCCACAAGCCCTCCGGCAAAGACAAATACGAAGTGTCGGCTCCCATTCCCGACCACACCGTAGCTATCAACATGATACTCGAAGCGCTCGTCGACCCGTCTCACGGCGTGCTCGAAAGCCTCTCGCAGATAAATGCGGTAGGCCATAGGGTGGCCCACGGCGGAGAGTATTTCGCAGATAGCGCCGTGGTTACTCCGGATGTAAAGAAGAAGATAGAGAGCTGTTTCGAGCTGGCGCCCCTTCACAACCCCGCCAACATGAAAGGCGTTGAGGCCGTGGAGAAGATAATGCCCGGAACCCCTCAGGTGACAGCGTTCGACACATCGTTCCACCAGACGATGCCGCGCGAAAACTTCATCTATCCCATACCTTACGAATATTACGAAAAATATCGCGTACGTCGTTACGGCTTCCACGGCACAAGCCATAAATACGTGGCGGCCAAGGCATGCAAGATAGCCGGCGTAGACCTCAATAACTCCAAGATCATAACATGCCACATAGGTAACGGCGCATCCATAACTGCCATAATCAACGGCAAGTCGTTCGATACCTCTATGGGTTTCACCCCCGTAGCCGGCCTTATGATGGGTACCCGTTGCGGCTCTATCGACCCCAGCGTCATAACGTTCGTAGCCGAACGCGAAAACCTCTCGGCAGAGCAAATGAACGACTTCATTAACAAGAAGTGCGGTTTGCAGGGAGTATCGGGCGTAAGCTCCGACATGCGCGACCTTAATGCTGCGGCCAAGAGCGGCAACGACAAGGCGCAACTGGCTCTCAAGATGTTCAATCTGCGCATCAAGCATTTCATAGGTGCTTTCGCAGCCGAGATGGGCGGCGTAGACATGGTGGTATTCACCGGCGGCATAGGCGAACACGACGAGGAGTCGCGCGCCGAATCGTGCAGCGGCCTCGAATTCATGGGCATATCTATAGACAAGAAGGCCAACGACGAAGCTTTCGGCAAAGATATGATAATATCGGACTCTAAGGTGAAAGTGGTTGTGGCTACCACCGACGAGGAGTTGGTCATAGCTTCGGACACCTACAGATTGCTCGGAGGCAAGTAACCTATTTTTATATATACTCGGAAAGGCGGATTGATTTACGATCCGCCTTTTTTATGCGTTTAAACAAGCGTGGCGTGCATAAATTCGGGTGTACGGACCGGAAAATACACTTTTCGCAAGCGATCCCGAGCGGAATAAGGCACCAACGTACGCACCACGCAGCAGGCATAAATCTCACGCCACGAAGCAGACCAGTTTTACTGACGTATTCAAACGACCCACGGCAGGCTTCGAATTTTATAACACTGCCAAAAAATTCCGTAATCTCACGCATACATGAGACATAGAAAACGGTCAGCTATCTCCGAAAAGTAACAATAAGTGTCCGAATCTATCGTATCTATTTTTATTTCATATCATTTTTCTTATTTTTGGCACGCAAATAGCAGGGACCTATGGTTCAAACACATAACATGGCTCCATACAAATAACTGAATAGCACCGATGATCTCAAACCTCCAAGACCTCCTCGCCACGGCGGCGGAGCGGCCCGCCAAACGACTGGTTGCGGCATACGCCAATGATTCCCATACTATAAAGGCTTGTGCCGATGCCGTTGAAAGAGGCATAGTCACAGCTACCCTCGTCGGCGACAAGACCACTATTACAGACATCTGCCGGGCGGAGAATATAGACCCGTCCAAATTCGAGATAGAAGACGAAAAAGGCGACATGGAGTCGGTAGCCGCGGCTGTGTCGTTAGTGGCCTCGGGCAAGGGCGACATATTGATGAAAGGATTGGTCTCGACCGACAAATACATGCGCGGCATACTATCCAAGGATATGGGTTTGGTGCCGCCCAAAGGCATATTGAGCCATGTGTCGGTGATAGACCTGCCCTCTATGGACAGACTGCTCACGGTCAGCGACGTGGCCGTCATACCCGCACCCGATTTGAATGCGAAAAAAGCGATGATAGGCTATTGCGCCAAAGTAGCCGCCAGACTCGGATGCACCTCGCCGAAAGTGGCGTTGATAGCTCCAAGCGAACAGGTTTTGCCGGCCATACCGTCGAGCGCCGAGGCGGCCATACTGTCTAAGATGGGCGACAGGGGACAGCTTCCCGGCGGCGGTGTAGTAGACGGACCGTTGGCGTTAGATGTGGCTATAGACCCGGAATCGGCACGAATCAAGAAACTTGCCGGACCGGTGGCAGGGAATGCCGATTGCCTGATATTTCCCAACATAGAGTCGGCCAACGTATTCTTCAAGAGCTGCACCAAGTTGGCCGGAGCGGAGGTAGCCGCCATAGTGGTAGGCGCAAAGGTGCCGTGCGTACTCACATCGCGCGGCGACAGCGAAACGACCAAATTATGTTCCATAGCGCTCGCCGCACTGATGGCATAAAGATGAAGACACCTGTAATACTTGCTATAAATCCCGGATCGACGAGTACCAAAATAGCCGTCACACGCGGCGTCGAACCGGTGTTCGAGAAGAACATACAGCATCCCGCGAGTGAGCTTAAAAAGTTCGCCGCCATAAACGATCAATTCGGTTTCAGACGCGATTTGGTAGCTTCTGCGCTCAAAGAAGCGGGCATAAATCTCTCCGACATAGATATATTCATGGGCAGGGGAGGGCTCGTGCGACCGATAGAGTCGGGAGTATGGGAGGTAAACGACGCTATGGTCGCCGACCTGCAAATGGGTATAATGGGCCAGCACGCATGCAATCTCGGAGGACTGATAGCGCGGTCGCTCGCAGACGAGGCCGGAGTCAAGGCATATATAGCCGACCCGGTAGTGGTGGACGAGATGAGCGACGTAGCTCATGTGGGCGGCCACCCGTTAACCCCGCGTTACTCCATATTTCACGCACTCAACCAGAAAGCCGTCGCCCGCCGCTATTGCAAAGAGAGGGGAGTGGACTACGACTCTGTAAACCTCATAGTGGCCCACATGGGAGGAGGCGTATCCATAGGCACCCACATATCGGGACGCGTAGATGATGTAAATAACGCTCTGGTAGGCGAGGGTCCTTTCTCTGTGGACCGTAGCGGCACCCTGCCGGCCGGGACGCTCGCCGACATGTGTTTTTCAGGCAATTACGACGAAAAGGAGATTCGTCGTATAATATGCGGAGCGGGAGGAGTAGTGGCGCATCTCGGTCACGGCGACATGAAAAAGGCTGTCGACGACGCTTTGGCCGGTGATGCAGAAAGCGCACTCATAGTCGATGCTTTCGCCTACAACGTGGCAAAAGCCATAGGTGCCGCCGCAGTGGTATGCAAGGGTAGAGTAGAGGCCATATTGCTCACAGGGGGAATCGCTTACAGCAAACATATTTGCGACAAAGTGACCGAGGCGGTGGAGTTCATTGCCCCGGTGGCCGTTTACGGAGGCGAGAACGAAATGTTATCGCTTGCGGAAAACGCCGTAATGCTATGGGAAGGACGCACACAAAACAAAGTATACGGATTCTAGGGGGGGGGCATAGCCCCCTTCTCGAATCAACTTTACATGTCGGTTATTTGGCCAGAGTCAGGTGAAAACGGCATGTTGTACTTGCCTCATTTAGGTAGATATGTCGCATATTAAAAGTTAAAAGGCATATCGGGTTGCTTCATTCAGTTAGCGAGGGAAGACCGTAAAAGAGTTTTCCCTCGTATAGTGTTCAATATCCGTAGTTCCACCGAATAATAGACCGGGTTTTACACACTGCCAAGTGCGTTTGGCCCGAATTTTTATACTATAAAATATATAGACCACGCAACATTAGGATCATCCCCATATATGGCACATAAACGAGGCGCGGTCTCTTTTTCGAGATACATTGCATTTTATAATTATTTTACTAAATTTGTGCCTTGAAAAGCGCATATTTTCAATACGGCCGTAACAATGGCCGGATATGGATAGAGAACTTTTAAATAATTGACATAATGAGCAATTCAAAATTCCCCGCCGGCGTTCTCACCGGTAAAGCCGTTCAGGATCTTTTCGCATACGCGAAAGAACACGGGTTCGCCATACCCGCTGTCAATGTTACCGGCACCGACACCGTAAACGCCGTTCTCGAAACGGCCGCATCTGTCGGAAGCCCCGTTATCATACAGCTATCTAACGGCGGTGCATCGTTCTATGCAGGCAAAAGCCTCTCTAACGACGGTCAGAAAGCCGCTATCCTCGGCGCCGTATCTTGCGCGCTTCACGTACACACCGTAGCGGAGGCTTACGGCGTTCCCGTAGTGCTCCATACCGACCACGCTGCCAAGAAGCTGCTTCCCTGGATCGACGGCCTTTTGGATGCGGGCGAAGCTCACTTCGCAAAAACAGGAAAGCCCCTATTCAGCTCACACATGCTCGACCTTTCGGAAGAGTCGTTGCATGACAACATCGAGATATGCAAGAAATATCTCGAACGCATGAGCAAGATAGGCATGACTCTCGAGATAGAGCTCGGTATCACCGGCGGTGAAGAGGACGGCGTAGACAACTCGCATGTCGATTCATCCAAGCTCTACACCCAGCCCGAAGATGTCGACTACGCATACACCCAGCTAAGCGCCATAAGCCCCAACTTCACTATAGCTGCATCTTTCGGTAACGTACACGGCGTCTACAAACCCGGCAACGTAGTACTCAGCCCCGAGATATTGAAAAACTCGCAGGAGTACATACAGAAGAAACACAACACCGGTCCCAAGCCCGTCAACTTCGTGTTCCATGGCGGCTCCGGCTCTGAACCCGAAAAGATACAGGAAGCCATCAGCTACGGTGTTATAAAGATGAACCTCGACACCGACATGCAGTGGGCATTCTGGAACGGCATACGCAAATATTACGTAGCCAAAGAGGCGTATCTGCAGGGTCAGCTCGGCAACCCCGAAGGCCCCGATGCCCCCAACAAGAAATACTACGATCCCCGCGCATGGTTGCGTAAGGGCGAAGAGTCTATCGTAGAGCGTCTCAAGGTCTCTTATAAAGATCTCAACGCCATCGACGCTTTGAATAAATAAATACCGGAAGCCCCCTGTGCTTTATGGGGGCTTTTTTATGTTTCTCAACAAGCGATTTAATCAATCAACTAAAAATAAGCGCATTATGAAAGATGCTGTTGCAATTTTGTGTGCCGGAGGTCCCGCTCCCGGTATCAATACGGTGATTAGTTCCGTAACGAAGATATTTCTTCAGAACGGATATACCGTGCTCGGTCTCAACGGCGGTTACAAAAGTCTCTTCGCCGACGAACCCGATTTTGTCTATCTCGATTTCGAAATAGCCGATAACATATATTCTCGTGGCGGTTCTTTCCTTGTGATGAGCCGTTACAAACCCACCGACAAAGAGTTCCGTCCCGATTTCTTCGAGAAATACAACGTTAAGTTGCTCGTTACCATCGGCGGCGACGACACTGCGTCTACGGCCAACCGTCTCTCAAAATATCTTAGAGACCGTAACATAAACGTGTCTAACATACACGTTCCCAAAACTATCGACAACGACCTTCCCTTGCCCGCAGGCGTTCCCACTTTCGGTTACAACTCGGCTAAAGAGGAGGGTGTGAAGCTCGCTACCACTCTTTACGAAGATGCGCGCACCAGCGGCAACTGGTTCGTAGTATCGGCAATGGGACGCGAGGCCGGTCACTTGGCATTCGGTATCGGATCGGCATGCCACTATCCTATGATAATCATCCCCGAGATGTTCAACAAGACGCCGATCACATTCGATAAGATCACCCGCCTTGTCATCTCGTCTATGGTCAAACGCCGCCTTATGGGCATACCTTACGGTATAGCTATCATAAGCGAGGGTGTATTCCACTTCATGAACGATGACGAAGTAATAGGAACCGGCGTACAGTTCACTTACGACGATCACGGACATCCCGAACTCGGTAACGTCAGCAAATCGCACATTTTCAACATGCTCGTGCAGCAGAGACTTAAAAACCTCCGCATAAAGGTCAAGAGCCGTCCCAACGAGATGGGTTACGAGTTGCGTTGTTGCCGTCCCGTCGCTTACGACCTCTCGTATGCGACCCAGCTGGGCCTCGGCGTATACAAGCTCTATAACGAAGGCATCACCGGTTGTGTAGTAACAATCAACAACGACGGTACGCCCGAACCTTTATACCTAAGCGACGTAGCCGACGAAAACGGCAAAATCAAACCGCGTCTGGTAGACATAAACTCAGACAAAGTACAGATAATCATGCAGCACAATATGCACTACATCACGCCTGAAGATTATCGCAACGCATCGAAGTATGTCGACAACCCCGAAGAATTCGACTTCTACAAAATTCTCGAATGGGATAAGGAAGAGGGTTGCGGAACACCGGTTTGCAAATAACCTTATAAGACTTGATCTCTTTGCGGCGCATTTTTCATGATGCGCCGCTTATTTTGAACACCCTTTATTTAACATAATGTATATTATAATTCAATAGTATGTTTTCAATATTATGGCTATATTTGTATTCAATGCCATAAAAACAAACCGTTATGTGCGATTATAATGACTATAAGGAGATTGAACGGACGATCACGGACAACGACATTTCGTTTCAAAAGATAGACGGTGACGACAAAGAGCGTCTCATACAAAGGTTATACGACACTTTCGTTATCGGAAACCCTCGCGCATTATGGATGAATTTCAAATATATTCCGGAAAATATAGATTGTAACATGGAAGATCCGTACTTCCATTTGCCGGAGATAATAGACGGAGATACCGATCTATATTTCTTTATAGATTATTGGAACAGAGATTTTATAATCTATAAAGCAAAAATGTCCGATATACACACATTCTTAGGTGACTGCGAGGCACTTATCGACGAATACTATTTGGTAACACCGGATTTTACGGAGCTATACGGCATAACGGACCATGACGACCTGTTGCACATAGATATACGACAAAACGAAATTAGGAGTCACACATCCATCTCCGAATAAAAAACGGCATCCGCAAAGATGCCGTGTCGAATTATATCGCCTACCGAGGTGTATGCGACGGTCTGTCGAAAAACGGACTCTTACCGGTACAACTTATAGGTATGCCTATAATCTGGTTACACTCTTTCATGACACCGAGACGTCGCACCGCTTCGCCTACCGAATACATCACGCGGCTGTCTACGCGCGAATCGGCGGCGAAAGACACGGCAGAGCCTATCGCTATACCTAAGTCTATGGAATTGAACGCACACGGCACGTCCTGTAGCTCCTCCTTGACGGCGCATGTAGGGAAACCGCAATACCCGCAGTTTAGTCCCGCCGGTTTTATCTTGGCTCCTATCAGCACCACCGCTCCGGCCTGCAATATGTTATCGGCATCGCGCATGAAAAACATCTTGCCGAGGGGTTCGGCCAACTCTTTCATTTTGCGTGAAAGGTGCCTTATATCGTCACCCTCGAACATAGCTATCTGCAACACATCCACACCTTTAGCCTTAGGTGCGGTACGTGCCGCTATCATCATTCCCAAAGCCACTTCGTGAAGCCTCTCCGTTCTTACGATCTCTTCCCTTATTATCATTCCTCTCTGTTTTTAAATAAATCTCACACAAAGTTACAAAATTTTCGGGGGCATATACGGTGCGCCGCCATTTTTGACAAAACACCGTCTACGACAACCCTCCTCCCCTATCTACCGTCGCAACTTAGGAAACATCTTACGCACATGCAATATCACCCTGTCTACCGACTTATCGGCTATTACTATGATAGTCGCCGCAACTATGAGCAACCCTCCCGACACATCGCGTACGGTGACGGCCTGCCCCAGTACGGTCACACTCAGGATTACCGCCGATACCGGCTCGAGCGCACCCAATATGGCCGTCGGCGTCGAACCTATTATCTGGATCGCTTTCGTAGTGCATGTCAGTGAAATAACCGTAGGGATGACGGCGAGCGCAATAAGATTAAGCCACCCCGAGGGGAGTGACGGTAGTGTCAGCGGCCTACCCGAAAGAATCATGACTACATATACCGCACATCCGCAAGTAAGAACATAAAACAACAGCTTGGTCGTCGGTATTGATCTGATTCGGCCCGAAACATTCACCATTATTATATAAAGGGCATAAGTGAGTGCCGATACCATCACCAGCAAACACCCGTACGGACTCAAAGGCACTCCCGACTGCGGCTTCATCAGCAATATAAGCCCTACGCACATCAATATCAAACATATCGCGATAGGAGCCCTGAACCTCTCACGAAAGAAAAATATCATGAGCACGGCAACCATGACAGGATATACGAATAAAAGTGTCGACGCTATACCCGAATTCATATATTCGTAACTCTCGAACAACGTGAGCGACGATAACGCCATAAGTATTCCGAGGATAGATACGGGTCCCAACTCCTCCTTCGACAGCCTGAGAGAATACCCTCTGAATATCAAAAGAAGCGCAAGCAACGGGATACCCATGAGATAACGAAACAACAATACGGAACACGGATTCATACCCTGAGCGTAAAGCGGAACCGCGAATGCAGGATTGGTTCCGTATGCGGCGGCCGCGATAGCTGCCAACGAATAACCTTTTATTTCAGCCAGTTTCATATATGTCAATAACTTGAATCTACAAAAAACGCACCTTTTGAGAAAGGCGCGCTTCAATCCATATCGTATAACCCCTTTACCGAATCTGTTTCTCTATCTGTTCCACATGCGCGCAAAGCCCGCGATCGGTCTCAAGCAGATTGGACACCGTCTTGATGGCGTGTACTACAGTGGCGTGATCGCGCATCAAAGCCTCGCCTATACTCTTGAGCGACAAGTTGGTGTGCTTCTTGCAAAGGTACATCGACACCTGACGCGCCTGCACGATCTCGCGTGAACGTTTCTTGGAGAAGAAATCCTCTTCGGAGACATTGAAGAATGTGTAGACTATTCTGCATATATCCTCCGCCGTTATCTCCCGCTGACGGAAGCTGACGTATGCCTTGAGCACCTCGCGTGCGAGCGATATGGTAGCCGGACGCCCCAAAAGAGTGGCATTGGCGATGAAAGACGATATGGCACCCTCTATCTCGCGTATATTAGCCTTTATATTCTCGGCGAGGAAGTCCACTATGTCGTCGTCGAGAGTGACACCGAGACGTTCGCACTTATTCTTGATTATTTTTACCTTGGTGTTATAGTCCGGAACGGTCAACTCCACCGACAACCCCCATTTGAAACGGGTAAGAAGACGCTCCTCTATATCCTTCAGCTCCACGGGAGGCTTGTCGGCCGTCAACACCAACTGCTTTTTGGAGAGGTGCAGGTGGTTGAATATGTTGAAGAAGGTGTTCTGCGTGCCGGGCTTGTTGCCAGAGAACTCCTGTATGTCGTCCACTATCAACACGTCTATCATCTGATAGAAGTGTATGAAGTCGTTTATCTCCTTGCGTTGCATGGCGCTGGTATATTGCGCCTGAAACTTCTGTGCGCTGACATACAGCACGTATTTATCGGGGAAACGCTTCTTGACCTCTATGCCTATGGCCTGAGCAAGGTGTGTCTTGCCCAACCCCGAATCGCCGTATATGAATATGGGGTTGAAAGCCGTCGTTCCGGGCTCTTCGGCTATCTTTATACCGGCTGTACGGGCCAACTGGTTGCATTCGCCCTCTACGAAATTCTCGAACGTGTAGTCGAAGTTGAGTTGCGGATCGACCACTACCCTTTTCACCCCGGGTATCACGAACGGATTCTTTATGTTCTGGGTGTTGGTGGTATTGAGAAACGTCTTTATAGGAGCCATCTCGGTGCCGGCGGCCTCCGGACGGGGAACGGCGTACTTGAGCGTTATGTCTGAACCGAACTCGTTATAGAGAATCGGACGCAACATCATTATATAGTTGTCGTTGATGTGGTCGACGAAATCCTTGTTCGGAACACGCAGACGAAGAGTATGTGTATCGCCGTCGAAACCGTGCACAACAGTCGGTTTGAACCATTTTACAAACTCATCCTGAGGGATAAGCTCCTTTATAGTCAAAAGACAGTTCTGCCACTTTGTGTTCTGATTCGTCTGCATCGCTTGCGTCATCTCAAATAATAGACATCTTCCGACCCACAGGCCTGCCGAAGACGTCGGTTTACAACTGTTTGCGAAATACCCTCACTCCGTACGACTAAAGACAAACCTATCCCTCCCCTTCTCATATACGGCAACCGGCCGAACACGAAAAAGGAAACTATCGCCTCTCTTAAATCGGGTGGATTTTGGATTATTTCTGTTGCAAATATGAAAAATTAAATGAGAAAAAAAAATCCTTTTTCGGTTGTTTTTATACATAATTTTTATCCTAAAATCCAACCTTAACAATATCACTATTTTAGACGATAAAAAATTTATATACTAATTTTCTACATAAACCAACAAAAGTTATCAACACCCTATTTTTTAGCAACAAACAATTAATAATCAACATATTAACGCAACATGTTCCACGACAGAATCAAGGTTTGCGACCTGTTTCACGGGGTAAATCCACTACTTCGTTACCATAAAAACGCACCCTCTCGAATCGGAAAATATCCGACCTAAATCATCGTGTCGCGACATCTGTCGTAAGGGATAAAAAAGGGTCGAAGATAACGAGTAAAAAAACATGGATGCAAGACAAATTTTATCGAAAAATTATACATATATTTGTATATGGACTTTTCGGCAGAGAATTTGTTAAGGAAAGCCCATCATAGAAACGAATCATAACAGAAAAGCTATGGATATAGAGAAAAGCACAATGGAGAGGGCCCGCAAATGGCTCGACGGCAATTTCGACCCCAAGACCAAAGACGAGGTCGCAAGAATGATGAAAGAGGACCCCAAAGAGCTCGGCGAATCGTTTTATAAAACGCTCGAGTTCGGCACCGGCGGGCTCCGCGGCATAATGGGCGTGGGTACCAATCGCATGAATATCTACACGGTAGGCATGGCTACGCAAGGACTCGCCAACTATCTGAAGAGCCAGTTCGCAGACCGCCCCATAAGCGTGGCCGTAGCGCACGACAGCCGCAACAACAGCGATCTTTTCGCCAAGACCACGGCCGACATATTCGCAGCCAACGGCTTCACCGTATATCTTTTCGAGGCGTTGCGCCCCACTCCCGAGCTATCGTTCGCCATACGCCATCTGCACTGCCAGAGCGGCGTGGTGATAACCGCTTCGCATAACCCCAAAGAGTACAACGGCTACAAAGCCTATTGGGAAGACGGAGCCCAAGTGGTTGCCCCGCACGACAAGAATATAATAGAGGAGGTGGGCAAAATAGAATCGGTAGATCAGGTAAAATGGAACGGCGGCGACGGTAAAATAGTGACAATAGGCGAAGATATAGACAAAGCCTATCTGGCTAAAGTAGCCTCGGTGACGCTATCGCCCGAGGCGGTGGCAAAATACGGCGACGTATCCATAGTCTACACCCCCATTCACGGTACCGGCATAACGCTCGTTCCTAAAGCTTTGGAGATGTGCGGATTCAAAAATATCACCGTGATAGAGGAGCAATCCACCCCCGACGGCAACTTCCCCACAGTGGTATCGCCCAATCCGGAGGAGGCCTCTGCGCTCAAATTAGCGATAGAACGTGCCGAAAAGATCGGTGCCGACCTGGTGATAGCCACCGACCCCGACGCCGACCGAATAGGCATAGCTGTACGCGATGACAAGGGCCGAATGGTATTGCTCAACGGCAACCAGACCGGAACAATACTCACATATTACCTTCTGACCCGCTGGAAAGAGCTGGGCAAGCTGAAAGGCAAAGAGTTCATCGTCAAAACCATAGTGACCACAGAGCTTATCGCGAGCATAGCCGAATCGTTCGGCGTGGAATACTACGACGTACTGACCGGCTTCAAATTCATTGCCGGCGTCATACGCGACAACGAGGGCAAGAAGCAGTATATCGGCGGAGGCGAGGAGAGCTACGGTTATCTCACCGGCGATTTCGTGCGCGACAAGGATGCGGTGTCGGCATCGGTACTCGTGGCCGAAGCCATGGCATGGGCCAAAGGACAGGGATTGTCGCTATGGCAGCTTCTCGAGGTCATATACCGCAAATACGGTTACTATAAAGAGGGGATGGTCTATATAACCAAACAGGGCAAAGAGGGTGCGGAAGCCATCGCCAAAATGATGAGCGACATGCGCTCCAATCCTCCCAAGAAGCTCGGATCGTCGGCCGTAGTCACAATTAAGGATTACCAGTTACGCGAGGAGACCGACCTCAAATCAGGTGCGAAAAAACCTATAGACCTGCCTGTATCCAACGTACTGCAATTCATTACCGAGGACGGCAGCAAAGTATCGGTACGCCCCTCAGGAACCGAGCCTAAAATCAAATTCTACTTCGGAGTACGCGAACCACTCGCAGAAGGAGCGGACATAGACAAGGCCGACAAAGCCGCTAATGCGAAGATAGAGGCAATAAAGAGAGATTTGTGGATATAATTATCAAAGTATGAACGTGACGGGCATCTTCAGCGTGGAGATGCCCGTTTTTTATATTCAACACCGACAAGGCCGGAAGATGTCACAGGCAATTTGTTCGGTCCGAATGAAGTGAGGCCCGGTATAGCTGTGATCGCAAAGAGATAGCCGCACTGTAATAATCATGCCTATCCCGAAATCGAGTCGCCACAAAACCACGTATTATCTATGCAGAACAAAGCATCGACAAAATGCAGATGAAAACAATAGGGGCTTATCGGAAGCGCCGCACCTTGTATATGAAGTTGACAAAAAAGCACCGTATTTTCTACCGTTTTGTCGGTATTTGAAGCAGTTTGGTCGAAATTATTTGTCAGAAACGAATATTTTACATTAATTTGTATAATCCAAATTAACCGACGTCTTAAAACAAGCGAAAGCTTGAAAGACGCCTATTAACAAACGAATCGATATGATGAAAAGACTGTTTCTATCGACACTCTGCCTGATGGCGGCATCAAGCGTAATGGCCCAGACGGGTCTCACAAAAAAACAAGCCGACGAAGCTACCGAACGTCTATTGGCGGAACGTAGTGCAAAAATCGAGGCGGAGTACGGACACGAATGGAAAGAGGGCGTGCTCACCAACGGCGACTACAAGATGAAATTCTACTACCGCGTGTTCGGCGACAAACCCGCCGACGGTCGCTCTTTATATATATCTATGCACGGCGGAGGCGGCACTACCCCTGCGGCCAACGACAAACAGTGGGAAAACCAGAAAGGGCTCTACACTCCGGTAGAAGGCATCTATTTCGTGCCCCGTTCGTCTACCGACACTTGGAACATGTGGCACCAGTTCTACATGGACGGCTTCGTAGACAAAATAGTGCAACTATCCGGCATATATGAAGATGTCAACCCCAACAAAATATACGTGATGGGCTACTCTGCCGGCGGCGACGGCACTTTCCAGCTGGCTCCGCGTCTTGCCGACCACTGGGCGGCAGCATCTATGATGGCGGGACACCCCAACAACGCCAAAATAGAAAACCTGCGTAACCTTCCGTTCTCCATATTCATGGGCGGACAGGACGCGGCATACGGCCGTAACAGCCATGCACGCGAATGGATAGCACGTCTCGGCTCGTTGCATAACGCCGAAGGCGGCTTCGTTTCTGACTCTCACATATTCGAGGAGTGCGGCCACTGGATGAACCGTCAGGACACCATCGCCATGTCATGGATGCCCAAATTCCGTCGTAACCCCTACCCCAACAAGGTATCGTGGGTACAGGACGACGTATCGCGCGACAACTTCTACTGGCTCTACGCAAGCCCCACCGGCAAGAACGAAGATACCAAAGTTGTAGCCGAATACGACGGCGAGACCAACACCGTCAATATAGTGGAAACAAACTCTCCCTCGGTAATATTCGGTCTCAACGACAAAATGATGAACCTCGACAAACCCGTAGAGATAAAATTCAAGGGTGAGACCATCTACAAAAAACGCCTCCCCCGTTCGCTCAAATCAATAGAAGAAGACGTGAACGCCGGCCGCGACGCCGACCTCATATTCCCTGTCAAAGTAAAGGTAATGAACGGCGTAGCCACTGTGCTTTAGTTCCCGATCTTATCATCACTATCAAATAAAGGAATGCCCGAGATTATCCATCTCGGGCATTCTTCATTTTACGATAAAACTTATATGCGATCTTCAAGCACAATGAACAAGGCCGTTTTCAACCGTTCACAGCAACCTGACCTACATAATGAAGCCTATGCGAAACGGAGCATAGCCCCTATCCGCAATAAAAATACCGGCGTACCATCTCCATGATCTTATCGTTATCATCGCCGAGCTCCTGACGCAGAGAGGCATCGCCGAAAGCCTCCAATCGCTCTATCACTCCATCAATAAGACGCGGAGAAAAGACACCGTACATCTCGTAGACGGACCGTTGCCCGGCCAGACATGCGGCAGACTCGGCGCACGAAGCGGGCAACTGGCTGAGACGGGCCAGCACCTCCTTATGTCTCTCATCGAAGATATTGACGTCAACATAACGGTCGCGCGCATATTTCAAACCCTGCTCCATCTCGAAGCCATGACGCGCCGCCACGGTCAATCCGGCCAAAAGCAGATATATATCCGCCGAACCGTCAGGACAACGAAACTCCACCGTCTGTTTCAGGCTCACATCCACATCCGAGACCCTCTCCGACGGATTGGCGTCGCACACCATACTGCCGGCCCCGGCACTCCATCCGAGCGGCACACGCACGAGCACAGAACGGTTGCGGTCGCCCCAGCATATATTGGTCGGAGCCTCCTGATGTGGCACTAAACGGAAATAGGACGTGGGATTGGTATTACCGAAAGCAGTGAGCGACGGCGCCAACGACAGGTAACCGGCTATAGCCCTGAGCGCATCCTCCGAAAGCGTGCCGTCGGCTCCGACCATGGCATTACGCCCGTCTTTCATAAGACGTGTATGTATATGCAACCCGCTACCGGCCTTGCCTACGGTGATTTTGGGCGCGAAAGTGACATCCACGCCGTAACGCTCGCCCAACGTACGAACTATCCATTTGGCGATCATAAGCTGGTCGGCGGCACTCTCTATGTCGGTAGGCAGAAACTCTATCTCGTTTTGTTCGTAAAGCCTGTCGTCCTGAGTGAAATTACCGACCTCCGAATGGCCGTACTTGACCTCTCCGCCCGCCTCGGCTATATATTTCATAGCCATGGTGCGAAACCAGGCCCCCTTGTTGAACGGGGTCGACTCATGATAGCCCTTCTGGTCGTCGGCAAGGAAAAGCTCCGGCTTGGGGGTCACTACATAATACTCCAACTCGCCCATCACATGGAGATCGCATCCCGTAACGCGACGCAACTGTTCATGCGCCTTACGCAACGTATATTCGGGAGACATTTCGAGCGGCATCCCCTCCTTGGTATAATAGCTACACAATATGTCGATAGCCGGAATCTCGCTGAAAGGATTGATAAAAGCGGTTCGGTAACGCGGTATCACGTAGAGATCGCTCGCTCCGGCCTCTATGTAAGGGAAGAGACTCGACCCGTCCACCCGTTCGCCGCATGTGAGGATGCTGTCGAGATAGGCCTCGTCGTTGATGATGAAATTAAGGGTCTTGAGACGTCCGTCGGCTCCCGGATAACGAAAATTTATCAACTCTATGCCGTTCTCGCGAACATAGCGCATCAGATCGGCCTTGGTGAAATCCCGCCTCGGCTTACCGAGAAAACGCACGAGACGGTCAGGGTTTAGATTAAAATTCATAGATATATAATTTAAAATTTAAAAGCGCTTGAATCTTGATTAAAGTCTAAGCATTTACATAATGACAAATATACCGAATTTTAATATACCGGCGGCAAGGAGTAGTCATCATCGGTTATATTTTGCGATTTTAATATATATTTGTATCATGAAACGCTATCCGGGTAATATATATCCGCTGCGTCCATACATAGACACAAGAACATAACATCGCTTTTATGAAGAAGATAGCATTATTGGCACTCGCACTATTCGGTACGGCATCGGGCATATCGGCGCAAAACCGCATAGATGTCGAAACAGGTGACTTCAAAGACATAAACGTAACGGGAGAGATACAGGTTAACCTCGTGCGAGGCGAACATCCCGGCATATCGGCCGAGATAACCAACTCCACCACGGACAAGCTGGAATATTTCGTAAAAAAGGACGAACTGTTCCTACGCATGAAACAACCTTTCGCAGCCACTAAAGAATCTCGCGGACAAGCGGTTATTACCGTGACATACAAAGATCTATGCAGCATAACCTCCGACGGAGCCACCATATTATCTCCGGGAGTGATAGAATCCGACGTCATAGTGATCACCACCATCGCCAAAGGCAATATCAACCTCAATATGGCGTGCCGCGACGTTGAGGTCAACGCCACCAACAGTATCGTAACCCTCGGCGGCGACACCGAATATCTCAACATAAAAGCTATGGCGGGAGCATCGGTCAACGCCTTAGCCATGTCGTGCGACAACGTTAACGCCACGGCCAACACCACGGCAGAGTGTTTCGTCAACGCCAAAATAAGATTGGAGGCCAAAGCCGCTACCAAAGGCAAAGTATATTACAAAGACGACCCCGAAATACTCAAAACCGACAAATCGACAATGGGGAAAGTAGAAAAAATGTAATGGGGGACACAGTCCCCTTTTTGATAAACTACACCGTCGGTTGTGTCGCAAAAGTGCGGTGAACACAGCATTGTAGGCTATGACAATGACAGGAAGGAGGCTATTGGGTCTCCTTTTCTGCTATATTACGGTTTTTTATGAGTAAGAGTGACCGTATAAAAGCTTTATTTCAATATCATTGCGCCTGTAAGGCGTTATCTTCTGCCTGCAGCGCGGGCGCGAGGGCCGATAAATCCAATATTCGTTTACCCGGACAGTAATATTTCCCTATCCCGAACTCGCGTTATTAACGATAATCGAAAAAAGGAGATGTACCCCAACAAAAAAGGGAAGCATAAACTTCCCTTTTGAGCCACTCACGAGGCTCGAACTCGCGACCTACGCGTTACGAATGCGTTGCTCTACCGACTGAGCTAAAGTGGCTTTTGACGGTGCAAATTTAATGTTATTATGGAATACGGCAAAATTATTTTTCTACTTTTTAACATCCGTCCCGTATAATTCTTTCAAAAAAAGCGAATGACACCTCTACATACACGCACCGGACGCGCATCATCTTATCTTCCCCACGAGTGACACGAACCGTTTTGCAAAAGAGGACCAACTCTTCTCTTCGAGAAAATCGGAATATGCAGCAGGGTCGTATTCGGGGTCTGGCAAGGATAAAATACGCTCTATATCGGCGTAGGTATCGTAAGTCTTCACTGTGATCCTCTTCTCCGGCAGATAATCGGCGAAAGAGCCGGTGTCGGGGCCTATCACGCGAGCTCCGAACGAAAGGCTGTCCATCAGAGTACCGGAGCTAAGCAAGGTATCAGAAGCATACGGAACCACTACGTAACGGCTGTCGGAAACAAGTCCGCCCAACTCCTCGAACGACACCGGCCTACGCTCAACACGTATGTTGTCGCTCGCACAGGCGTTCACACGATCGAACAGAGCCTCGTCGCCACACCCGCCTATCACTAATATTCGTCTGCGAGCCATCTTACGGGCAGCGTACGACACGAACCTATCGACATTCTTGTAAGGGCTTATCGTTCCCCATATAAGAATATCATAACGGCGCTCCCCTTTCGATTCGCCGGAGAGTCTGTTTTTGGTAGGATGATCGAGAAAAACCGCCTTATGCAATCTGTGCGGATAACGCTCGGCAATGACACCGATACCCTCACGGCTATGGGTCACGATAAGATCGGAAGCTGCCGCCATCATACGCATCAAAGCGCCGCACAGCACCCTGCGACGGCCGGAGTGAGGACGACGGTTGTGCATGAACCACACCACCTTGCGGCCCCTGACACGTGCACCCCATACCAATACCCATGCGGCCACGCTCTGCAAAAGCCCGTATTTATAGCCGGGAACATTCTCTATCCAATGAAATACGTAACAGTCGGCCCGGCGTCCCTGACGAAACACGGACAGAAGCGGATTACGCGCCGGAGCGCCTACCACCTCCGCTCCTGCCTCCTCAAGCGAGGCGCAGAAGTCGTTTATGTAACCGTTATCGTACTTGCCCTGTCTCTGTCGGGGATATACATATATCTTCATCCTCTATGATTTTAGCAGATAGCCCTGATACGAATAAAAAAAGCCGGAATCGTAAAATTCCGACTTTGTAAAGTGTAGTCCGTAGGGGAATCGAACCCCTGTTGCAAGAATGAAAATCTTGAGTCCTAACCCCTAGACGAACGGACCGGATCACTTTTGCGATGCAAATGTAGCCATAATTTTCAATAATGCAAATTTTTTACTGCAAATTCTATCGTGAATAATATTTTTTCTACATTTGCCCTCCACACAAAACCACGTACCCGATGACCGAACTCGACAAAAAAGAGACGATCGAAACGATCAACCGTTTAGCCGCCGAGGGCCGGCCTTTCCTATTCGTCATAAACTACAAAGCGGACCGCTCTTACGTATGCGGCACAGACGAAACGGACCCCAAGGAGATACTATACGACTTCTGCGGCAAAAGCAATATTCCCGACGGCATAAAGCCTCACAAGGAGGGCAAACCGTCACTTAAAGCCCACCCTATAAGCTACGACGAATATTTGCACTCTTTCGACACGGTGCGACAAGCCATCGCGGAGGGTAAGACATGCCTCGTAAACCTCACGTGCGCCACCCCCATAGATATCGACATAGACCTCAAAGAGGTGTTTCTAAGGTCGCAGGCCATGTATCGCCTATGGATAAAAGACCGTTTCACCGTATTTTCGCCCGAAATATTCGTAAGGATAGAGAACGGTCGCATAAGCTCATATCCGATGAAAGGCACCATCGACGCCACCATACCCGACGCCGAAAACGTAATATTGAACGACCCTAAAGAGACGGCGGAACACGAGTCCGTAGTTAAGCTCCTCTCCGACGATCTGAGCTTGGTATCGGATAATATAGAGGTGCGGCAATTCCGCTACATAGACCGCATAGAGACCAACAAAGGCCCCATATTACAGACCAGCTCCGAGATAGAGGGAAGACTCCCCGACGACTGGCGCGAACATCTGGGTGATATACTCATGCGCATGTTGCCGGGAGGCTCCATAGCCGGACATCCTAAAAAAGAGAGCCTAGGGGTAATAGAACGGGCCGAGAACTACGATCGCGGATATTACACCGGCATAGCAGGTATATTCGACGGTCGCAATCTCGACAGCACCGTGCTCATAAGATACATGGAACAGACTCCGGACGGCGTTATCTTTAAAAGCGGAGGCGGCATAACGGCCGACAGCGATCCCCGGAAAGAGTACGAAGAAATGATACGTAAAGTGTATGTGCCTGTTCGTTGAAACCGTCATGATAGAAGACGGCGAAGCCCCGTTGGCAACCCGCCACAACGAGCGTCTCAACAAGACACGCGCGGAGGTGTTCGCATCAAAAGACCGCATCGACATACTCGAACACATAACAGTATCGTCGTGCCGCCGGAGAACCAAATGCCGTATAGTCTACGGAGCGGAAATAGAGACTGTTACCTATTCGCCATATACAATACGGCCTATAGAATCGCTCAAAATAGCTACCGACGACAGAATCGAATACCGCCTAAAGAGCGTAGATCGCTCCCCCATCGACGAACTTTTTGCCATGCGGGGCCATTGCGATGACATACTCATAATAAGAGACGGCCTCGTAACCGACACCTCCATTGCAAATGTGGCGTTTTTCGACGGTGGTAGATGGCACACGCCGCAAAACCCTCTCCTCGCAGGAGTCAGACGCTCCGAGCTCATCGCAGGAGGCTATTTGGATGAGCGCAACATAAAGGCCGACGAAATAAAGAAGTATCGTAAAATAGCGTTGTTCAACGCAATGATCGAATTCGGGGAGATAGTACTTCCAGTCGATCGTATCGAAGGGATATAAGCTATCTTATCGAGATAGGCGACACACTCTCGGCATATTTATTTCGCATATAAGCTCATCCTTCACCAGACGAGGCCAAGAACGTCAAACACCGCTTCCCTATCCGAAGCACTATGAGTAGCGGACGAAACGCCCTGAAAACAACCGATATACCGTTTTAGATCAATTATGGCATAGCCGGTTCAAAAGGAAAACAGCCTCCTAATGCGATAATCTGCGTCGGCCGTATTGTCTTCCAGATACAGCGTCACTGTCTTACGCTCTTTCGGCAACATATCGAAATAGGCATCGGAGGCGTTGTCGGTCTGACGTACGGACGGTTCCAACACCACGGCTTTCGCGAAACCGGCGGCTTCAAGCGTCACCCTCTGACAATCCGCGCATTTTTCCACAGAGACTATCTTTATGTCGGCATCCGGCAGCTCGAGTTCTTTATATGGACGGAACAACAACGATGTACGGAACTGCTCTCCGTCTATAGAACCGGTACACACCAAAAGCGTTTTACACGGATCGGCACCGCCCAATAATACGTCCGCACTGCTTTCGAACAGCTTCACAGAGCTTCCCGGGGCTATGGAGAACAGATCTCTGCGACAGCTCAACGTGTCTCCGCCGAATGTCATGAGCGTCAGAGTATATTCGCCCCGTTTCTCACGGAGCTCGTCGGTCACGCCCCACAACTCCACCTTACCGCTTCTCTCGTCCGCATTCAACGACAATACGGTGGGAGCGAAAGCGTCACGCACAAAATAGTGCAGAGCCTTATAGCCGAACGGATAATCCATTCCCGACCAAGAGGTCACCGGCCAACAGTCGTTCAACTGCCAGTATATACTACCCATGGTAAACGGACGGTTGCGGCGATGCGCCTCTATAGCCATACGTATACCGTCGGCCTGTACCAACTGCGACATATAGATATATTCGCGCAGATTATCGGGTACCGGCACCTCGCGCTCCATATAGTCGCGTATTATGCCGTATCCTCTCGCATTTTTCTGATGAACGGCGAACGGATCGTCTTCCGGCCTGCGCTTATCCACACCGGCGGGAGGCTCCACGGCCAACGCGGTATAACAGTATTCCATATCGTCGTCGGTGAGCCACCTGCGCCACGTATCGTAACCGGCGAGCGACTGATGACCGTATTCGTTCGAGAAACGACCCGGCCTATCCTTATAGGCGGTGAAAGGCTCGCCGCCGTGAAACACTCCCCAGTAGTGAATGTCACCGGAGGCGCGGGAACGCGGATCGCCCCAACCGTAAAGCGGCGACGAGGGGTGATAGGGTCTCGACGGATCCTCCTCAGCCACTACACCGGGAAGAACCGTAGTGAAAAAAAGATCGTCGATGCCTTTACGTATCGCCTCACGCTCGCCCGGAGTCCACGGCCAACGTACCGTGTCTTCCTTATACCCCCACCGGTGCCACGCCTCGTCCACCTCATTGTTTCCGCACCACACGGCCAGCGACGGATGGTTGCGCAAGCGCCGTACATTCTGCACGGCCTCGAGACGAACGCTACCGTAAAACTCCTCGTCCCACGGATAAAAAGCGCATGCGAACGGAAAATCCTGCCACACCAACACTCCGAGACTGTCGCATGCGTCGTAAAAGGCGTCGCTCTCATAGATACCGCCGCCCCACACGCGCAACATATTCATATTAGCGTCGTGTGCGATCTGTACCATACGCCGGTATCTTTCATCCGTAACCTCGGGCAGAAACACATCCTGCGGTATCACGTTGGAGCCTTTCATAAACACAGGCTCTCCGTTGACCCTGAAAAAGAAGCTCTCGCCTACACTATCCCTCTCACGCACCAGCTCCACGGTGCGCACCCCTATCTTACGCCTGTCGCTCCATGCCTTACGGCCGCCAACAGTCAATGTCGCCTCCATGGGATAGAGCTTCGGCAACCCTTTACCCATGCCGCAAGGCCACCAATATTCCGGACTATCAATGGAGAAAGGAAGCTCCACTATATTCTTCCCCTCGGATAACGACACGCTCTTACGTGCATATTCACGGCCATTATCGCCGGTCAGCGTCAACACGCCGTCGAACGCCCTCAAAGCATTTACGGTTACAGCGGCTACGAGATCGGCCCTCTCCGGCGATTGCGACAACTGTGAATAACGTATGTTGTCCAAAACGGAATAATCGTATGCCTCGAGATATACGGGCTTCCATATACCGGCGGTGACGAAACGGGGCCCCCAGTCCCAACCGTAGTGATATTGCGCCTTGCGAGTGAATACGCTCGTTTTGTACTCCGGCCCCTTATCGTTGTCGGCAGGCAGTTTGGGGTAATTTTTCGCTATACGGCACCCCTCTTGATATGCGGAGAGAAACTTTACCCTAAGCCTGTTATCGCCCTCTTTTACAATCCCTTTCACCGGCACGCGCCACTCTGCGAACATATTGTCGGCTTCGAGCACGAGCGAGTCGTTGAGATATACCTCGGCGTATGTATCGAGACCCAAGAAATCGAGCACCAACGCCCCGGCGGACAGTTGCCCGGAGGTAGGCACGAAAACGGTCTCGTACTCCCACTCCTCGTTCTCTATCCACTGCAACCGGCTCTCATTGGTAGAACGGTACGGGTCGTCGATAAGCCCGTTTCTCAACAGGTCGGTATGCACCACGCCCGGAACTACGGCCGGATACCACTGCTCGGTGCCCGCACGACGAAAACGCCATCCCGAATCCAACGAGGTGCGGGTATAATCGCTATCAGGCTCACCGTCGCACGAAACTGCAAACGACAATATCGCCAGCATCAGAAACAATCTTCCCATACGCTACATGATCTTCATACGAAAACAAAGGTAACCTTTTTTCACAAGATATCGCCGTTATGGTTTTTATCGTAATAGCACCCATATTCGCACAAAATTACTATATTTGCAGAGCATAAATATGCCACCGGCTATATTATCTCTATAGACATATTTTGCAGAAAGCGAATAATTTAAAACAATTATAACTTAAACTGAAAAAATGAAATTAGCTGAGACTCTCGCTATCTCGGGACAGCCGGGCCTGTTCAGGTTCGTGGCGCAATCGCGCAACGGCATTATAGTGGAATCGCTCGCCGACGCCAAAAGAATGATCGTATCGGGCAATGCCAAAGTAAGCTCGCTCAACGACATAGCTATCTTCACCACAAGCGAGGACATGCCTTTGGGACGTGTTTTCGAAATGATATCGAAAGCTACGAAAGGCAAAGAGTGTTGCAGTCACAAGGTGCCCGACGCCCAGCTCAAAGCCGCAATGAAACAATACCTGCCCGACTACGATGAAGACAGGGTAAGGGTTTCGGATATAAAGAAGCTGTTCGCTTGGTTCAATATACTCATCGCCAACGGCATGACCGTATTCGTAGAAGATGAGGCGCAAGAGAGTGCCGACGCGCAGCCAGCCGAAGACAAAGCGGCTCCCGCTACCAAAGCCAAAACTACAGCTCCCAAAAAGAAAAAAAGCACTGCAGAGGCCGATTCGGCTGCAGAAAAGAAGACGACTAAAACCGCCAAACCCAAAACCGCGGACAAACAAGCCAAACCGGCTAAGAAGAAAAAAGAGGAGTAATCGACATTTTTTGAATACCAGTCAGAGACCGACGATTTATTTCGCCGGTCTTTTTTCGTTCTAAACCAGCCTCGAAAAAAGACTTGTTTTTTAGTACTATCCGGTAAAAATTCAAAACATCCGCACAATTATGTGTAAATCAACACAAAAACAGTCTTCAGACACGGATAGGCCTGTATTCCTCAGCTTTTTTTATTATTCCGATACGTCACCGAAAAAGGAGCCTGCGGGGGACCGCACCTCGCTGGGAGTTCGGAAGATGCAGTAAGGTACCTTTAGCTAATAACACTTATAGTTTCATTACTCTACCTTGCGGGCCTCCGTTGGGGGAGTTTATGCCCACCGCGAGGTGCGGCCCGCCGGGTTTTTCGCTACGCTTCAAACCCGCCAAAAGGAAAGTGTTTGACGGTCCTCGCATTCGCTCAGATCGCATCCAGCAACGAATATAAGTTTTACCGGACAGCAATATTGTTTTCAGCTTCCCTACGCGTCAACAAAGTAAGAGCCTGCGGGGGATTGCAGGAAACCGCCGATAAAAAAGGCGAGACCCGTAAAGTCTCGCCCTTGTTCCGGATACCCGGCCGCTGTTTCGCAACAGGAACCGTTCTGACTTATCGTCTAACCTGATAAAAACTGAAACTGAATAGCAAAAACGGCATCCGAAACATATTTTCATATATAGTATGCCACCGACCGCATCATTTTTCAATGGCGGAAGCGATGAAGTCGCCTACCTGCGATGTGGTGTGCGCGCATCCGTTCCCGGCCAGATCCTCGGTGACTATACCGCCCTCTATGGCTGCACTTACGGCAGAGCGCACCTTTGCAGCCTCTTCGCGTAATCCGAGATGATCGAGCATCATGGCCGCCGACAATATCATGGCCATAGGGTTGGCCACATTACGGCCGGCCGCTTGCGGATAGGAGCCGTGTATAGGCTCGAACAGCGCCACATCGCCGCCTATCGACGCCGACGGAAGAAGCCCGAGCGAACCGCTTATCACACTCGCCTCGTCGGTCAGTATATCGCCGAACATATTCTCGGTCACCACCACGTCGAAGAAAGAGGGACGCTGTATCAGCTGCATGGCGGCGTTATCCACGAACATGAAATCGAGTGCCACATCCTGATATTCCGACGCCATATCTTTCGCCACCTCGCGCCACAAACGCGACGTAGCCAGCACATTGGCCTTATCGACGACGGTGAGGTGTCTCTGACGCGCCATAGCCATATCGAAAGCCATGCGTACCACGCGTTCCACTTCTACACGGGTATAGACGCAACTGTCGAACGCACGGGAGCCGTCCTCCGACCGTCCGCGCGGCTCTCCGAAATATATGCCGCCCGTAAGCTCACGCACAAATACCAAATCGACACCCTCTACCCGCTCGCGTCTCAGAGGCGACCTATCCGCCAATGCCGGAAAGAGCGTCAAAGGACGTATGTTGGCAAAGAGCCCCAGCGAGCGGCGCATGCGAAGCAACCCCTGTTCCGGCCTTACCTTGGCCGACGGGTCATTATCGAAGCGCGGATCGCCTATCGCACCGAAGAGCACCGCATCGGAGGAGATGCACACCCCGTGCGTGGAATCGGGGTAAGGATCGCCGCAGGCATCTATGGCCGCCGCCCCTACCGGAGCCTGACAAAAACAGAACTTATGTCCGTACGCATCGCCTACACGATGCAACACCTTCACAGCCTCGCGCATGATCTCGGGGCCTATGCCGTCTCCGGCAAGCAACGCTATCTTGAACTCCATGATCTCTCCTTCTCAAAACGGGCTATCTCGTCACGTGCTGCGGCAAGATAGTCCACATCGTCATAACCGTTTATAAGACATTCTTTTTTGTATCCGTCTATCTCGAACTTCTCGCTCTCGCCAGTAGCCTCTATGGAAATGGTCTGCGACGGAAGATCTATCACGAATACCGCACCGCCGTCACGCTCCGTCTCTGCGAACAGACGCTTCATGAACGGCTCCGACACCATCACGGGTAACAGACCGTTGTTGAGCGCGTTATTACGGAATATATCGGCAAAGAAGGTAGAGACCACGGACCTGAAGCCGTAATCGTACAAAGCCCAAGCCGCATGCTCGCGCGACGATCCGCAACCGAAATTCTTACCGGCCAGCAATACGGTACCCGAATAGCGCGGATCGTTAAGAGGGAACGAAGCTACCGGCTCTCCGGTGGAGCCGTCGTAGCGCTGGTCGCGGAACAAATTGTCGCCGAAGCCCTTACGCTCTGTCAGTTTAAGGAAGCGTGCGGGTATTATCTGGTCGGTATCTATATTCTCTATGGCAAGCGGAACGGCCGAAGATCGCAGCGTAATGAATTTATCCATAATGCTTACATTTTAAACAGTTCGCGAGGGTCGGTCACTCTACCTGTTACAGCGGCGGCAGCGGCCACCGATGCCCCTGCGAGCATGGTACGCGCCCCGGGACCCTGACGTCCCTCGAAATTACGGTTGGAGGTAGATACGCAATAGGCTCCAGCCGGTATTTTGTCGTCGTTCATGGCAAGACAGGCGGAACACCCCGGCTGGCGAAGCTCGAAACCGGCCTCCTCTAATATATTGACGAGCCCTTCACGACGCGCCTGCATCTCCACACGTTTGGAGCCGGGCACGAGCCACACCGTCACACCGTCGGCTTTACGACGTCCTTTGACGGCATTGGCGAAACGGCGGAAATCCTCTATACGACCGTTGGTACAACTTCCCAAGAATACATAATCGACCTTGCGCCCCTCCATAGGCTCACCTTCGCCGAACCCCATATAAGAGAGGGCCTTGTCGAAACTGACACGATCGCTACCCGTAAGACCTTCGCCCGATGGCACCACGCCGGTAACAGGCACAGCCATACCCGGGTTGGTACCGAAAGTTATCATAGGCTCTATGTCGGCGGCATCGAAACGATACTCTTTATCGAAAACGGCGTCTTCGTCGGTGAATAGGGCGCTCCAACGCTCCACTGCGGCATCCCATTCGGCCCCCGAGGGCACGCGGTCGCGAGAGCGCATGTAGTCGAAAGTGACGGCATCGGGAGCTATCATACCCCCGCGGGCACCGCACTCTATGCTCATGTTACACACCGTCATGCGCCCCTCCATAGACAGCGACCGAACGGCACTGCCGGCGAACTCTATGAAATAGCCGGTGCCGCCCGACGACGATATTCCAGATATTATATACAGTATCAAGTCTTTAGCCTCCACGCCCGGAGCGAGTTCGCCATCCACGGTTATGCGCATGCGTTTGGGCTTGGGCTGTATGATGCACTGCGAGGCGAAGACCATCTCCACCTCGGAGGTGCCCACACCGAAAGCCACGGCGCCGAAAGCCCCGTGAGTGGATGTGTGGCTGTCTCCGCACACTATTGTCATGCCCGGCTGCGTGAGCCCCGCCTCGGGAGCCGCCACATGCACTATGCCGTGCGAGGGCGACCCTATGGGGAAAATCTCCACGCCGTAGCGACGGCAATTATCCGTCAATGTATCGACCTGCACGCGCGATTGCCCCTCGGGAATAGGCCGCTCCTGCCCTACGGTAGGTATGTTATGATCGGCCATAGCCGTGGTGCGATCCGGCCGGAACAACTCCAACCCGCGCCCGGCCAACCCCGAGAAAGCTACGGGAGATGTGACCTCGTGGATATAGTGACGGTCGATGAAGAGTATGTCGCGCCCCTCCACGCTACGAACCGTATGTGCGTCCCACACCTTGTCGAAAAGCGTCTTTCCCATCTAATCTATCTGTTTTAAAATGCTGTTAACCCCGTCGATATACGCCTCCACCGAAGCGCGGACTATGTCGGTATGGGCAGCGAAACCGTGAGCCACCCTCTCGCCGCAAGCCACCTGCATGTGTACCCGCCCCACATCGTCGCACCCTTTGGTCATGGCCTGTATGAGAAACTCGCGTATGGTGATCTTCTCGGCGAGCATCTCCTTTATGGCGCTTATGGCGGCGTCCACCGGACCGTTGCCCGTATGGGTGTTGGTGTAGCTGTTATCGCCTATGCGCAACGTTACCGTAGCCGTAGGCACGAGCGTTCCGCTCAATATCTGTATGTATTCCGCCTTTACCTTGCCCTCCGAGGCGCTCTCTCCCAGCAACACGAGCAAGTCTTCGTCGCGCACCTCCTTTTTCTTGTCGGCAAGGCGCAGGAACTCTTCGTAGACGGCATCCAGAGCCTCGCCGTCGCGTTTGCGGCCCAAAAGCTCAAGACGATGAGAGAGTGCGGCGCGTCCGCTACGTGCGGTGAGCACTATAGACGACTCGTCGAGCCCCACATCCTTAGGGTCGATTATCTCGTAATTCTCACGGTTTTTGAGTACTCCGTCCTGATGAATGCCCGACGAATGGGCGAAAGCGTTACGACCCACTATGGCTTTGTTGGCCTGCACCGGCATGTTCATGAGGTTGGATACCATGCGGCTGGTGCTCGTTATGAGGGTGGAATCTATAGAGGTGTCTATATTTATGCCCTTATGGCACCTGAATGCCATAACCACCTCCTCCAATGCGGTATTGCCGGCCCGCTCGCCTATGCCGTTTATGGTGACCTCCACCTGACGTGCGCCGTTCATGACACCGGATATGGTGTTGGCGGTAGCCATGCCCAGATCGTTATGGCAGTGCGTGGCTATGACGGCCCTGTCTATATTTGAAACGTTGTCGACCAGATATTTGATCTTGGCGCCGTACTCCCACGGCATGCAATAGCCGGTGGTGTCGGGAATGTTGACTACAGTGGCTCCAGCCGCTATTACAGCCTCCACCACGCGTGCCAGATATTCGTTATCGGCCCTGCCCGCATCCTCGGCGTAGAACTCCACGTCGTCTACGAAACGACGGGCGTAACGCACCGCCTCCACCGCACGCTCCACGATGCTGTCGGGGTCGGACTTCAGCTTGTCGTAGATATGTTGGGGCGACACCCCTATGCCTGTGTGTATGCGCTTTCGCTTAGCCGATGAAAGGGCGTCGGCAGCCACCTCTATATCGTTTTTCACCGCACGTGTCAGAGCGCATATCACAGGCTCGGACACTGCTTTGGATATCTCGCGCACAGAGTTGAAATCGCCCGGACTCGAAACGGGGAACCCCGCCTCTATCACATCAACGCCCAAAGCCTCCAAAGCCCGGGCTACCTCTATTTTCTCTATGGTGTTAAGCTGACAACCCGGAACTTGTTCGCCGTCGCGCAAGGTGGTGTCGAAAATATACAGTTTATCCGCCATCGGTCTTCCTTATTTTGTTTTTGCAAACATATCGCATGGAAGAGGCAATACAAGCGCAGTGTTTATATCAACACGTATATCCAACCCACAATAGCAGAAACTAATACACTATACTACAAAACATTAAGCAATCGCACCAACATTATACCCAATACACGGAATTATTGTTGCGACAAAAACGATCTGCATACACCTATGCCAACCGCGAAGTACGCCTCAAGGCACGCCACGAGAACCACATCTGCAACACTCCGCGCGACAACAGGTATGATACAAAGGCAACCCAAAGAGCGCTACCGCCCGACAACGGTTCCAAAAGATAGTACAGTCCGAAAAACAGCGCTGTCGACACGGCCATGACATTACGCATAAGACCGCTATAAGTGGCGCCTACCAATATACCGTCGTAAAGAAATGCGAGGAACCCAGCCAACGGCACAGCCATAATCCACACCCGGCTACGCAAAGCCAGCTCCACGATGTTGTCCTCGTCGGTGAAAACGGCGAGGAGGGGACGTAACGCCGCACCGTACACGAGAAAGAAGAACAAAGCCAACGCACTACCCCACAACAATATGCGTTTGATGTATCGTACCAACTCGCGTATATTGTCCTCGCCTATGAATCGGCCGGTAAGAGCTTCTGCCGTATATGCGAAACCGTCCATGAAATACGAAAAGAGGGTGAACATCTGCATGAGCAAGGTATTGGCTGCAAGCACCTCGTCGCCCTGCCATGCCGAGGCGTAGACGAAAAAGGTAGTCACCGCCGTAAGACACAACGTGCGCAGAAATATATCGCCGTTGACAGCAAAGAAAACAAGAATCTTTCTCACCCCGAACACCTCGCGCATACCGAGCGACCGCCACGCCGTCCCGTAACGCCGGAGCCACACCCACACAAAGGCCGCGAGCGACATATACTCCGAAAGCGTAGTGCCGAGAGCCACCCCGGCCATGCCCATACCCAACGGGAAGACGAACAATACGCTCAAAGCTATGTTGACCGCATTACCGCCTATGGATACCCACATAGGCGTACGGGTGTCCTGCATGCCTATGAACCATCCCTTGAACACGTACAAAGCGAGTGTAGCCGGAGCCGACCACACTCTCACACGGAAATAGTCGTGCGCCAAAGCTCCTGTCTCTCCCCCGCCGAACACCCGGAAAGAGACTGCAGCCAGAGGAGTCTGCAGCAACAATATAAGCACTCCGAGCACCAACGACACCGACAGCGCACGTATCATCACGGAGACCGTCTCATCGCTATCGCGGGCGCCGTATGCCTGTGCGGCGAAACCGGACGTACCCATACGCAGGAACCCGAAATTCCAATATATGGCGTTGAAGACGGCTGTACCTACGGCTATGGCTCCTATGTATCCGGCGCCGCCGCTACGTCCGGCAACAGCCACGTCGGCCATGCCGAGCAAAGGGACGGTAAGGTTTGTGACTATGTTGGGTACGGTAAGACGTAAAATCTCTCTGTTCATATCTTGAAAGATACCGGATGATCCGGCGAAAAAAATCAAAATATCATCTCTGTCGGCCTGTTTATTGCAGGCGTTCGTTTTGCGACACAAATAGCCGCTCTACTGTTTGACGAGCCGGGATATTTATTAACTTTGAAGCAACAAAAGTAATAATATTATGGACCATTTCGAAAACCACCATAAAGAGGAGCATCACGATAGCGCACTGATTATCAACTCTGGGATAGAACAGCCACCCGCCGTCAACCCCGGATATGTTCGCAAAAAACGTCGTCAGCTTACGGTCAACGACTATGTAGAGGGCATACTGAAGGGCGACATCACCGTTCTGAGCCAGGCCATCACCATGATAGAGAGCCTATTGCCCGAGCATCACGCCACAAGTCAGGAGATCATAGAAAAATGTCTGCCCCATGCCGTAGACTCCATGCGCATAGGCATCACGGGAGTTCCCGGCGCCGGCAAATCTACGTTCATAGAGGCCATCGGCAACAAGGTTACGGGGCTGGGACATAAGCTCGCCGTTCTCGCCATCGACCCTTCGTCGGAGAAGAGCAAGGGATCTATCCTCGGCGACAAGACCCGCATGGAGACACTGGTACACAACCCCAAAGCCTTCATACGCCCCAGCCCTTCGGCAGGATCGCTCGGCGGCGTGGCCCGCAAGACGCGTGAGACTGTGGTTCTTGCCGAGGCGGCCGGTTTCGACGTGGTATTCATCGAGACAGTAGGCGTAGGACAGTCGGAGACGGCTGTGCACTCCATGACCGACCTTTTCCTCATGTTACAGATATCGGGAGCCGGGGACGAACTGCAAGGCATAAAACGCGGCATAATGGAGATGGCCGACATGGTAGCCATAACCAAAGCCGACGGCGAGAACGTCGGACGTGCCAACATGGCAAAGGCCCACTTCATAAGCGCCCTTAACCTGTTTCCCATGCCCGAGTCGCAATGGAGACCTAGAGTCTACACCTGCTCGTCGTACGAAGGCACGGGGCTTAACGACGTATGGTGCGGCATAGAGGACTATATCAAGTTCACACGCGACAACGGATATTTCAGGCTCAACCGTCACAGGCAAGCCAAATACTGGATGTACGAGACAATCAACGAGGCGCTTAAAGAGCGCTTCTACAACTCCCCGGCCGTAGAGGCCATGATACCGCAATCGGAACTGGATGTGCTCGAAAACAGAAAGAGCTCGTTCGCGGCGGCCAAAGAGTTGCTCTCGGCATATTTCCGGGAGGCGAGGGAGGCTAAGGAATAACCTCAGGCGAACATATTACCGACTTGGCGAAGGGACATAAAGCGTCTTCGCATCGGATGAGCATAACACACAAGCTCCGTTATCCGGAGCTATAAAAAGGTCTGTGACCGCATCTATTACTATGAACGATGTAGCTTTCGCATTCTGTATTACATTGTTGGCAGGGCTATCCACCGGCATAGGCAGCCTGATAGCATTCGTAGCCAAATCCACCGACCGCAAATTCCTGTCGTTTTCCCTCGGACTGTCGGCCGGAGTAATGATATACGTCTCTTTCATGGAGATACTGGCCGATGCGCAAGAACGTCTCTTTTCCGCTATGGGCGGCAAAGGGGAGTGGCTTTGCATAGTCCTATTCTTCGTAGGCATAGGGTTCATAGCATTGATAGACAAGCTGGTGCCATCCAAAGAAAACCCCCACGAGATCAAATCGCTGGAGAGCATGGAGCAACACCCGCCCAAAAGCAAGCTGATACGTCTCGGTACGATGACGGCATTAGCCATAGGCATACACAACTTCCCGGAAGGGCTGGCAACATTCGCCTCCGCTCTCGACAGCCCCACACTGGGTATAGCCATCGGCATAGCCATAGCAATACACAACATACCCGAGGGCATAGCGGTGTCGGTACCTGTATATCAGGCCACCGGCGACCGTAAAAAAGCATTCCGGCTCTCGTTCCTGTCGGGACTGGCCGAACCGATAGGCGCAGCAGTGGGTTATCTGATACTAAGGCCGTTCCTTTCGCCCGCATTGCTCGGAGGGGTCTTGGCCGTGGTGGCCGGTATCATGGTCTTCATATCGCTGGACGAACTGTTGCCGGCCGCACGCGAGTGGGGCTTCCACCACATATCCATATACGGGGTGGTAACCGGCATGGCCGTAATGGCCGTAAGCCTCACATTGCTATCCTAAAACGCTATATCAATGAACGAAAAAGAGAAAAAGGAGAGCCGCCTCAATATACGCATAATGATCGTATTGATAGCGGTATTGCTGACAGGCATAGTATTACGCCGCGACTTCATCGCTTCCGAACTCAAGGCTACATTCCGCAACATGTTCCCTACAGCCGCAGACACAGTAAACACAGTAGTCAAACGATAGATATGCAATTCGATTTCAGCCAGTTCGTAGATTTGGTCGAATTTCTCCGACAACCTATAAAACAGATCGCCGAATTCTATCAGTCCATACCCGTGCGCGCCGAATACAAGTCGGACAATTCGCCAGTAACCGTTGCCGACCGATCCATAGAGAAACTGTTCGTGGAGCACATAACCACCTCCATGCCCGGATGCGCCGTCGTAGGCGAAGAGAGCGGCATGACAGGGCGTGCCGACAGCCGATATCGTTGGGTCATAGACCCCATAGACGGCACCCGGAGCTACATGCACGGAGTGCCGCTATACTCCACGCTCATAGCTTTTATGGAAGACGACGTACCGTTATACGGTGCCATATATCTGCCCGGGCTCGACAAACTGTTGGTAGGCGACAACGACACCGCGCTTTTAGAGGGTGAAAGGGTCGTCATGCGAAAATGCGCCTCCATAGAAAAGGCTACGTTACTCACCTCCGGGATAGGCGGATTCTTCAAATACCGCGATGCTGAACGGTTCATCGACCTGACACAAAGAGCCGAATGTTTCAGAACATGGGGCGACGGCTACGGATATTACCTCCTTGCCACCGGACGGGCCGACATTATGGTAGACGCCCACACCTCGCTATGGGATTGCGCTGCGATAGTGCCGATAATAAGAGGAGCCGGAGGAGTCATAACAGATTACGACGGAGGCCCGGTAATAGGCGGCGACAGCATGGTAGCCGCTTCGCCGGAGATACACAAAGAGGTTATAGCATCGCTATAAACGAATTATTGCTGTCTGATAAATCTATTTTGGGGCAGTAAGTGGAAGAAGTTTCGTGATATTCAGGACGTACGCGAACGAAATTTTTGTGAAGTTCATATAATTGTTTGTCGTGTGCGCGTTATCCTCAGTGACAGTGAGGCTGTTTCCGTCACTCGCGAGCATTGGTCGGTGTCGAGTCAGTCCGTTTCCGCCTGACACCCCATCTCTGCGACAAAATCCGCACATGTCGCATCACACATCCGAAGTGCTCACCGACACATCCTCGATCTAACCGCACATGCAGTTCTCAAAAGGGGCTGTGCCCCCTCGTTTTGGGTACTTTGTCGAGTGACAAAGTGCCTCCCCCGGAAGGGCCGCCGGAGGCACAAACAAACAGAACATTCGTTCAGTTCGACGTTTTGGATGCGATATTCGAGTAAGTTAAAAGGGCGACAAAAAATTGTCGCCCTTTTAACTTACTCGAATATCGCATCCAAAACGTCAAACTGAACGGACCACTGCTGCCCTGTATCCATCTGTTTGACAGAGGCGGTGCGGCTGTTACGCTCGGATTCGCCTATGATAACGACATAAGGGATGGAACGTTTGTTAGCGTAATCCATCTGTTTCTTCATCTTTGCCGCATCGGGATATATCTCGCACGATATGCCACTGAATCTCAACTTCTTCATAAGCTCCAAAGCCACGCGCTCGTCCTCGCCGCCGAAGTTGACGAAGAGCACCTTCGACGAAGCGACCATCTCCTCCTTGGGAAAGAGGTCGAGCCCGAGCAACACGTCGTATATGCGGTCGGCGCCGAACGATATTCCCACGCCAGACACCCCTTTTAGACCGAATATGCCGGTAAGATCGTCGTAACGGCCTCCACCGCAGATGCTTCCTATCTGGAAATCATTGGCTTTCACCTCGAATATGGCGCCGGTATAGTAGTTTAGACCGCGAGCCAACGATAGGTCGAGCTCTATATCTATAGCCACTCCGAGCCTTTCGCAATACCCGAATACAGTCTCTATCTCATCTACACCCTTTAAACCTACAGAGCTGGAAGCCAACACCTTTCTGAGCGACGCTATCTTCTCCGCATTGCTACCCGTGAGCTCGAGTATGGGACGCAGAGCCTCTATGGCCGTCTTGTCGAGTCCCTTTCCGGTAAGCTCGACCTCCACAGCCTCCATGCCTATCTTCTCCAGCTTATCTATAGCCACGGTTATGTCGACCATCTTGTCGAGATGACCTATCGTCTCGGCGATACCGTACAAAATCTTACGGTTGTTCATCTTGAGCGTCACGAAGATACCTAATTCGGCAAATACTTCGGCCACTATCTGTACCAACTCTACCTCATTCAGAAGCGAGTCGGAACCCACCACATCGACATCGCACTGGAAGAACTCGCGGTAACGTCCCTTCTGCGGACGATCGGCCCGCCACACGGGCTGTATCTGGTAACGTTTGAACGGGAAGGCTATTTCGCTTTGATGCTGAACAACATAGCGAGCGAAAGGCACGGTAAGATCGTAACGCAACCCTTTGTCGGAGATCTTAAGTGCCGAGCGGTTGGAATTACCCTCGGCAAGATCGTCAGCCGTAAGAGACGACAAAAAATCACCCGAATTGAGCACCTTGAACAATAACTTATCGCCCTCGTCGCCGTACTTACCCAAAAGCGTAGACAGATTTTCCATCGACGGAGTCTCTATAGGCATGAAGCCATGCAACTCGAACACTTTACGTACGGTATCGAAAATATATCTGCGCCTTAACATCTCTACCGGCGAGAAGTCGCGCGTTCCTTTGGGAATAGACGGTTTCATCATGCAACTTATTTATAGAGCCGTTTAAACCTTATGCCAACGGTCGTTTAAACGGATTAAACATACGATCGCAAATTTATGCGACTGAAAAAACACCTGATTCGGTCAACTATATCAATGATTCAGGAGAAGCCCTACGAAAACGCCCTGTCTCAATTACCGGGACGATGCTGCTTCCTTAGAAACGGACCGCGGCTGTCTTAATCGGCCATCAGCTTCTTATAGCGCGGACGGGTTGGTGCCGCGTCTCCGAGCCGTTTTTTCCTGTTCTCCTCGTACTCGCTGTACGATCCTTCAAAGAAAACCACGCGCGAATCGCCCTCGTAGGCTATTATATGCGTAGCGACACGGTCGAGGAACCAACGGTCGTGGGAGATGATAACGGCACAACCGGCGAAATTCTGCAAACCCTCCTCCAAAGCACGCAATGTATTGACGTCTATATCGTTGGTAGGTTCGTCGAGCAATATCACATTACCCTCCTCCCTCAAAGCTATCGCCAAATGAAGCCTGTTACGCTCACCACCGGAGAGAACGCCGCACTTCTTTTCCTGATCGGCGCCGGTGAAGTTAAAACGCGAGAGGTAGGCGCGCGAGTTGACGGCGCGTCCGCCGAGCATTATGTTGTCGAGTCCGCCGGATACAACCTCGTACACGCTCTTCTCCGGATCTATAGAGCTGTGTTGCTGGTCGACATAAGCGAGCTTAACGGTCTCGCCCACACGGAACGAGCCTTTATCCTGTTTCTCAAGCCCCATGATGAGACGGAACAGTGTGGTTTTACCCGCGCCGTTGGGACCTATAACCCCCACTATACCGGCAGGAGGCAACTTGAAAGAGAGATCCTCGAAAAGTACGCGATCGCCGTATGCCTTAGCCACGTTCTCGGCGTCTATCACCACATCGCCCAAACGCGGACCGTTGGGGATGAATATCTCCAGACGCTCCTCTTTTTGCTTGACATCCTCGTTCATCATGCGGTCGTAGGCGGCCAAACGCGCTTTAGACTTGGCATGACGTGCCGACGGGGCCATACGCACCCACTCCAACTCCCTCTCGAGAGTCTTGCGACGCTTGCTCTCCTGTTTCTCCTCCTGAGCCAAACGGTTGCTCTTCTGTTCGAGCCAGCTCGAATAGTTACCTTTCCATGGTATGCCGGCGCCACGGTCGAGTTCGAGAATCCATCCGGCCACGTTATCGAGGAAGTAACGGTCGTGAGTGACAGCTATGACGGTACCTTTATATTGACGCAAATGTTGTTCGAGCCAGTCAATGCTCTCGGCGTCCAAATGGTTGGTAGGCTCGTCGAGCAATAACACGTCGGGCTCCTGCAAAAGCAACCTGCAGAGGGCCACACGTCTGCGTTCGCCGCCCGAGAGATTTTTCACGGGAGTGTCGCCGTCCGGGCATCGCAGGGCGTCCATCGCTCTGTCGAGCATGGAGTCGAGCTCCCAGCCGTTTTTATGTTCTATAAGCTCGGTAAGCTCGCCTTGACGCACGATAAGGGCATTCATGGCATCGTCGTCCATAGGTTCGGCGAACTTCAGATTGATCTCTTCGTACTCCTTGAGCAAAGCCACCACCTCGGCGCATCCCTCCTCCACAACCTGACGGACAGTCTTGTCGTCGTCAAGATGCGGGTCCTGCTCCAAATAGCCTACGCTATAACCGGGAGCGAAGACCACCTCGCCCTGATACGACTTGTCGATACCGGCGATGATCTTCATAAGTGTCGACTTACCGGAACCGTTCAGACCGATGATACCGATCTTCGCGCCGTAAAAGAACGACAGGTATATATCGTCGAGCACCTTTTTCTGATTGTTGAAACTCTTGCTCACACCGACCATCGAAAAGATGATCTTCTTATCGTCAACTTCTGCCATATTTTTCAAAATGCGTGCGGAGCACCTTTACGGTATATCCGCACACCTTATTTATAATAACAACTCGTCCGCACCGCAGACATATACATTATCGCCGAGCTGCCGGGCTAAAACTCCGCATTCTTGGGCGTACGCGGGAAAGGTATCACATCGCGTATATTAGACATGCCGGTAACGAAGAGCACCAAACGCTCGAACCCGAGACCGAATCCGCTATGCGGCACGCTACCGAAACGACGGGTATCGAGATACCACCACACGTCTTTTTCGGGTATGCCTAGCTCGGCTATCCTCGCCGAGAGCTTTTCGAGGCTCTCCTCACGCTGCGACCCGCCTATTATCTCGCCTATCTTGGGGAAAAGCACGTCCATGGCGCGCACCGTCTTACCGTCCTCGTTCTGCTTCATATAGAACGCCTTGATCTCTTTAGGATAACCCGTAAGTATCACCGGCTTTTTGAAATGTTGCTCCACCAGATAGCGTTCGTGTTCGCTTTGCAGGTCGAGACCCCAACTTACGGGGAACTCGAACTTGTGACCCGACTCCATGAGTATCTTTATACCCTCGGTATAGTCCAGACGAACGAAATCGTTGTCGACCACGAAACGAAGCCTGTCTATCAGCTCATTATCGTACATCTTATTAAGAAAGGCTATATCGTCGGCACAATGCTCCAAGGCATAGCTTATAAGATATTTGAGGAAATCTTCGGCCAAATCCATGTTATCGTCGAGATCGTAGAACGCCATTTCGGGCTCTATCATCCAAAACTCGGCCAAGTGGCGCGGAGTGTTTGAGTTTTCGGCTCTGAACGTAGGGCCGAACGTATATATCTCCGACAGGGCCGTTGCACCCAACTCGCCCTCCAACTGACCCGATACCGTAAGGTTGCACGACTTGCCGAAAAAGTCGCGGCTGTAATCGACCTTGCCCTCCGGCGTCTTGGGCACGTCGTTCAGATCGAGCGTGGTCACCTGGAACATCGCCCCCGCCCCCTCGGCATCCGAACCGGTGATAAGCGGAGTATGCAGATATACGAACCCTTTGCCATTAAAATAGTTGTGTATTGCAAAAGCCAATGCGTGACGTATGCGGAGTACGGCTCCGAACGTGTTGGTTCTCGGACGCAGATGGGCTATCTCGCGCAGGAACTCCAAAGTATGGCCCTTCTTCTGCAAAGGATAGGTCTCGGGATCGGCCGTACCGTAAAGCTCTATCTCGGAGGCTTGTATCTCCACGCCCTGTCCCGCGCCCTGCGACACCACCAGCGCACCACGCACCGCCAAAGACGACCCCGTAGTGATATTCTTAAGCAAATTCTCGTCGAAAGAGGCGGTATCGACCACCACCTGTATATTATTTATAGTAGAACCGTCGTTAAGAGCTATGAACGCTACATTCTTATTACCGCGCTTGGTACGCACCCAACCCTTACACAACACGGAACGACCGTCTCCGGCCGAACTCAACAGATCTTTGATTTTAGTTCTTCTCGGTTCCATAGTTATTTCGTTTTTCAGACCGCTAATATAGGAAAAATCCGACCTATATTCAAAATAATTTTCAAATATGACAATTTGTCAGTCAGACTACAAATCCGGATGCAATGCTGGAAAGAAAGAGTTTCACGAAAAAGTTGGCCAAAGAGACATTTGTATAATTGACCAATAAAACCACATAAAACCACAAAACAACACCCCGAACCGACACAAAGACACCATTTATACGCTACTACTATTTATTATACAATAAACACAAATAAATAGATTAAAAAACATAAATAAAGCAACCGACAACCACACTTAACAAAGCCGCCTAACCCCACAAAAACGGCCTGCCAACACCTTTCGAGACCATATTTAGGCTCGAAGAGGAGACAAAACAACGCCAATCGCTCAAAAGAGCAATTTTAGGGCAATATTTAAAATAAAGGCAAAATTATTTAATACCATTTCGCATAATAATAAAATACTCTCGAAGCTAAATTATCAAAAAAGCACTCAATACGACCCTATAAAACGAAAAAACCGCCCCGAAAAGGAGCGGTTTCAGCCATTCGCCGAGATCGACATTAGTCTATCACTTCGAAAACCTCTTTACCTTCACCACAGAGAGGGCACACGAAATCTTCGGGCAGATCTTCGAACGGGGTTCCGGGCTCGATACCGTTATCGGGATCGCCTATCTCGGGATCATAAATCCAACCGCAAACAGTGCATTTGTACTTTTTCATAATATTTCCGTTTTTTAAGGTTATAGAAAAATAAACGTTTTTTATAGCTTCAAATCAAAAACCGTACCACAAAAAGAGGTGGGCCGATCGGGAATGCGGGAGATAAAATACTGACATTTTGTCATGTGTTATAGGAATATCCCGGGAGCAGATCATGCGCACTATTTCCCTAAACTATGAAAGAGCAATCTATACTCTCGTCTCTATGGCGGTTAAATCGCGGGCCACGCATTGCGGCATGCCGAAACTTACATAACAGAAACCGCTTTTACGATCTATCGTATATCCGGTTCTCTCCACCCGTCAAAGCTCCTCCCGTTTTACGACGCCAACAATGTATTTACCTATAAAGAGAGCCATAGACAATGCCGGCCCCAAACTAAAAGTAGGTTCTTAAAACAAAAAAGCGTCGGCATGCAAATACCGACGCTTTAAATACATATTTATCACTTAGTATAGTTCCACACCCGTATAAGTGCCCGGAGAGAGACGACGCAACTCCTCTTTGACGCTCTCGGCCACATCCAACGACTCTATGAAGCTCGCCATATCGTCCTTTGTAATGGCTTTATTGGTGCGTGTGAGAGCCTTTAACGCCTCGTAGGGGTTGGGATAGTTCTCGCGTCGCAGGATAGTCTGTATCCCCTCTGCTACGACGGCCCAGTTGTTTTCGAGGTCGCCATCAATAGCTTCCCTGTTGATTATCAGTTTGTCGAGACCGCGGGTTATAGATCTTATCGCTATTATGGTGTGAGCCAAAGGAACGCCCACATTACGGAGCACCGTAGAGTCGGTCAAGTCGCGTTGCATGCGCGACACGGGCAATTTAGAGGCCAGATGACCGAACAAAGCGTTGGCGATACCGAGGTTGCCTTCCCCGTTTTCGAAGTCTATAGGATTGACCTTATGCGGCATAGCCGACGAACCTACCTCTCCGGCCTTGATCTTCTGCTTGAAGTACTCCATCGAAATATAGGTCCACATATCCCGGCTAAGGTCTATCAATACGGTATTGATGCGCGCCAAAGCGTCGAAAATAGCGGCGATATTGTCGTAATGCTCTATCTGTGTGGTTATCTGCGAGCGATCGAGACCGAGCGTACCGTTAACGAAACCGTTGGCGAACCCTACCCAATCTATTCCGGGATAGGCCGCATGATGAGCGTTGAAATTACCCGTAGCGCCACCGAACTTGGCGGGGAAAGGAACGCTCTCGAGCATGGCTTTCTGCTTGGAGAGACGCTCCACGAACACCATTATCTCCTTGCCGAGACGTGTGGGCGAGGCAGGCTGTCCGTGAGTATGGGCGAGCATGGGCACCTCACGCCACTCCTGTGCCAGAGACACGAGCTTATCTATAAACGTCTGAAGCATCGGATGATATACATTCTTCAAAGCATCGCGCAAAGAATACGGAGTGGCCGTGTTGTTTATGTCCTGCGAGGTAAGGCCGAAATGGACGAACTCACGGCTATCGCCCAACCGCATGGCATCCATCTTATCTTTTATAAAGTATTCGACGGCCTTTACGTCGTGATTGGTGGTCTTCTCTATTTGCTTGACTGCGGCGGCATCTTCCACGGAGAAATTGCGGTATATATCGCGCAACTCCTCGTAACGCCCCTCGTCGAAACCGGCCAACTGCGGAAGCGGCAACCTGCAAAGAGCTATGAAATATTCTATCTCTACCAATACGCGGTAACGTATCAGCGCATATTCCGAAAAATAATCGGCCAACTCCCCGCAATTTTTGCGATAACGGCCGTCTATCGGAGATATCGCAGTCAACGTATTCAAATCCATCATGATAAGTTTTAACCCGCCAACATCGCGGGAATCGTTTTAAATTGCAAAAATAATAATTTTCGGCACAAGAACCTCCCGAAAACATTGAAAATTATATCCCTCCAGCCCTAAAAACAATGCCCGGGCATACTAAACGACCGAAGTTATCGTTATCTTTGCACCGGACAGACCCTGGCGAACAGGTCGGTTACGTCATAAAGCACAAAACGAAAATGGCACTACTGGGCACTATATTCACCATAATAATAGTATTCTATCTTATAAACCTCGTTTTTAAGATAGTAATACGTCACTGGATAAACAAAAACATCTACAAAAGCGGAGGCTCTTTCTTCCATCGCCAGAATGCGCCGCGCAAAGAGGGCGACATAAGAATAGACAAACAAGCCAAAGAGAAACGCGTAAAATCCGACGTAGGCGAATATGTCGATTTCGAGGAGATGTAAAGCCTACCTTAAGAAAGGCTACCCCTCCTTATGCACCGCGATCCATACGCATTCGGGGCATTCCGACGTATTTGACACACGATGCCTCACATGCGCCGGTATCGTCACGTGATCACCCTCGCAAAGCTCATCAACGCTCATATCGTCGTACATTATTTCGGCCTTGCCTTTGAGCACCGTCACCCATTCGTCGCCGGACTGGTCGTACCATTTCCCTCGCTCCGTAACGTGCCCTTTGGAGACTATGCGTTCGACGCGAAAACCTTTACCGGAAAATAACGTCTCCGTAAACTCGCCTTTGTCGAGATCGACCCCGTGTAAGTCGAAAAGATTCTTAAGATACATAAGCCTCAATGTATCAGTAAAACACCATTATAGCTCCGTAACCGTACTCGGCGAAAGAGGCGTCCTGCCACGACAGTTTCGGATAGTCGCGCCTCAGACGGCGTTGCAGCTCGTATTTGAGCTTGCCGCTACCCACGCCGTGTATGAATACCACCCGACCGTGTCCGCCGCTTTTTACAGCAAGCGACATAACTATATCGAAACGCGACATCTGAGCCTCCAATATCTCGCCTGCCGACATGCCCTCCGTGGAGGACAACAGCTCCTCGGCATGAAGGTCTACCACCTCCTCCGACGGCTTTTTCACCGCGGCCGGCTTTACAGCAACCTGTTTGGGCACATCAACTCCCAACACCTCCGAAAGACGTTCCATCTCCACTACACGCAATCTGCCGGTATCCGAAGACTCCTCGGCATCTACAGGAGCAACGGGCTCTTCCACCTCCTCAGCATCGTCGTCCGACATGTTATCGGATGCAACTGCGGCCTCATTGAGCGCGGCGACATTCTTAAGATACTGTTGGCGCAACTGGGCCACATCCACCATATCTTCGTCATCGCCATAGTCGTTCACGAGCGATATTTTACCGTAACGGCTATATGCAGCGGCCCTTTTGACATCTTTTTTCTCCTCCGGGGCGCGACGTCGCGATGCACCCGGCTTATGATCGCCTACACCTATCTTCGCTATGGCCTCGAGCTCGTCCTCTTCGGCTACGGCAACCAAATCGGTAAGAGGAGCAGGAACATCGAAACCGTCCTCCATCTCCACCGTAGCCACGGCGCCTTTTATAGAGACCACGACACCTGACCCGGTATCGCTCAAAAACTTGACTCTGTCGCCTATCCTTATCATATCTCAAATGTTTTTAACCGTATAAGAGAGCTGCCTTACGCAGGCACGCCCCACACCGTTCTTATTCCCGACAAAATTAGTACATTTGCGGAATAATCGTATCTCAAAAAGGCCGGCACATGCGGCTTTATACACAACGCAATGACTGACAGAAAAATAGACATAAAAGATTTCGACTACGAGCTGCCCGAGGAGCGCATCGCAAAATTCCCCACACCGCGCCGTGGCGACTCCAAACTGTTGTTCTGGGACGGTTCGCCGCACGCCGCATCGTTCGACAAGGCGCACGAATTTCTACCCGACGGATGTACGCTCGTCTTCAACGATACCAAAGTGATAAGGGCCCGTCTGCTTTTCTTCAAGGAGAGCGGCGCCCGCATAGAGATATTCTGCCTCGAACCGCGCTACCCGGCCGATTACGAAAGAGCTTTCGCCGCCACCGGCACATCACAATGGTCGTGCATGGTGGGCAATCTGCGCAAATGGAAAGAGGGGGTGCTAACCGCACGTTTCACCCACGATGGAAGCGAACATACGCTCACAGCCGAACGTATCGGACAGGAGGGCAAGGAGCAGATCGTACGCTTCACATGGAGCGACCCTGAAATGACCTTCGGACGCCTGTTGGAGACACTCGGACGCATACCCATACCGCCGTATCTCAACCGCGAGAGTTGCGAGAGCGACAACACACGATACCAAACCGTCTACTCGCGGGCTGAAGGGTCGGTAGCGGCGCCCACGGCAGGTCTGCATTTCACGGACGAGACAATAGACGCTCTCCGCCGTAAAGGCCACCCCACGGCCGAAGTCACACTGCACGTGGGCGCTGGGACGTTTCTGCCCGTCAAGGAGGAGAACGCCGCCGACCACCCCATGCACACCGAGCATTTCAGCGTCACCGAAAAGACCATAGAAAAACTGATAGCCGGATACGGCAACATAATAGCAGTAGGAACGACATCGGTGCGTACGCTCGAATCGCTCCCTGTACTGGGCTACCGCATACTCACCGACGGCGACCCGCACTGCGACAGGGTCATAGGCCAATGGGAGAGCTACGGCATAGACGAAACAACCGACGGGCTGACCCTGCTCAAAACGCTGGCAGACCACATGCGCCGCCACAGGCTCGACAGGATCGACGGCTCCACCCGCATAATGATAACGCCACCTTACCGCTGGCGCGTAGTGCGCGGCATGTTCACCAACTTCCACCAACCGCAAAGCACGTTGCTCCTGTTGGTATGCGCCCTTATAGGACCCGCCTGGCGCGAGCTATACCGCTATGCCATGGACAACGATTTCCGCTTTCTCAGCTACGGCGACTCATCCCTTCTTATACCCCCGAGATAATGTACGACGGACGATTCCTACCAACGAGCGCCAAAGAGGCGCATGAGGCCGGCATCGAGCGGTTCGACATAATACTGTTCTCCGGCGACGCATACGTCGACCACCCCTCTTTCGGCGTGGCCGTCATAGCCCGCATACTGGAGGCCGAGGGCTACACCGTGGCCGTAGTGCCGCAACCTAACTGGCGCGACGACCTGCGCGACTTCCGCAAGATGGGAGCGCCGCGGCTATTCTTCGGTGTCACGGCCGGCAATATGGACTCCATGGTAAACCACTACACCGCCGCCCGGCGTCTGCGATCGGACGACGCCTACACCCCGGGAGGACGGGCTGGAGCGCGCCCCGATTACGCCACCACCGTCTACACCCGCATACTCAAACGTTTGTACCCCGATGTGCCGGTAGTGATAGGCGGCATAGAGGCATCGCTAAGACGCCTCGCGCACTACGATTATTGGCATGACAGAATGATGCCGTCAATACTCGTAGACAGCGGCGCCGACCTGCTCTGTTACGGTCTCGGCGACAAGGCCATGCCGCGCATAGCACGCTTCATAGCCGACGGCTTCAACAAAAAGAGGTTGCACACGCTACGGCAGACCGCCTACATCACCGACCGCGAAGGGCTGGCACGTCTCGACCCCGAAGAGACCGTAACCCTGCACCCGTACGAGGAGTGTCTCAAAAATAAAAAGCTGTTAGGCAAGAACTTCGTACACATAGAGACACAATCGAACGTCATGGAGCCCAAACGCCTCGTGGAGGAGACCGACGGACGTTTCGTCGTTGTGAACGCCCCATATCCGCATCTCGACACAAAAGAGATAGACCGCACCTACGACCTGCCCTTCACACGCATGCCACATCCCCGATATCGCGGTAAAGGCGACATCCCGGCTTGGGAGATGATAAAATTTTCGGTCAATACCCACCGCGGATGCTTCGGCGGTTGCAGCTTCTGTACCATATCTGCCCATCAGGGCAAGTTCATATCGTCGCGCTCCGAAGAGTCGATCCTGCGTGAGGTGCGCGCCATCACGCGTATGGAGGGGTTTCGCGGATACCTCTCGGACATAGGAGGCCCCTCGGCCAACATGTACGGCATGAAAGGACGCAACGAACGCGCCTGCCGCACATGCAAACGCCCGTCGTGCCTGTTCCCCAAGGTGTGTCCCAACCTGGATAACGGCCACGAACGACTGTTGGAGCTGTATCGCAAAGTAGACGCCGTGGAGGGAATAAAAAAATCGTTCATAGGCAGCGGCATAAGATACGACCTGTTCGACGACCGGTTCGGAGACGCCTACTTACGCGAAGTGATCGTAAACCACACATCGGGCAAACTGAAAGTAGCCCCGGAACACACCGAAGACGAAGTGCTCGCCATGATGCGCAAACCGCCTTTCGCCCTATTCGAAAGGCTCAACGAACGGTTCAGGCGAATATGCGAACAAAACGGGCTCCGATACCTGCTAATACCCTATTTCATATCGTCGCACCCGGCATGCCGCATGGAGGATATGAAAAGGCTGGCGACACGTATGCGCGGCCTCGACTTCAGGTTAGAACAGGTGCAGGATTTCACCCCTACCCCCATGACTCTCTCATCCACCATATTTTACACAGGCATAGACCCATACACGGATAAACCCGTATTCACCGAACACGATCCTGAACGCAAGAAACAACAAAAAAGTCTGTTTTTCGGTAGCCCCGGAGCGGATAGGAGGGGCGCAGGTAACGATAACCGGAAAAAAGATTACAGCAGACGACAATGGAATAAAAGGTAAATCAGAAAAACATTGTTTTACAAACAATTAACCAACACACAATCGTAAAACAGGTTTCGGTAATTGTACAGTAAAAATTTAGGAACATTTTCTGCGAACAACTACGATATTCGCCTTATCGACCCTTATTTCATTTCGGCTGCATAGGCTTAGAAACACGCCGCAATACATACAACAACCCCGAGACGCCGTGTTCACTGCCACCAAATAAAACTACCGAAGGTGTAGTTTATCAGAAAGGGGTCCGTGACCCCCACAAAAATTTCGGAAAATTTTACCGGCAAAACTATTTTCGTTATCTTTGGCTTCGCCTTAGATACGGCGCACCGGCAAAACTCCGGCACCCGGCTGTCCGTATCTTCATCAAGGTTTTGTCAAACATACGTACACAATGGCAAAGAGAGACAGTAACTTCAACAACACCAGCCAGATAATATCCGCATTAAGCAAAGAGGGCGGTTACGTTCCGCCTCAGGCCGTCGATTTGGAAGAGGCGGTATTGGGAGCCATAATGGTGGAACCCAACTCCATATTCTCGGTGATAGAGATATTGAGCCCCGAATCTTTCTACAAAGAGAGCCACCGTATAATCTACCAAGCGGCACTCGACCTCTCGGCCAAACACGAACCCGTCGACCTATACACCCTGAGCGACATGCTCAGACGGAAAAAACAACTCACCGAAGTGGGCGGCGTCGTCTATCTGACCTCGCTTACGCAAAAGGTTGGTTCTGCAGCGCACATAGAGTTCCATGCCCAGCTCATAGCCCAGAAACACATACAGCGCGAGCTCATCCGGGCCTCGGTGGACATACAGAAGAACTCGTTCAACGACGACCTCGACGTCACCGACCTCATCGACTACGCAGAGGCCCAGATATTCAAGGTTTCGGAGGGCAATATCAAGCGCGACGTGCAATCGTCGTTCGACGTGGTTAAAAAGGCGCTCAAACAGATAGAGGAGGCCAAGAACAAACCCGACGGACTGAGCGGCGTACCGACGGGCTTCAACGACTTGGACAAACTCACGCTCGGATGGCAACCGTCCGATTTGGTGATCATAGCGGCCCGTCCCGCCATGGGTAAAACCGCTTTCGTGCTCAGCATGGCGCGAAACATGGCTATAGACTTCCATCGCGGAGTAGCCATATTCTCGCTGGAAATGAGCTCCGTGCAGCTTATAACGCGTCTTATAGTGTCCGAATCGGGCATAGGTTCTTCAACCATCAAGAGCGGCCGACTCACACCCGAGGAGTGGGCCCATCTCGAAAAATCCATAGTGCCGCTGCAAGACGCACCGCTCTACATCGACGACACTCCCGCCCTCTCCATATTCGAGTTCAGATCCAAAGCCCGCAGGCTCAAGGTTCAATACGACATACAGTTGATAATAATCGACTACCTCCAGCTTATGACCGGCCCCTCCGACACGCGCGGCAACCGCGAACAGGAGGTATCGTCTATCTCGCGCTCGCTCAAGGCCATAGCCAAAGAGCTGGAGATACCGATAATAGCCCTTTCGCAGCTCAACCGCTCCGTGGAGACTCGCGGAGGCAACAAACGCCCGCAGCTCTCGGACCTTCGCGAATCGGGAGCCATAGAGCAGGATGCCGACATAGTGGCATTCATACACCGCCCCGAGTATTACGGCATGACCCACGACGAATCGGGCATACCCATCCCGCCCGGCACGGCTGAATTTATCGTAGCGAAGCACCGTAACGGCGCCACCGACATAATAAATCTCAAATTCCGTGCGGAACAGGCCCGCTTCACCAACTTCGACGAGCTCGACCAGCTGACCGGAGGCGGCGGATACGTGGAATACGGAAGCTCCATAGGCTCTGCCGCCGGCATAAACGCCCCGGGCAATGCCCAGATGCCGTCCGGACCGTTCGGCGGCGAATTCGACACCCCCGTTGGCAGCGACTTCTCATCCGACAGCGGCTCGCCGTTCTGACGCAGAGAGGTAAACCACGAGACAAAAGATCAGAAAAACAGACACAAGTGCACGACAACACCAACATAAAGCTACGCGGCGCATACATCGCCACTCCGATGTCCGGAGGCAGAAGGCGCGTCATTCTCCGAAACGCAGACCTCGACGTATCGGAGGGCGAACTCATATATCTCATAGGCAAGGTAGGTAGCGGCAAGAGCAGCCTGTTGAAGACTCTCTACGGAGAGGCTCCTCTCGCCCGCGGCAGAGGCATGGTAGCCGGATTCCGTCTCGACGGGCTTGTCAAAAGCGACATACCCATGCTAAGACGCAAGTTAGGCATGGTGTTTCAGGACTTTCAGCTATTGCAGGACCGCACTGTGTATCAGAACATGAGCTTCGTTCTGCGGGCGACTGGCTGGCGCGATCCGGAACATATCCGCCACCGCATAGAAGAGACGCTCGACACTATAGGCTTACGCCACAAGATGGGCAGTATGCCCCACCAGCTCTCCGGCGGAGAACAGCAACGCGTAGCCGTCGGACGCGCCTTTCTCAACAGACCGGCCGTCATACTGGCCGACGAGCCCACCGGCAATCTCGACCCCGAGAGCGCAACGGAGGTGATGGAGCTGTTCATTAAACTGGCCTCGCGCGGATGCAGCATACTGTTGGCAACGCACAACGTATCGCTCATAGAACAATATCCGGCCCGTATCGTACGCATAAACGGCGGAACTCTCGAGGAGGTAGACCATGCCGCGGTATTCGGCACAACGGCCACGGAAACATCCGTTTCGTCATACACTCCCGGGCCACAGACATTCTCCGCACCGCAAACTTTTTCCGCACCGCAGATGTTCATACAGCCGCAACAGACGGTCCCCGAACCGTCGTACAGGCCGGCAATCGCCATGCAGGAGCAACAACCAGCACCCGTTCCCATGTTCGTACAGGGAGAACGTTTCGTAGCGGACACACAAGCGGCATATAGCCCAATCGCATCTTCGCAGACCGCCTGTTATAACGACCCGCGGAACCGATTCGGGGAACACGACGAATATACCGCCCAACCCCTTTTCCCCGGAGCACGTCACGATTTTTTCACCCCCGCCAGCGAGGCTTCGGAGAGCTATCCCGACAACGGCAACGACTTATGGAGCGGAGAAGAAAAAATAGGCGACGATTACATATAAAAAAGCGTCGGACATATTGTTTTTTCCGATAATTTCGACTATTTTTGTGATTGGAAAAATAGGGACTTGTCGAATTTAACCGATTTTTTCACCGCCCCTTTTCGACAAGCCTCCAAAAAGCGATTGTTTATAAATGAAATCAGAAGAAAACGAGGTCAAGACAGGCCAAGAGGAGTATTCAGCCAATAGCATACAAGTGCTGGAAGGGTTGGAGGCCGTAAGGAAACGCCCCGCCATGTACATAGGCGACATAGGCGTCAAAGGTCTGCACCATTTGGTATACGAGGTGGTCGACAACTCCATCGACGAGGCATTGGCCGGCTACTGCACGGATATAGACGTTTTCATAAACGAAGACAACTCCATAACCGTATCGGACAACGGTCGAGGCATACCCACCGATTTTCACGAAAAAGAGCAGAAATCGGCGTTGGAGGTGGTACTCACCGTACTGCATGCCGGCGGTAAGTTCGACAAAGATTCATACAAGGTCTCAGGCGGTCTGCACGGCGTGGGCGTATCGTGCGTCAACGCGTTGTCCACCTCGCTTACGGCCACGGTCAAACGAGGCGGCAAAATACACCGTCAGACATTCTCTCGCGGCGGCGCCACCTCCGGTGTAGAGATCATAGGCCAGACCGAAGAGACGGGTACCACGATATCGTTCAAGCCGGACGACACCATATTCCACGTGACGGAGTACAACTTCGAGACCCTTTCGTCGCGTCTGCGCGAGCTGGCATACCTTAACAAAGGCGTGCACCTCAATATCACCGACTTGCGCGAAAAGGACGAGAACGGCAACCCTCTGCACGAGGAATACTACTCCGAAGAGGGGCTCAAAGAGTTCGTCGGTTTCCTCGATGAAAACCGCGAAAAGCTGATAGACAACATCATATACATCGACAGCGACAAAAGCGGAATACCGGTGGAGATAGCCATGCAATACAACACCAGCTACACCGAGAACGTCCACTCATACGTCAACAACATCAACACCATAGAAGGCGGTACACACCTCACCGGCTTCCGCAGGGCCCTCACCCGTACGCTCAAGAAGTACGCAGAGGACAGCGGCCAGCTCGCCAAGCTCAAGATAGACATCAACGGCGACGACTTCCGCGAGGGTCTCACGGCCGTAATATCGGTAAAAGTGGCCGAGCCACAGTTCGAAGGACAGACCAAGACCAAGTTGGGAAACGACGAGGTGTCTGCGGCTGTGGACCAGACGGTAAGCGCGGCGCTCACCCATTTCCTCGAGGAGAACCCCAAGGACGCCAAACAGATAGTACAAAAGGTCATAATAGCGGCACAGGCGCGCAATGCGGCACGCAAAGCCCGCGAGATGGTGCAACGCAAAACGGTCCTTTCCGGGTCGGGATTGCCGGGTAAGCTGGCAGACTGCTCGTCACGCGAGCGCGACAAGGCCGAGATATTCCTCGTCGAAGGGGACTCAGCAGGCGGTTCGGCAAAGCAGGGCCGCGACCGTATATTCCAGGCGATATTACCCCTGCGAGGCAAGATCCTCAATGTCGAAAAGGCCATGAAACACAAGATCTTCGACAGCGAGGAGATACGCAATATCTTCAACGCGTTGGGCGTGACCATAGGCACCGAGGAGGACAGCAACGCCGTGAATCTCGACAAGATGCGTTACGGCAAGGTGATAATAATGACCGATGCCGACGTCGACGGCAGCCACATCGCCACCCTTATCATGACTTTCTTCTTCCGGCACATGATGGACGTCATCAAAAACGGACATCTGTATATCGCCACGCCGCCCCTCTACCTCGTCAAGAAAGGGGGCAACAGCCAGCGTAACAAAGGCATATATTGCTGGACGGACGAGGAACGACAGAAAGCGCTCGAAGAGATAGGAAACGGTGCCGAAACACAACGCTACAAAGGTCTTGGCGAGATGGACCCCGAGCAACTTTGGGAGACCACCATGTGCCCCGACACGCGAATACTCCGACAAGTGACCATAGAGAGCGCCGCAGAGGCCGACAGGCTCTTTTCGATGCTCATGGGCGACGATGTGCCGCCACGCCGCGAGTTCATCGAACGCCACGCCAAATATGCCAATATAGACGCATAACACCACACAGGCACATGGAACGATGTGCCTGTTTTTTATATCGCTTGTAAGCCGAAAGCGCAGAGCTACAGACACCTTTTCGCCACGGCAGACCATGTCGAGCCAGGCTTACCGAAAAACGTTTTACAAAGCACTGCTACAATAATCGCAAAGCCCTGTACCCCAGCCATGTCAGAAACTCTGAACATACCATCGAACGCATCAAAAGAGACGGTATACGACTCTCTTATAACGCAATTATCGGCACTCATCGCCGCCGAGACCGACCGAACGGCCGCATTAGCCAATGTTACGGCTGCACTACACGAGGCCTTGGGGTTCTTCTGGACCGGCTTTTACCTGATAAAGAACGACAGACTAACGCTCAATGTATTTCAAGGCCCCATAGCGTGCAGTCGCATAGCGTACGGACGCGGCGTGTGCGGTACGGCATGGGCCGAGAAAAGAACGATAAAGGTAGACGACGTCGACGAATTTCCCGGACACATAGCCTGTTCGTCGCTATCTCGAAGCGAGATAGTGGTGCCGCTGGTGAAAAACGGCAAAGTATTGGGTGTGTTGGACATAGACTCCGACAAGCCGACGATGTTCGACGACACCGACCGCGAAAAGCTCGAAAAACTATGCGAAATCATAGTCTGCACATGTTTCTGACGCACAGCGGCTAAAAAAACAGTTACACAACAAAAAACACATAAAAAACCATGAAGAAATACATAATCGCCCTTGCCGCCATACTGTCTTTAGGCGGTTGCGACAATATCACCAAGCACGACAAACCTACGATAGCCGTATCCATAGAGCCGTTACGTTATTTCGTGGAGAGAATCGCCGGCGACGACTTCGATGTGGTATCCATAATACCCGAGGGCGCCTCGGCAGAAAGCTACGAGCCCACTCCGCAGAACATGCGCGATGCCATCACTTCCGACCTTTTCTTCTGCATAGGGTTGCTAGACAACGAACGAAACATGATAGAGGCGGCCGAAGCCGACACCACGGCACGTGTCATCGAGCTATACAAATCGTGCCTGCTGATGGCCCCCGACGGCCGTTACCTCACGGAGGGCGTCGACTACAGCGACTCGCTCCGGGGCGTCGATCCGCACGTATGGATCTCGCCGGCCAACGGGTTCCGAATGTCGGAAAAGATAGCCGAAGAGTTATGCCGGCTCAATCCGGATAAAGCCACACAATACCGTAAAAACAAGGCTCTGCTCCAGAACGATATAGACCTGCTCTACTTCCTCGCGCTCACCAAAGCTCAGAACAAACGCCTCCCCAAAGCCATAATCTACCATCCGGCGCTGACCTATATGGCCGATTGTTGCTTTTTCGAGCAGATAGCTATCGAAAAAGACGGTAAAGAACCATCGGCGGCCTACATCAAGGAGATAATAGAGATAGGGCGTAAAAACGGCGTAAAAAGAGTTTTTTATCAATCGCAACTGAATCCGGAAAGCGTGAAAACCATAGCCGACGAGATAGGTGCGACCCCTACAGAGTTCAACCCGTTGGCTAAAAACTGGTTGCTAAGCCTCAAGACACTTATAGAGCAGATATATGAATAGCGCGTTGATAAAGCTCGACGGCGTTTCTGCCGGCTATGACGGAACCATAGTGCTCCGACATGCCGACCTTACTGTAAACGACAGAGATTTCATAGGGGTAATAGGCCCGAACGGAGGCGGCAAAACCACGCTCGTGAAACTATTGCTCGGACAGATATCCCCTGCCACTGGCACGGTAAAACGCTCGGAAAGACTCGAACGCATAGGCTATCTTCCGCAAGCCGACTCAACGGACAGGGCTTTCCCGATAACGGTCAAGGAGGTGGTCTTATCCGGCTTACAATCGACCAAAGGGATATTCGGACATTACGGCAAGAAAGACCGCCTGAAAGCGGCTGAAATAATGGCCCGTTGCGGAATAAGCCATCTTGCCGACAAACTCGCAGGCGAACTGTCCGGGGGACAACTGCAGAGAGCATTTCTGTGCAGAGCCCTCGTATCGGCGCCGCAACTACTGATTCTCGACGAACCTAACACATACGTAGACAGCAAGTTCGAAAGCGAATTATACGAACTTCTACGCGAGCTCAACGAATCAATGGCCATAATCGTAGTCTCCCACGACGTAGGCACCATAGCTTCGTACGTAAAGAGTATCGCGTGCGTCAACGGATGCCTCCATTACCACAACTCGAATATCATATCGCAGGAAGATCTGGACAGGTACGAATGCCCAATATTGTTGGTAACACACGGAGATGTCCCTCATACCGTATTGGAGACACACAAGCATACGGAACATTGCCGTTGCGGACAAGAATAGATATATTTAACAAAGGATGTTCAAGGATGGCGATGCCATCCTTTTTTATTTGCTAATTCTCACAGAACAGAGAGGAAAAACCCAAAATTAAAACGTTTTAGCAAAAATTCACACTATTCGTTTTACAAGATAATACACTGAAAGCAAACAACATAACACACCAAAATTAAAAGAAATAGACAACAGCTCAACCCTTCGAGAAGACGATAAACCGTACGGACATACAAACTCCTCGCAAATTTTAGATTTACGAGGAGTTTACTGTTAATCATAAGCCGTTTTATAGGATGTGTTCTGTTACAAATGTAATAAATGGTGTTATTTACATTTGTACAACAACCACTTCTACTGATTATCAAACGATTTAAAGGTGCCGTCATCGTATAATAAAACTATCTTTACTATATTAGATGACACTGATTTTGCTGCAATTACATTTGTAACTTCATGCTTTTCTTTAATATCCGGCATTGCTTCTTCTATGACTGATCCACTAACCGGACTACCTTCAGACACAACTGTTTCAGGTGTTCGAACTGGTTCTTTCATGTCGTCCGACACTGCTCTACTTTTTCTTTCGATGACGTTCGTAACATTGCTTTTTTCAGCATATTGCGTTGGCTCAATATATCCATGAGAATGTCCGTTATCTGCGGATAGATCCATTGCCACAGGCTTCACGTATCCGGTCTCCTGCAATCTATCCATACCCCGATTCTCAGCTATATTGTCCGGTATGTATTCGGGGCCGTATTCCTCGTCGTAAAACTCTTCCGGATCCATTATAGAGTCACTCACATCAACCGTTTGACCTACAGCGTAATCACCATGCTTAGGTGCGAAATCGGGGAATAAATTACCGTCGCCAATCTCCTTAGAACCGTCGAAATAGTCGGTGACATCCTTTACGGCATCGCTACCGGGAAGCATAACCTCCCTGAACATAGGCCCGTTACCGAGCAACAACCAGTCGGCGCTTACATCAGGGAATCGCCTTAATAACCGCTCTAAAAAGTCGAATCGCGGCTTATTTCGGCCCGCAAGTATATGGGATATACCCGAGGGCTGAACACCCATTATTTCGGCAAAACGCTGCGAGGTATAACCTTTGGCGGCCAACAGTTGTTCCAATCGCTCTTTCATTATATGTAACTAATTGATTTAAAACAATTAAAAGAATGTTATCTAAACTTATTTGTTTACAAATATAATAAATATTTTACAAAATGCAACTCGGGTTACAGTTGTATAAAACACAAAATAATACACCTGCAACATCACTTAAAGTAATAGCAGATATAATGGCCCTAATTAATTGATATATGTGATTTTACATATTTAATTATACTCCACAAACCGTTGTTTTGGTTATTTTTATCATTCTCATAAAAACCCATATACTCACACGCAAGATAATATTACATAAAACACTGATTAATAATAAATAAAGCTATATCATATAAAGAAAGTATAATTCCCAAAACCCACCAAAAATGTCGTTTTACACATTTGTAACCGATGTTTACATTAGGTTTGTCTTCTGAATAATTCCCAATAAAAAAGCCGGACGGAATTGACTCCGTCCGGCTACAAAATATGGATTACAGAAACTACAACCCGACCTTCTCCACAATACGCGAGAAGTGTTCCGGGGTAAATTTCAATTTCTCTTTCGAGAAGTCTACATCCCTCTCGCTATTCATAGGGATAAGATGGATATGTGCATGCGGCACCTCCAACCCCATAACCACTACAGCCACTTTTTTGCATGAGGTTACACTTTTGAGTCTTTGGGCTATTTTCTTTGCGAACACATTCATGCGAGCGAGTTCGTCGTCTTCGAGATCGAAATAGTAGTCAACCTCTCGTTTGGGTATGACGAGCGTATGCCCTTCCGAAAGCGGGTTTATATCCAAGAAAGCGAGAAACTCATCGTTCTCCGCAATTTTATAGCAGGGGATCTCTCCCGCCACTATCTTACTGAACACAGATGCCATTTGTATATTACATTTAAATTTTATGAATCATAACAAATTTTCCCACGGGTAACCAAATTTATATCCGGCAGAGAAAGCCGGAACCAAACCGCTGAATGAAATCGAAAAAATTCAAACCTCATCCGCCACTCAACACCGCAAGTTTGAATCACCGGAAACATCCCCGCCACAGCAGGTTCATTATGTTAAATGAAAAACGTTATGCAATCGTCACATTCTGCGAACCGGAAGCAGAGGCCGTTACGCCCGAGGCGCCATGATGATCTTCGGTCTCCAATCGTTTCACGGACTCTATGCCTTTTATGGCGAGCACCTTATTCATTACATTGCCCAGGTCCTTTTTATCCTTTACGTATACGGTTATGCTTCCCTCGAAGATGCCGTCATGACTCTCGATGTAAAGTTTACGTATATTGATATCCATCTCGCCGGTAATAACGCTCGATATGTCACGCAATATACCCATGCGGTCTATCCCTCGCACCTCTATGACAGAGAGATAGGACAATATTTTTTCGCTCGACCATTTTATGGGGACGATTCTGTCGCCGTGACGGGCAGCCAACTTTATGGCCTCGTCGCAACTCTTCTTATGCACGATCACATCCCCGTCGTTATCTCTGAAACCGATGACCTCGTCGCCCGGTATAGGCATACAACACGGCGCAATCTTTATCTTATCGCCGGAAGCGGTCTCTTGCTGGCCTTTAGTGCTGTTACCGAATAGCTTAAGTGTATTCGACACTTGCAATGACCAATATTTTATCAGCTTGGTCGCGGCATTTTCACGCAATATCTTGTCAACATTGTCGAGCGAGATGATTCCGGCCCCCAGCTTAACATAAAATTCATCTTTCGACGACGAATTATATGCGGGTAACAGCTTATGAAAAACACGCGCACTCGGGGTCACTCCCCTCTTTTTCATCTCCTCGTCGAATATCCTCATGCCGTTGCTAAGGTTATTCTCACGCTCTTTCTTCAGGAAGCTCTTTATCTTCTGTTTTGCCCTGGCGGTTACTACATGATCGAGCGATTCGAGCACCGGATGTGCTGTAGCAGAAGTTATTATCTCTACCTGATCGCCATTGTTAACAGGCGTATATAAAGATTCTATCTTATGGTTGACCTTTGCGCCTATGGCCTTATTACCCAGATTGGAATGTATCTCGTATGCAAAATCGAGCACCACCGCCCCTTTCGGCAAAGTGACCGACTCGCCTTTGGGCGTAAATACCACCACCTCGGAGGTGTAAAGGTTGAGCTTGAACTCATCGAGAAACTCAACGGCGTCTTCCGTGGGACTATTGAGCGCGTTCTGCACCTCTTTTATCCACTTATCTAGCTCACCCTCACGGTTTTCGATGTTCTTATCGCGCTCCTTGTATTTCCAATGGGCGGCAAAACCCTTCTCCGCTATCTCGTCCATGCGCTCCGACCTTATCTGCACCTCGGCCCACACTCCGTCAGGCCCCATAACGGTGCAATGAAGCGCTTCGTAACCGTTGGCCTTGGGGATGTTGACCCAGTCGCGTATACGGTCGGGCTTGGGTTTATATATGTCGGTGATAAGCGAATAGATATTCCAGCATTGGGTCTTCTCCGGAACGAACGCTATGGGCTTGAATACTATACGTATAGCGAACAAATCGTATATCTCGTCGATAGTCACCATCTTACGTTGCATCTTCTTCCAGATGGAGTATATCGACTTTACACGCCCCTTTATCGTGAACTCTATGCCGCTCTCCTTTAGCTTCTCTATTATGGGGGCGTTGAACTTCTCTATGAACATCTTACGCGATGCCTCCGTCTGGGAGAGCTTATCCACGATCTGTTTATAGTCGTTAGGGAAGCTATATTTAAGGCTCAGGTTCTCAAGCTCCGTCTTTATATTGTAGAGACCGAGCCTGTGGGCCAACGGAGCGAAGAGATATATCGTCTCGCTGGAGATCTTCATCTGCTTGTCCACCGGCATCGCACCGAGAGTACGCATGTTATGCAGACGGTCGGCCAGCTTGATTATAATCACCCTGACATCGTCAGAAAGGGTCAGCAACATTTTTTTGAAGTTGGCCGCCTGAGACGAACTCTGCCCGGCCAGCTCTCCCGCCTTCTTCATCTTGGTAAGGCCGTCCACCATAGTGGCGACCTTTTTACCGAAGCGGGTCTCGAGATCCTCCACTGTGTAGTCCGTGTCCTCGACCACATCGTGCAACAAGGCTGCGGCAACCGATTTTACACCCAACCCTATCTCCACCACCACTATCTTGGCAACGGCTATGGGATGAAGTATATATGGCACTCCCGACTTGCGACGGACACCGCGATGCGCCTCATTGGCAAAATTAAAGGAGTCGGTTACCAGCTTCCAGTCCTCCGGCGTTTTGCATATAGCCTCGCAACATTTCAACAGATCGTCGAAATGGTCCTGAATCAACTTATCGTCCGCTTGAGTAAACATGATAACAAATATAGGTAATTTTTACCGAAAACAGAGCACTCTACGGAGAAAATTACCCGATATAAATAAAAGAAATAGGGCGATAACAATAGAAATCGCCCCATAACAATATTTCACATCGAAATATACTTCGACTAATCCGGCATCCGATATTTACCACGGAGCCCGAAAGTATCAGTAAAACCTAAAACTCAAAGACTTACTCTTCCGACATCTCCTCCATATCAGGCTCCGCATCGTCGTCCGCTTTATCGACAACGCCTTTGGCTTTCACCTTCTTCTTGCCGTCGGATTCGTCCATGCTCTTATCGTAAGCCGCTATCACCTTGGCTTCGATCTCGGCGAGCAACTCGGGATCGGCCTCCAAAGCGATCTTCACGTTTTCACGTCCCTGCCCGAGTTTCTTACCGTCGTACGAGAACCACGCGCCGCTCTTGACGATGATATTCTCATCGGTGGCGATATCGAGTATCTCGCCTATGCGAGATATGCCCTCGCCGTACACTATGTCGAACTCGGCTTTGCGGAAAGGAGGCGCCACCTTGTTTTTAACCACCTTGACCTTGGCGTGCGAACCGAGCACGTCGTCGCCGTCCTTGATAGCCTGACCTTTACGGATGTCTATACGTATGGTAGCGTAGAACTTAAGCGCGTTACCGCCGGTGGTAACCTCTGGCGAACCGTAGGTGATACCCACCTTGTCGCGAAGCTGGTTTATGAATATGCAGACCGTGTTGGTCTTGCTTATAGTACCGGTCAACTTTCTAAGCGCCTGCGACATAAGACGCGCCTGAAGCGCCATCTTAGAGTCGCCCATATTGCCTTCTATCTCGGCCTTGGGTGTAAGCGCGGCCACTGAGTCTATGACCACTATATCCACTGCGCTCGAACGTATCAGCGACTCCGCTATCTCGAGTGCCTGTTCGCCGTTATCGGGCTGTGCTATCAACAGGTTATCTATATCCACGCCCAATTTTTCGGCATAGAAGCGGTCGAAAGCGTGCTCTGCATCGATAAACGCCGCTACGCCGCCCGCTTTCTGCGCCTCGGCTATGGCGTGTATGGCAAGCGTGGTCTTCCCGGAAGACTCGGGACCGAATATCTCTATTATACGGCCCTTGGGATAGCCCTTTACACCGAGCGCGGCATCGAGCGTGATGGAACCGGTAGGGATAACCGGCACATTCTCCACCTTCTGGTCGCCCATACGCATAATGGCACCCTTACCGTAATCTTTCTGTATCTTCTGCATTGCCGCAGCGAGAACTTTCAACTTCTCGGCAGCGGTATCGTCAACCTTTTTTTTCGTTACTTTTTCAGCCATATCGTTATTTGTATGAATCCATTATCTGAATGAAATGATCCTTGGTCCTAACCTTGTCGAAGATGCGCTCTATCACGCCGTCGTTTATCACGAAAGTAGTGCGGATCATTCCCATATACTCGCGCCCCATGAACTTCTTAAGCCCCCAGCAACCGTATGCTTCAGCCACGGCATGGTCGGCATCGGACAGAAGCTCGAACGGCAATGAGTGTTTGGCGGTAAACCCCTCGTGCGATTTGACCGAGTCGGGACTCACGCCCAACACCTCGAAGCCGGCGGCTTTCAGTTCCGCATAGCCGTCACGCAACGAACAGGCCTCCGCCGTACAACCGGAGGTATTATCTTTCGGATAGAAGTATAGCACCAGTTTACAAGAGTTGTAATCGTCCGACGACACCTCTTTGCCCGATGTGGTAACACCCTTGAAAAACGGGGCTTTATCACCGACTTTCAATTTTTCCATAGGTAATATAATCACTGTTACGGGCATAAAGATACGAAATATCGGCGAACCTTCAAAATATCCCCGCAGACAATACACCGCTATAATCAAACGCACCGGACAACATGATATTTTATATCTCTATATATAAATAGGTATAGTTTTGAAAATTGATTAAATTTGCCGCCCTCTACCGCTCGCTGAAAATTACCGGCGCAGGATTGACACGAGCGGCACAGTTATTGCATCGTCGTACGATTCACGATTGCATAATACACCTCCGACCTATAGGGGCCGGTATGTAAAACAACAAGCTAACTCGCACAAATGACATACAGAATCGGATTGGATGTAGGGTCTACCACCGCCAAGATCGTGGTCACCGACCAACACAACAGAATCGTTTTCTCCGACTACCGTCGCCATCAGGCCAATGTCTCCGCAGTAGTAAAAGACTATTTCGGGAGGCTGGCGGCCGAATTGGGAGAGTGTCGCGCATCGCTCACCGTAACCGGCTCCGTAGGCATGGGGCTGGCCGAAAAGTGCGGAGTGCCTTTCGTGCAGGAGGTAGTGGCGGCCGCCCGGCTGGTAGAGACCGTATATCCCGACATATCCACCATAATAGACATAGGCGGCGAAGATGCCAAAATAGTGTATATAAACCACGACAAAGCCGTAGACCTGCGCATGAACGGCAACTGCGCCGGCGGCACCGGAGCGTTCATAGACCAGATGGCCATGCTTCTCGGAGTAGATGTAGACCGCATGGACGAGTTAGCTTCGCGATCGGAAAACATATACCACATAGCCTCGCGTTGCGGCGTCTTCTCCAAAACCGACGTACAGAACCTCATAAGCAAGAACGTCAGCAAGGCCGATATAGCCGCCTCCATATTCCACGCAGTGGCGGTGCAGACGGTAGTGACCCTGTCGCACGGATGCACCATAGAGCCCAAGATACTATTCTGCGGAGGACCTCTCACATTCATTCCCTCGCTACGCAAAGCCTTCATAGATTACCTCGGCCTCGACGAATCGAACTTCGTAACCCCCGCGAACGCCAACATAATACCGGCATGGGGAGCGGCGCTATGCGGCAAAAACGACGAAACGGCGAGCCTGTCATCCATAGTGGCAAAGCTCAACGATGACGCACACGGCACTACCGTAAAAACCTCTCGCCTCACCCCTATATTCGCCTCCGACGACGAATACGAGCTGTGGCGACACGACAAAAACGCGGGAACTATAGTAGAAACGACGCTCTCGGAAGCCTCGGGGAATGTATACTTAGGCATCGACTCCGGATCTACCACCACCAAAATAGTAGTGATAGACGACAAAGAGCGTATCGTATATTCGCACTACGCCCCGAATAAAGGAGGCCCCATAACGGCAGTACGTCAGGGGCTCGAGAAACTATCGCAGAGATGCGCCGAGGAGGGTGTTACGCTACGGTTCGGCGGAGGATGCACCACAGGCTACGGCGAAGACCTCATAAAAGCGGCGTTCCGGCTCGACGAGGGCATAATAGAGACGGTAGCCCACTATTTAGCCGCACGCAAGCTCGACCCCGAAGTATCTTTCATCCTCGACATAGGCGGACAGGACATGAAAGCGATGTTCGTAGAGAACGGATCACTCACTCGCATGGAGCTGAACGAGGCATGTTCATCGGGATGCGGATCTTTCATAGAGACGTTCGCCGCATCGCTCGGCTATCCCGTCGCCGACTTCGCTCGCATGGCATGTACCGCCACGGAGCCGTGCGACCTGGGAACGCGATGCACCGTGTTCATGAACTCCAAAGTGAAACAGGTGCTACGCGAGGGAGCCACCGTCGGCGACATAGCGGCGGGACTATCCTACTCCGTCGTAAAGAACTGCCTGTACAAGGTTCTCAAGCTACGCAAGAGGTCGGAGCTGGGCGAACATATAGTGGTGCAGGGCGGCACCATGCGCAACGACTCGGTGGTGCGTGCCCTGGAGCTACTTACACAAAGCCGGGTATCGCGAAGCGACATGCCTGAACTGATGGGCGCATACGGATGCGCTCTCAACGCAAAGGCGTCGGCCCGCACCGACAAGACCGTATCGCTCGACGACATACTCTCGTGCGCAAGCTACACTACAAAGCAGATACAATGTCACGGCTGTGAAAACCAGTGTTTCATACACAAATACATATTCGCCGGCGACAACGTCTACTACTCGGGAAACAAATGCGAGAAGGTCTTCTCCAACAGCGGCGACAAACGCGAAAAGGGAGCCAACCTCTACACCGACAAATATGCCATGCTCTTCGACAGGGAACCTGTAGCAGAGGGCACGAAAGGCCCTGTAATAGGGCTGCCTCGATGCCTCAACATGTACGAAAACTACCCTTTCTGGCACACGCTTTTCAAATCGTGCGGCATACGTACGGTGCTGTCGTCGCCCTCGGCATACCGAAGCTACGAGGCAGGCATACACACCGTCATGTCCGACAATATATGTTTCCCGGCAAAGCTCGCCCACAGCCATATATACGATCTTATCGCCCGCAAGGTCGACCGTATATTCTTCCCTTACGTCATCTACGAGAAGTTGGAAGACAAAAACGCCTCCAACAGCTATAACTGCCCCATAGTCTCGGGCTACTCCGACGTGTTGCGCAGCGTGGCCGGGCATCACGGCACACCCATAGACTCGCCCGTCATAACGTTCAAAGACACGAAGTTGCTTACCCGGCAATGCCGTCGTTATCTGAAAACACTCGGCATCGACGACTCGGTTGCATCGGCGGCGGTACGCGAAGCCTTGTCGGAACAGAACCGCTACGAGGAGAATATGAAAAAAGCGGCGCAAGACATATACGACGAGAGCCGCCGAAACGGACGTATAACCGTGTTGCTCGCCGGGCGACCGTATCATACTGACCCGTTGGTGCAACACAAGCTATCCGATATGGTGTCGGACATGGGTGTGGATGTGATAACCGAAGATATAGCGCGAAACATGCCCCTTGCCATCGACGACGCCCACATAGTGTCGCAATGGGCCTACATCAACCGCATATTGCGTGCGGCCAAGTGGGCGGCCATGCAAGACGGCGACGTACACTTCGTGCAGATGACCTCGTTCGGATGCGGGCCCGACGCCTTCCTGCTCGACGAGGTACGGGCGATGCTCGGACGCCACGGCAAGAGCCTGACAATACTCAAGATAGACGACGTAACCAACATAGGCTCCATAAAGCTCAGGGTGCGTTCCATAGTAGACAGCCTAAAATACAGCCACAGAAAGTCGCACACCGAACCTTTCGTCACCACCAAGAGCTACCTTGCAGACGACAGGAGGCGTAAGATAATAGCCCCGTATTTCACCGGCTACCTCTCGCCTTTCATAGCTCCGCTTTTCCGTTTGGCCGGATACGATGCCGAAACATTGCCGCAGAGCGACATGACATCGGCCGAATCAGGCCTTAAATACGCCAACAACGAGGTGTGCTACCCCGCGACACTGATAGTGGGTGACATAATAAAGGCCCTGCAATCGGGACATTACGACCCCGAAAACACTGCGGTCACCATAACACAAACCGGCGGACAATGCCGCGCCACCAACTACATAGCCCTCATAAAGAGAGCCATGACGGAGGCCGGATTCGAAAATGTGCCCGTAGTGTCGCTGGCTGTAGGAGACGGCCTTATCAACGAGCAACCCGGCTTCAGGATAGACTGGTTACGCATAGCCCCCACACTGTTGGCCGCCACCCTTTACGGCGACTGCATATCAAAATTCTACCACGCATCCGTAGTACGCGAAACCATACCGGGAGCGGCACGCAAATTACGCGACAGATACATGGAGGCGGCAAAACCTCTCATAGAGACCGGCAAACGACGCGCGCTCTACGAAAACATAGCCTGTGCGGCACGCGACTTCAATGCGATAGTAGAACACGGAAAGACTATGCCCAAAGTAGGCATAGTCGGGGAGATATTCCTCAAATTCAACGCATTCGCCAACAAAGACGTGGCCGAATGGCTAATAGGCCGCGGCATAGAGGTGGAGGCTCCTACGCTCCTCAACTTCTTCATGCAAAGCTTCGTCAACGACAAAATAAACACAGATGCCGACCTCAAACGCAAGTCTGTGTCACGGATAGTCACAAAAGCGGCGTATGCGCTTATAAACAAGCAGATAAAGAAAGTAAACCGCATAGCCTCCGAGTTCGAGTACTTCACTCCTTTCACCGATGTATTCGAGGAGGCGGCATCTACCGAGGGTATAGTCACCCCGGCCGCACAATTCGGCGAGGGGTGGTTGTTACCGGCAGAAATAGTGTCGTTCGCTAAAAACGGCATAAACAACGTCATAAGCCTGCAACCGTTCGGGTGCATAGCCAACCAGATAGTATCGAAAGGCGTAGAGAAAAAAATACGCACGCTCTACCCCGGCATGAACATTCTGTCGCTCGACTTCGACAGCGGTGTCAGCGACGTCAACGTAACGAACCGGCTGTTGTTGTTCATAGACAACATATCCGTGCCGGGCGGCAGTTCTTCGGAAAGGGCGTAAAAAAGCGGGTGCGACATAATCGCACCCGCTTTTTTATATAACGCCATACTATTCCGACAGCATCACTATCTCATGCACGTTAGCCGTATCGTACACCCGGGCGGCAAACTCTTTCACCGACTCCACGGTAAGAGAGTTTATCGCATTCAGAGTGGCATCGGGCACGAAAGCGTCGCCGTAGATGTTTACGGCACGTATGTACGACATCCACGCCGAGTTCTCTTTCAGACTGTTGTTGAAGTTCTTTACCATCAACTCTTTTATCTTGCCGAGCTCTTCTTGCGTAGGTCCGTTTTGGGCCACGTCGGCTACTACATCCTTAACCACCTTCACGGTCTCGTCGAGCTGATCCTTGTTGGTATCGTATCTGACAAGCAGTATATAACCTTCTGAAGGAGGAGCTGCTATCTGTCCGCCGACACCGGCGCCGTAAGTGGCCCCCATCTCCTCGCGTATGATCTTGGTGTAACGGAACTGCAATATCTGACTCAGCACGCTCATATTGACAACATTGACAGGCGTGTACTCTATTCCGCGCCCTACGAACTCCATACATACGCTGCTTTTGGGATTCTCTTGCGGGCGAACGAAACGACGTGTCACATCCTTGTAGGAATAGGCGGGAATATGCGAATAGACGCTCCGTTCCTCCACATCGAGCGAACCGATATATTTGGCGACCAGATTCTCGAACTCCTTCTTGTCGCCGATATTACCCACGAAGAAGAATGTGAACTTGGAGGCGTCGCCGTAGAATATATCGTAAACCTTACGCATATCGTCCAAAGATACCTTGTCGAGACCGCCATATACCTTGCCGCCGTTGAATACACGCGGATCGTGCCCGTAACGTATGTCGGATATGGTATCGTTCAAAGCATTGGCAGGATTGAGATCGTAACCGGCTGCCATGGTGCGATTATTCATCATGGCTACGTCAAACACCTGCTCATCGAAGCGGGGAGCATTGAATCTCAACCATATAAGCTCAAACATCTCTTTGATGTTATCTACGGAAGAGGTACCGGTCAGCACCACTTTGGTATCGTTATAGTCGTACGAAACAGCGGCGTTCTTGCCTGCGAGCACACGTTTAAGCTCAACAGCGGAATAATCGCCCAAGCCGGAACGGTTTATGACGGTGTTCATCACCGCGGCCGAGTGCATGAGCTCGTCAGGAACGGTAGAGTAACCTCCCACGGCAAATGCCGACATCATCAACTCGTCTTTCTTGAAATCGGTAGGGCGCACCACCACACGTATGCCGTTTGAGAGTGTCAGGACCTCATCGCCCAAAACATCCGTAGTGCGCGATACTATCTTGCCACCCTTTACAGGCACCGTTATCAGCTCCGTAGCGGCCGCCATCTCTCCGAGAGGCTCTATATCGGCTTTGCGGGCCTCTTTATACGAAGCTAGAAGAGCATCGGCATCCACGGCGGCGCTCTCTTTCTCCGGAATGTTCACTATGACTGCGACATGGCCCTCCGGGAACATCTCGGGGATGAACCCGGCCACCATCTCTGGGGTAATGCTTCCGAGAAGCTCGGCTGTTATGCGATAGTCGTCCTCGGCGCCCATTGCAGGGTCGTTGACAAGGAAGTTATTGATGTATTGTTGTATAAAGGCTATACTTTTTTTATCGCCGCGGTTGTTATAGGCTGTCTCATTCGCTTTAAGCATATTGGCTACGGCGGTACCTATCTGCGTCTTAGTAAGACCGTGACGGCGCACACGCTCCACCTCCTTCGTAACAGCAGACAGAGCCTCGGGCAATTTACCGTCCGGAGCAATAACGACCGTGGTAGAGACCATCTCGTCGCGCATCCTCGACGATAGACCGGCGTATGCGGACAAAATAGGCTCGCCAGACATGACCAGCTCCGTGATACGCTCCGCTATGGCTGTAGCCACCACTTCAGATACCAATGACTTGAGCATCCCCTCGCGGGTATTGTTTATATCGGTGAATTTAAGATCGGTAGGAGTGAGCACCCTCACCTGAGAATAGGTTTGCTCGGGATCGCTTATAACCAACACCTCGTCCTTTTCATACGGAGGTATAACTATTGGTTCTTTTTTAGGAGCGTTCTCGGGAACCGGTATGTGGGAAAAACGCTCTTTCACGAGCCGTTCCATCTCTGCGGCGTCGAAATCGCCGACAATAATCACGGCCTGCAGATCGGGACGATACCATTTGTTATAGAAATCGCGTATATGCTCCGGCGTAAAGGTTTTGAGGATATTTTCCGGACCTATCACATCGTGGTCGGCATATTTGGTGTAGTTATACAGAAGCGGCATACTCTTGTTGAACATGCGGCGAGAGGCGTTCATGCCGGTACGACGCTCCTCGAGTATCACACCGCGTTCGGCATCAATCTCCTCGGGAAGAAGCGCTATGTAGTGCGACCAATCGTGAAGAATGAGCAACGCGCTGTCTATTACGGACTTTCTCGTAAGAGGCACGTTATTGACGTTATATACGGTCTGCTCTTGCGAGGTGTAGGCATTGACATCGCGACCGAACTCGACGCCTATACTCTCCAACCAATCTAACATTTCGTGACCGTTGAAATGCTCGGTACCGTTGAAGGCCATGTGCTCGAGGAAATGGGCCAGACCGTTCTGGGTGGAATCCTCCTGCAAAGCCCCTACGTTATGTACGATATAAAAACTGGCCAACCCCGCAGGCTTATCGTTATGACGTATGTAATAGGTCATGCCGTTAGACAGTGTGCCTACACGCGACTCGGGATCGCGCGGAAGCTCGCGCACACCGTCCGATGCGAACACCGCACCCGTAAAAAACAACAGCGCGGCTAAAGAAGATATGAAACGTTTCATCAGATTGTTATTTAATATTCCGTAAATATATATAAAATAGACATACGAGATTCACTCTGCCGGTCTGTTTTTGTTGTCTAATATTAATAATTGCACTATTTTTGCCTACATCACCAAGACGCCGATAGCTTCATATGGCGTTACGACTAATTGTATTTACCTTAAAACAAAACAGAAATGGAAGAGAAAATAATCGCGCTTTTCAAAGCCAAAGGAGCGATGAAAGCCGGTGAAGTGGCCACCCAGCTCGGCCTCGACAAAAAAGAGGTCGACAAAGCAATCAAAGAATTGGTGAAAGCAGGCAAAGTGGAATCACCTAAACGTTGCTTCTACGATACTGTCAAATAATATCTGCCAAATTTTAATGAAAAGAGCCGGGAAGTATTCCCGACTCTTTCTTAAGATCAAATTAATAAATGGCAACATATTTCTTACCTCAAACAAGATAAGATACACCGGGCCTTAATTTAATTTTTGAAAAAGGGCCATCCAATAAAACCGTACCCCATTACCGGTCGAAACGCCAATGGCTACGAAACAGCTCTTCGTCCGCAATTAGTAGTTCGGGCATACCGTTTTCCAAATATACCATATCGAGTCCGGCAGGCAATTCGGAGACATCGAAACGAATATCTTCTCCGTTGGTTATGTACTTGTCGAAATCGGCCTCCAAACGCTCGCGGTCTATAAATGCGGACATCTTATCTATAAAATTCTCACGGTTTAGACTATCTTTAACCTCTTTCAGTGCGGTCATCATATCGACATATCCGTAGCGACTACCCGTATATACCTCTACCACGCCACACATATATAATCCGTATATCATTCCACGCCAATAAGGTATCCACGTATTGTCAGACGAGTTCCAGAAATCTTCAGTCACAGTCTGATTGTCGATATTACGCAAGCTACTATTATAAAGGCTTACGAAATATCGATTGATATAATCTACGAAAAGCGACGGGGGAAACATCTCGCACTCTACGAGCATATAAGCGGTCTGCAAATCGTTGAACCCCTCTCCGAACCACCTGTTATATTCGTCGGACGACACCCATTTGTGCCCTATCTCATGAGTGAACAGTTCCGCACGCGCCTTTGTCAGAAGGGTGTCGGCGGTAGAATCGTACCGCGACAGAAACCCGTTGGCGAACCCGTTACCGGATGCCTCGAATGTGTTATTACGGAACGGAAAGACAATAAGCGAATAGGAGTTGGTGTCACGATCGCCCCAGAATGCGCGCATTTTAGGATATACTGTCGAAAAATACCTCAGAATCTCGCTCCGGTTATAATCCGGATTATTTCTCAATGCCGTGACAAGGTAATTGCTAACACCGTCCAATACCAAAGTATCCACCGTAAGCAGAGGATCTCCGACAATGACCGTGCCGTAGAGGTCGGAAGTCTTACCAGAGAAAGGAGCTGTTCCTTTGCCAGGATTGTACAGACAAAAGACAGGATAATCGGGCGTAGTATTCCACCTCACCGTGGCGACACCCTCGTCCGCCGGAAGCATAAACAGATTGAACCCGTTGGTATAAAGCATATCGTCGGTAATATCTGGTCTGAACATATCCATCAGGCAACTGCCCCGGGGGGAATACCCGTCCGGAAGCGTGCTCTTAACCTGATAGCGTACATGCACGGGCTTTGCTCTATCGAAAGCATACAACGACATTACGACCCCAGAGGAGGTGTCTACCGAATATTCGGCCCCCTCTACCTCTATATTACGTAACCAGCTGAAAATATCGGTCATACCCCCGGCCTCCGGATTACCGTACGAGAGCACCAACGTATCTTTCCCTCCCGGAGAGAACGTCAAATCGACCGAGATACGATCGCCCTCCCAATCGAGAATATAATCGAACGACTGCAACTGCCTGCCGCAACCGGCGGACAATACGACAAAAGCGGCAGAAACCGCAATTTTGTATAGACTTTTTTTCAGCATTGCTACAAACATTTGATTTACAGAACACAAAATTAACATATTTCTACCATAGTACAAACAAAAGATACCCCGAAGAATAAATCTTCGAGGTATCTACGCATCAATAGGTTATCAGTTTCTGAAAGTAAGCCCCTCACCCTCGCTGTCTACCACTATCGGATTCTCCTTGACTACGGTTCCAGAAAGTATCTGTTTCGACAGTTCGTTAACGAGCAACCTCTGTACCGCCCTCTTTATGGGACGGGCACCGAACTGCGGATCGTACCCCTCTTTGGCTATATAGTCAACGGCCTTGTCGGTAACGTGCATTGTAAGACCTGAAGAGGCCATCATGCGGCTTAAAGCCTTCACCTGCAACTTCACTATCTCGCGAACCTCATCCTTGGTAAGCGGCGTGAACATCACTATGTCGTCTATTCGGTTTAGGAACTCGGGCCTTATGGTCTGTTTCATAAGCTCGAACACCTCGTTAGCCGTAGACTCTATAACCTCCTGACGATTCTTCTCATCCAAAGATGCGAAACGCTCGTTGATGATGTGCGAACCTATATTGGAGGTCATTATGATGATGGTATTCTTGAAATCCACCGTACGCCCCTTGTTGTCGGTCAAACGGCCGTCGTCGAGCACCTGCAACAGTATGTTGAATACGTCGGGGTGGGCTTTCTCTATCTCGTCGAGCAACACCACCGAATATGGCTTGCGACGCACCGCCTCGGTAAGCTGGCCCCCCTCGTCGTAACCTACGTATCCCGGAGGCGCGCCTATCAACCTCGACACGGAATGACGCTCCTGATATTCGCTCATGTCTATGCGCGTCATCATGTTCTCGTCGTTGAACAGGAATCCGGCCAGCGCCTTAGCCAACTCGGTCTTACCCACACCGGTAGTACCGATGAATATAAACGATCCGATAGGACGGCGCGGATCCTGCAACCCGGCACGGCTACGGCGTACGGCATCCGATATAGCCTTTATGGCCGCATCCTGACCTATCACCACCTTGTGCAGCTCGTTCTCCATATGCAGAAGTTTCTCGCGTTCGCTGGCCAACATACGGTTAACGGGTATGCCGGTCCACCGCGACACCACCTCGGCTATATCCTCGGCCGTGATCTCCTCTTTAATGAGGGCTCCGCCACTCTCGCTGTTGTGGGCGATCTCGGCATTCAAACGCTCTATCTCCTTCTCGCTCTCGGGGATCTTGCCGTAACGCAGTTCGGCAACTTTGCCGTAGTCGTACTGACGTTCCGCCTCGGCGGCCTGTTGCTTGTAGTCGTCGATGAGTTTGCGTTCCACCTGCACTTTTTCGATAAGGTCGCGCTGGGTCTGCCATTTGGCTCTAAGCTCCGTGCGTTCGCTGTTGATCTCGTCTATCTCTCGCGTAAGCTCCTCTATGCGTTTTTCGTCGCCCTCGCGTTTGATCGCCTCGCGCTCTATCTCTTTCTGACGCACCTTTCGGTCGAGCTCGTCGATAGACTCGGGCACGGAGTTCATCTCGAGACGCAACTTGGCCGCCGCTTCGTCGATAAGGTCTATGGCCTTGTCGGGCAGAAAACGGCTGGTGATATAACGGTCGGAAAGCTCCACCGAGGCTATTATGGCCTCGTCCTTTATACGTATCTGATGATGGTTCTCGTAACGATCCTTTATACCTCGCAGAATGGATACCGCATCTTCCGCGGAGGGCTCGTCCACCATCACCTTCTGGAAACGTCTCTCGAGCGCCTTGTCTTTCTCGAAATATTTCTGATACTCGTCGAGCGTGGTGGCTCCTATGGCACGCAAGTCGCCACGCGCCAAAGCCGGCTTCAGTATGTTGGCCGCATCCATGGCGCCCTCGCCGCCTCCGGCCCCCACGAGCGTGTGTATCTCGTCGATGAAAAGGACTATGTCGCCCTCCGACGATACAACCTCGCTGACGACGCCTTTCAGACGCTCCTCGAACTCGCCCTTATATTTGGCACCGGCTATCAGGGCACCCATGTCGAGCGAATAGATCTGTTTGCTCTTGAGGTTTTCGGGCACGTCGCCATCCACTATTCGGTGGGCTATACCCTCGGCAATGGCCGTCTTACCCACACCCGGCTCACCTACGAGTATGGGGTTGTTCTTGGTACGGCGCGACAGAATCTGCAGCACACGCCTTATCTCCTCATCGCGGCCTATCACAGGGTCGAGCTTACCCTCGGCAGCGCGCTGGTTGAGATTGATCGCATATTTATTGAGCGAATCGAAACTCTGCTCCGATGTCTGCGAATCGACGGTAGATCCTTTCCTGACCTCCTTTATAACGGACGTCAGAGCGTCGGATGTGACCCCTATATCCTTCAGAAGACGCGACACGGCCCCGCCGCTACGCAAAAGACCTATCAATATATGCTCCGGAGAGATATATTTGTCGCCGAACTCCTTGGTGGCGTCGAGAGCGCTCTGCATCACCTTTATCGAATCACGAGAAAGGTATGGATCGCCGCCCGACACTTTGGGTAACTTGTCTATAAGAGACCGCAATCTGCCGTCTAGACCGGCGGTAGTCGCACCCACCTTGTTCAACAGGAAGAGGGCCAGCGAATCGTCGCCGCTCAAAAGACCCATCATTATGTGCTCCGGCTCAACAGCCTGATTGCCGTCTCGCTGAGCGATGAGAAAAGCCTCCTGAAGCCTCTCCTGCGCTTTAAATGTCATGTTGTTTGCATTCATATATTTTTGCTTTTTATTATTTCTTTTTACAGCAATACGTTGCAAACCCCTTGCCAAAGACAAAAGAAGACACAGTGACACAGAATGCAGACAACGAGTCATGACACTGATGCTTAACATGTTATAATGTCGTTTTTTAATGACAATATAACATGACATGTGTCATTTTTACAGTTATGGCATCAGGTAAAATCCGACGAGCGAGGTTCGCATTGTGTCAGCAGATGAAACCACAACGTAAGGCGTGAGGCTCAGGTCATTAGTTACGTATGGACAATACGAATACAAGCCTCTGCATTAAAAGAAGAGGTATTACACAAATTGTGTGAAGTGTTTAAATTTCTACAGGAAAGCAATTATTTTACGCCGTCTGCGACTGAACCGCGGGCAGAGATAATAGCTCTATGCGAAATAAACAGAAGAGCTTACTAATCGCAGACACGGTAGCAGCCTACGTCGGGAAATTTTCCGCCCGCCGAAAGAAGCGCCACCTCTAAATAATAACCGCCTTAGAGACCCTACCGTCGACCACTACCGTTAAATCGCGATCGAAACGCACATGTCTCAGATACGTACCCTTATGTTCAGGATTCATGGCTCTGAGGCTGTCGAAATCGAGTATTCCTTTTCCCGCACTCGGATTGAGAGTAACATACCCCACCCCGAAAGAGGTGAGGTTCTGAAAGAAATGGGTGCCTTGGCTGGGCTCTATATCGAAGCCGGGCAGACCGCATTCCGCTATCACACGAGCCTGCGATATGTCCGCCCACTTAACCGGTATGCCGAGCCACGGATCGGATGATCCCCAACGCCCCGGACCTATGAGCACGTATGGAGTGCCGCTCTGCACCATTTCGCGATTAAAGGCCTCCACCTCGCGAGCCATCTCCTCGGTATGCGCCGAGTCGAAAAGGTCGGGATCTACATATACGATGTCGCGTAATCCGGTTATCTCGCCCAACCCTAAGGCCGATTCGGCATACAATATGGGAGATGATGACGCGACACGCTCCCAATCGACACGTTCGTCGCTACGCGGCCCTACTATAGGCCTTATCTGCAACACATTGAAATTTATATCGTGTCCTTTGGGCACATCCATATCTACCGCAAACTCTATCTCCACCTCCTCCAGCATCTCGCGGCGTCCGGTGTCTAACAGACGCGAAAGTATCTCCGCAAGAGGGAAACGGTCGTATTTGAGCACCGAAGCGAACGTTATCACCTTGCGTCCCGAAGCCGAGGGCGAATCGGAGAGCGTACCGTCCGAGTGGTTCCATACGGAGGCTACATAAGAGGTATTACGATACCCGGCCACGTCCTGAATATCGAGGCAGTCTATATTGACCCCGTCGTCTACCGACGTTCTGAAACGACGCGGCGACAACGAGAGGGCGTACATCTTATGTTGGGTGTCGCGCAAGGCCATATCGGGGGAAGAGAGCTGCAACAGCCTTTTGGGATAACGCGGAGAGAAGCGTAAAGTCTGCCCCCCTTCCACCACCATCTTGCCTAGACCGAGGGCTATATTGGCGATACCCTCCTCGACTCTCTCGTCGCCAACCGGATAGTAGTTGATAGAACGGGCAACACCCGAGATGGTAGGAAAGAAATAACCGTTTTCCTCCGTGCCGCACACCTGCTGTATGACCACAGCCATCTTCTCCTCCGACAGGAGGTTGGAGCTGGCCAATATGTAGGCACGCGAACCGCGGAAATAGACCGACGCATAAACGCTCTTTACAGCCTTTATCAAAAGGCGTAACATCTGTTCGTCGTCTTCCACACGCGGCACCATATATGTACTGTACACACCGGCGAACGGCTGGTAATGCGAATCTTCCAACTTAGACGACGAACGCACCGCCAAAGGCCCGGTGACGTGACGTATGAACACGCGCAACTGTTCTATAAGCTCCTCCGAGAGGCGTGCCCCCAGAAACTCCGAGAGAATGTACTGATCGTCCTCCTCGGACTGTATGACGTATTGCAGGCCGTTCACCCTGATGAAGTCGTCGAAATAGTCGGTGGCTATCACCACGGTACGCGGAATGGTTATGCGCACACCCGGGAAAGCGTCGAGCAACCGGTAACAGTAAAGGATGCTGTTGAGAAAGGCCAGCCCCCGCGCCTTGCCGCCCATAGATCCGTCGCCCATACGCGCGAACCATATAAAGCGGTTATAGCTGTCTTTGTCGAAATGGGCTATCACCCCCTGACCTATATAACTGCGATAACGCTCTATCTCTCCGCGCACGAAATCACGCATATCGGCCAACGACGGGAAATTATCCACCCTCATGCGCCTCATCTTCTCGCCCAAACTAAACAACCCTCTGGCATAAAACCACTTAGACAGATGGTTGCGCGAAGTGTGCCATAGCAAAACCTCATCGCTTATATGCTTAAGCGCCGACTGCATGGCTCCAAGCGTCTCGGCCTTCGTCACCTCCGCTCCGGTCTCGGGGTCGGTGAATATGAACGGACCGAACATAAGCTCCCGTGTAATATAGTCGGAGAGCTCGGTAAGCAATGTTTCGGAATATTTGTTTATGAAATTCACCCCCAACTCGTCTGCGACGGCTCGCCGCTCTTCCGACGACGACTGCAACACGAACGGCAGGAAAGGATCTGCGGCCCTGACATGGCGGCAAAGCTCTATGCCACCCTCTATACGTTCGCTGTGAGCGGCATCTACGGCAAAGGATATGTCGGAGATGATACCCAACAGATTGCCCGAATAGCGGGAATATATATCGTAGGCCTCCGAGAGGTTGCGCGCCAGCAACACCTTGGGACGCGCCCTGCGGTGAAGCATCTGCTGTTGTTCGTTGAGCGCCTCTTTGAGAAACTCCCGCGACTGCGACACTATCAGCTTATAGAGCATAGGGAGATAGGTGGAGTAATACTTTACGGAGTCCTCCACCAGAAGTATGGCCTGCACGCCCTGACCTATGTCGTACGGAGCGTTGATATCGTCTTCCAACAATTTGACTATCGCCAACAACAGATCGGCATTGCCCATCCAGCAAAAGATATAGTCGATAGCCTCCGAAGAATGCTCCTCCAAACGACGCGTCACCTTTTGCGAGAAGTGATAAAGCAATACCACCGGCACCTCCGGCATACGTTCCTTGACACGCTCGGCGAACTCGAACACACCCATAGGGCCTATGTTGAGCATGGTGATGACAAGATCGAACCTCTCTCCGGCATCTATCATGGCCAAAGCTCTCCGGGCATCGGGCGCATGTACGAAGGTAGGCGGGTTATTGAGGTTGAGCTCGTTGTATTCGGTATTTATCTGCGCCTCTACGCGCCCCTCCTCTTCCAGAGAGAAAAGGTCGAAAGAACTGCATATCAAAAGAATGCGACCTATACGACGACTCATAAGCGAGCCGTAGTCGATCTCGTCGTGGCCGGTGAGGGTATCTATATCGTACATGGTCTACTCCTCCAGCACGGGATATTCCGTCTCGTACACGCCGCCGGGCACGAATATATCGCGCAGTTTAAGAGCCAGAGCACGCGCCGCCTCCAGATCGTTGAGGCGATAGTTGCCGCATTGACGCGGATTGGCAGCCGGTATGGCGTCGGTAGTTATTACGAAATCGAAAGCCTCCACCAATGCAGCGGCTATCTCTTCTCTCTCCGCCTCGCGGTTGAGAAGCAGGTAGAACCCTGTGCAGCACCCCATAGGACCGACATAAAGTATGTTGTCGGCAAAAGGAGCCGACGACCTTAGCGAGGTAGCCAGACAATGTTCGAAAGTGTGCATCACGGCCTGCGGTATGCCCTCCTCCTGCGAGCGGCGAGGCGCCACGAAACGGAGGTCGTAGGTATATACCTTTCCCGGCTCGGCCTGAAGATATATGCCCGGATTAAGACGCGTGTGGTCGATAGAGAACGATACTGGTGTCATAGTCTAATGTATTATTGTTATCTCGGGCTTGGGGGCGTCGGCATCCACATAGCTCAGAGACTTAACCGCACCGGAGCGTGTCACGCCCACTATGCCGTAATCGAGGGTATGATCTATACGACGTTTCTGATCCGGTGTGATCTCGAAAGCATACCCAAAGAAATAGTCCATCACATTGACGGACGTAAACCTGCTACCGTCGCACGATATGCGCGAGAAATCGTGTACGCCAGTCTGTTCGAAGGTCTTGAGATATAGGGAGCGGTCGTAGTCAGGAGTGTCGGCGCAATAGTCGTCCTTACCGCATCCGTTATCGCTGAAAGCGTGCAACAGGCCGAAAAGGTGACCGGCCTCGTGCGCGAAAGTCATGCCGTCGTTCGTAGACATTACCGCCTCGTTGTCGAGCACTATTCCGTGCATATAGTCGAGCGGATGGGTGAAATAGTAATCGCCCGAAGCCAGACCGGAAAGAGGCTTGCTCTCGGGCACACTAGGGATAGTGGCATATCCGGCCACATCGAGCATGGATACGTCCATGACCCATACGTTGACATACTTTTTGGGGTCCCACAGATTGAAGCTGTCATTGTAGTCGCCATCGAAAATGAACTGGTCGTCGGTAAGGGAGAGGGGCCGCGACACTGCTATACGGTGTATCCCCGGCTCGGCAAGCGGCTCGCCCCACGGCGTATGTGTCGCGGGCACGAACTCGACGCCGGTATCGACACCCCCGCCGAACCGTCCGCGCCAGATAAAGTTAGCCATATCTATCTGATTGTAGACCGCTTCGGCCGACACGTTCTCGACGACACTGCCGCTACCGCTGTAGTAGACATGGAACACGACCGGGATTTTCATATCCGCCGGACCCACCGCCGGCAACGCAGGCACGGAGAATGTCTGCGTGTCGCTGTAATAGGTCCGACGGTCGGTGGCCATGGCGTAACGTATATTATAGCTTCTTCCCGGTATCAGACCGCGATAGATATTGGCCTTAATATCCAAATATATGTTGTTGGCGTCCTGACCGCCCATCCCTACCGTCATCGACCTGCCGCCGGGACCGGGGAGAGGATCGCTCCAACTGATGTAGTAACCGGCCGACGTTATCTTCTCTCCTGCCGAGAGTCGGCCGGTACGTATCTTCATCTTGACGACGGCGTTTAAATAGCTGTCGACCGTCACGTCTCCGTCTATCGAGATTTCGTCCTTTCCGGCCTGCCATATAACCGTGCTGTCTATATCGCCTCTGTCGGAAGCGAAGTAGACGACGCCTTTTCGCGGACTTTCGCCGGTATTCTCGTCTACCTCCACGGCCACCTGAGACAAGGTGGCATAGCTCGAAGCACGCAGATGTATCCACTCCGCACCCTCTTTCACCGACGGTGTAACCGAAACGCCGTCGTAGAGCGGAGCGAGCATCACCACTGCACCTTTACGGCCTACCGACACCAGACTGTCGACCCTTATCATGCCATTCCCGGATATGGCCTTGCCGCGTTGCACTATCGCAAACTCCGACCTGCCGCCGCCGGCACTGAATACAACGGAGCCGCTACGCCTTTGGCCGTCGTTGCGCCCCACCGCTATTACCGCCGCTCCGGACTCCATACGTTCGAGCTGGCACCACGACGGCAAACCCGTAACCTCCACGTCGAAATCGGACTCGTAATCGACAACCACGAGAGTGGAGGTATAGTCGACGATATAGCTCTCTACGGGAAATGAGATACGACCGTCGTTACCATCGCCGTCGCCGTCTTTTTTACATCCTACCGCAACGGCCGCCGACAAGACGACCATGACAGCAATGGCGTATAATCTTCCGTACATCATATCGAAACCAACTGTTTAACGGGCCGCTACACGAGGCATGTCCGCTCAAAGCATCACAGCCGTACCGCCCGCATGTTCTATCTCGGCAACCACCGGCTCAATGAAACGGCGTGCGACAGTCTCGTCATCAGGATCGTCGCCCAGACAAACGGTACCGAAACCGGTATTGAGACAAAACTCCCTTACCATGGCACGCGTGAAACGAACGCCCTCCGTAGAGTGCACCGGATGGCCGGTAAAACCCTCGAAAGCGGGATTTTCAGCTGTGGCTATGTCTATCACAGGCACTATCTTCATACCCAGATTATCGGCCGTATTCTTAATGTCACGCACCTGCGAATAGCTGTAGCAGTGTCCGGCAGGAGCCGCGGCATCGGGATTGACAAGGCTCATGGCCGAACTGTTGATTTTCCACCCTTTGTCGTTCATGAATACCATATATACGGTGGTGACACCGGCAGCCGAAGCCTTGTGCAAACGGGCCTTTACCGTCTCGCAATCGACAGACTGCGACATGAGGTCCACCACGTCGGCCCTGTCGGCTGTGACCGGAGCCTTACTCGGAATCTCATCGGCTTTCACGAAGCGACGATTATTTTTGCGGGTCAACCGCTTGAAGAAACCCGTTTTATCGGTATAACCCGCTATAAGGGCGGTATACGCTTCGTTCATAGCGGCCGGAGAGGTGAAGTTAACCGTCACCAGATTTTTCCCTACGCAGATGGAATAAGTGCCACCGCCCTTAACGCTGTCGACGGTAGAGGCAGTTATATTACGCGCGGCAGCGAAGTTGGAGAAACCGAACGCCGTAATACCTCTCATCTCCAGAAACAGTTGCAATTTTGCGGCGAAAGCCTGGGCTACGGCATCGTCCGGCGACACCACTATGCTGAAATCCTTTTCGAGACTGAACTCGGTAGTACCGGCGAACGGCATCTTGTCCCATATTCCCGAAATGGCGGCAAACGGCTCGCCCGCATATACATCGGCGGAAATAAGGACAATAAGCGCCGCCGCAAAACGTTTAAACAAATTCATATACATTTAATTTTGACAGAAACAAAAACAAACCGTCCCGATACGCTGCCGGACATGCCGGCCTAACGAAGTATTCGCAGACGGGAACCGCGCCGAACTCGCCACGGACCCCACGGGCCGATTCATACCAATGCAAAGATAAGAATTTTTTACCTCGTTCCTTTTTAATTTCGCACAAAATTCGTTCCTTTGAACGATATTAGACAGTTTGCGGCAAGATGAAAAACATAGTCATAATACCCACCTACAACGAGAAAGAGAACATAGAGGCCATAGTCGGGGCCGTGATGGCCTTGCCCTCGGGCTTCGATATACTGATAGTGGACGACGCATCTCCGGACGGCACTGCGGCAATAGTAAAGCGTATGCAGGAGAGCGAGAGCCGTCTTCACCTTATGGAACGTCCCGGAAAGGCAGGGCTCGGAACGGCATATATATGCGGATTCAAATGGGCCTTGGAGAGAGGCTACGACCGCATCTGTGAAATGGATGCCGATTTCTCGCACAACCCCGCCGACCTCGAACGCATGATAGAGATGGCAGACCGCGGCGCCGACGTGGTAGTAGGATCGCGGTACAAATGCGGTGTGAACGTGGTGAACTGGCCCATAGGACGTGTGATAATGTCGTATTACGCATCGCGTTACGTACGTATTGTCACAGGAATGCCTGTAAACGACGCCACCGCCGGATTCGTATGCTACAGCGCCGACGTATTGCGTGCTATCGACCTCGATGCCATAGGCATGAAGGGGTACGGTTTCCAGATAGAGATGAAATACACGGCATGGAAGCTCGGGTTCCGCATAGAGGAGCTATCGATAATATTCACCGACCGCACACGCGGAGAGTCCAAAATGAACAGCGGGATATTCGGCGAAGCCTTTTGGGGCGTGCTCCGCTTACCGTTCAAAAAGATAAAAGGCAGACAATGACAAAGATAGTTATAACCGGCGGCACCATCGTCAACGAGGGTGTCGAGAAGCCGGGATATATAGTCGTATCCGACGACATAATAGAGAAGGTATCTTTCGGCGACTGTCCGCGCGAGGTGCTCGAAGGGGCGCAGCACATAGACGCCTCGGGGCTGTTGGTAATGCCCGGCGTAATAGACGATCAGGTACACTTCCGCGACCCTGGCCTCACCTACAAAGGAGACATGCACAGCGAATCGCGTGCGGGAGTGGCCGGCGGTGTCACCTCGTTTATGGATATGCCCAACACGGTGCCACCCACGGTGACGCTCGAAGCCCTCGAAGACAAATATCGCGACGCCGCCGGCAAGGCCATGTCCAACCACGCATTCTTCTTCGGAGCCACTGCCGACAACGTATCGCTCTTCGACAGGCTCGACCCTAAGCGCATATGCGGGATAAAGCTATTCATGGGGTCGTCCACCGGCGGACTTCTCGTAGACGACAGCGCCGCACTCGACCGCATATTCTCCGCCGCACATCTGCCGCTGGCCGTACACTGCGAGGACGAAAGCCTGTTACGTGCAAACATGGCCGCGGCCAAAGCGAGATACGGCGATAACATCCCTACCGAGATGCACCCAGTAATACGCGACAGCGAGGTATGCTACCGCTCGTCGGCACGGGCCGTGGAGCTGGCACACAAGCACGGCACACGTCTTCACATACTGCACCTTAGCACCGAGCGCGAACTGTCGCTAATGGAGAGAGCGCCGCTCGAAGACAAGCAGGTGACAGGCGAGGTGTGCATGCACCACCTGTGGTTCACATCCGACGACTACCCCACCAAAGGCAACATGATAAAATGGAACCCGGCAGTAAAAGAGCTGCGCGACCGCGAGGTGCTGTTGCAGGGGTTATCCGACGGCCTCATAGACATAGCGGCCACCGACCATGCGCCCCACACACTCGAAGAGAAAGAGCGGCCGTATATTAGCGCACCATCCGGAGGCCCCATGCTGCAACACTCGCTGGCGCTGATGCTGGAAATAGCCTCAAGGCGCGGATTGGGCTATTCGTTCGCCGCCGACAAGATGGCACACAGGGTGGCACGGCTCTTCCGTATAGAACGACGCGGCTTTCTGCGGGAAGGGTATTACGCCGACATAGCGATAGTAGATCCCAAAGCCGACTGGACAGTCTCCCGCGAAAATACGCTGTACAAATGCGGGTGGTCGCCGCTGGAGGGGGTGAAATTATCGCACAAAGTGACGCACACTCTGGTAAACGGACACTTGGTATATGAAAGGGGCCGTTTCGACGAGGAGTACAGAGGCGTGCCGTTACGGTTCGACCGATAGCACGCTTTTACGGCATGCTTCACCTTAACCGATCAACCTAAGCCGGATGAAGATAAGCGAGATAATATCGGATTTTCATAATTTTTGCCTTTTCGTCCGGCGGGCTGTAGTGCGTGCATGAAGCCGCCTACATACCCATACTAAACCATACGTCGCAACGATCTATTACCGAATTAACGTCAATCAGGATTAAAAAAGAGAACATCATCACATGATAACACCATCCACATTACGCCCCGTAACTGACAAAGCGCTAAAATTCTATATCGAGACATACGGATGCCAGATGAACTTCGGCGACACGGAGATAGTGGTGTCGATAATGCGCGACAACGGATACATATATGTAGAGAAGATGGAAGAGGCCGACATAGTGCTCGTCAACACCTGCTCCATACGCGACAACGCCGAACAACGCGTGTGGGGGCGCCTCTCGGAGTTCGCAGCACTGAAGAGACGTAGGCCGGCGCTCATAGTAGGCGTCATAGGCTGCATGGCGGAACGTCTGAAAGAGCGTCTCGTAGAGGCCGACAAAGGGGTGGACATAGTGGCCGGACCGGACTCATACCGCTCGTTGCCGTCACTCATGGAGGAGGTAAAAAGCGGAGGCAAAGGCATAAACGTGCTACTGTCGCGCGAAGAGACATACGCCGACATATCTCCGGTAAGGCTCGACCGTAACGGAGTCAGCGCTTTCGTCTCCATCATGCGCGGATGCAACAACATGTGCTCCTATTGCGTGGTGCCCTACACCCGCGGAGGCGAACGAAGCCGCGACAGCGACACCATACTGGCCGAAGTGCGCGACCTCTTCGACCGTGGTTACCGCGAAGTGACGCTCTTGGGGCAGAACGTCAACTCATACCGCTACGGCGACACTACTTTCGCCGACCTCATGCGCATGACCGCCGAGGTATCGCCACTGCTAAGGGTACGTTTCGCCACATCGCACCCCAAAGACCTGAGCGACGAGCTGTTGAAGGTCATGGCTGCCCACCCCAATATATGCCGCTCCATACACCTGCCGGCACAATCCGGCTCCGACACCATGCTCGAGCGCATGAACCGCAAATATACCCGCGGATGGTACCTCGAACGAATAGATGCCATACGCCGCCACATGCCCGACTGCGCCATCACCACCGACATAATAGCCGGATTCTGCGGCGAGACCCAAGAGGAACACGAAGCGACACTTTCGTTAATGCGCCAGGTGGGATATCAGTTCGCCTACATGTTCAAATACTCCGAACGCGAGGGTACCAAGGCATCACGCCACATGAAAGACGACATCGACGACGAGACCAAAACCCGACGCCTCACCGAGATCATAAACCTGCAAAACGATCTGTCGCTCGAAAGCAACCGACAAGACATAGGCAAAACATTCGAAGTGCTCGTAGAGGGACCCTCCAAACGTAACCCCGACGAACTGGTCGGACGCACCTCTCAGAACAAAGTGTGCGTATTCGCCGATACAGTACACCGCCCCGGCGACTATGTCACCGTACAGGTAGACGACTGCACGTCGGCAACGTTGTTATGCCACAGGGTGTAAATACCCGCGTCGTTTAAAACAACTTACTTATATCCATAGTAAGAAATTCTTCGGCATTTATACCGCCATCGCCTACGATAAATGAGGATTGGGGATTGAACAGTTGTCTGAAACGCTCCAGACCGTCCGTCCTCTTCTCCGCATTGCTTTTAACCTCTATCGCAACCGAGGAGCCTCTTTTTCGCAATACGAAATCGACCTCGTAATTGCGTTCTCGCCAATAGAACACCTCGAAACGGTGAACAAAGGCCTGACTCACTATATAGGCCCCTATCCCCGATTCGAAGATATGTCCCCACACCTTACGATCGAGAATGGAGTTTTCAAAGGTCGAGGTATTGTAAACGGTCTTCAAAGCGTTGTTGTAAACCTGAAACTTGGGTACACTGGCCTTTCGCCTGACCATATCAATGCCGAATTTCTGAATACCGCAGAGCAATCCGCTCTCGTCCAACAAATTGATATAACCTGCCAATGTAGAAGTATTACCCGCATCCTGAAGCGCTCCCAACATCTTAGTCAAAGAGAGCAACTCTCCGGAATAGGCGGCCCCTAGCTCGAACGCCTGACGAAGAAGAGCCGGCTTCCCGATAGGGGTGTCCATAAGAATATCCTTATTGATGGTGGCGTCTATAATGGACGATTGGATATATTGCTGAAAACGGTCGTCATCGCCTATCAATGATGCCGCACCGGGATAACCTCCATAGAATATATATCGGTCGAGCGAAAAACCGAAACACTCCTTCATCTCGGAATAGCTCCAGTGTCCCATACGAATCTCCTCGAACCGCCCAGCCAACGACTCGGACAGCCCCCTCTCCAACAATACACGACTGCTGCCGAGAATCAGCACCTTTATATTACGGTCGTAAAACGTATCGTTATCCCACTCCTTTTTAACAGCTTCACTCCAGTTGGCTATCTTCTGTATCTCATCAATAACAAGCACAATACTCTCATACCCTTTGCTCTCTTTAAGACTGCGAACTGCCGCCCAACAGTCGGTGATCCAAGCACTGTTAGTGGCGGGTACATTGTCGGCGGAAAATAGCATATAAGGGATAGTCAGATCGTTCAGCACCTGTTTGACTACCGTAGATTTACCTATCTGACGAGCCCCCATAACAACCTGCACGAACCGTCGAGGCTCTTCAAGTCTTTTTTTAATTATATGGTATTCAACTCTTTTATACATACCCACACATTTTACGCAATAGTTCTCGTATTCTTACGCAATACAATTATAATAATAAATATACAAAAAGCAAACCGCCGCGATAAAAAATATCGCGGCGGTCAAACTTAGCAGTTCTAATTAAGGTTTTATTTACTTAACGAGCTCGCTGAGTTCTGAACCGGGTTTGAATTTGGCAACGGTCTTAGCGGGAATTTTGATAGCCGCTTTGGTACGGGGGTTGCGACCGGTGCGAGCGGGTTTCTTAACTACGCTGAAAGTACCGAAACCTACCAATGTGATTTTGTCGCCTTTCTTAAGGGTTTCACCAGTCACGGCGATAAACGCGTCAAGCGCTTTCTTAGCATCCGTTTTAGAGATCTTTGCCTCAGTAGCGATTGCGCTGATGAGTTCAGATTTGTTCATGGTTTTTGATATTTAAGTTAACTAAAAGTTTTATATTACTTATTGAATCTTCATTTTCATGGACGTTTGCGATTTACCGCAATCGTAGTAATATACATCGTTAAAAACGTCCGTTATATTTGTCTTCCGAAGAACTTGGTTCCACAAAAATACGGCGAAACGGCCCTCAGCGCTCAGATTAAAATCTTATCTTATTGTGCAAATATATTCATTTTTTTATTTGCAACAATATTTTGACAATTATTTTTTTTAAATCGAAATCACCTTAAACCGTTGAATGATAATTTATAACATGGTTCCGACAAAGAACAGCACCTCGCGCATAACAGATAGCAACACACATATACATACGTATATTACTAACAAACAGACAATTACCCTGTGACGAAAATTTCAATCAGATAAAATCTACCGGATATACAGCCGCATGAACGAATAGAACAAGAGAGTTTCCGACTCACTATACGAGGGAATCTCTTCCGACATCAGCTTGAGATACAGACCTAAATGCCATACTACGTCAGACTGTATGCCGACAAAAACTCGAGCCCGAATATATACCGAACGTTTCGCCAACTACGAATCGGAACGCCAAAGAGCCTCACCGAAAAAAGAACCATTCCTCGCGACACACCTTTTCATAAGGAATCATGTTCAACGCCCTAGCTCCGCTCGGGCCGTACCCATCGAAAGCGGAACAGCACCAAAAAACCTCGGGCTCCGCAGTAAACACTACTACGAAGCCCGAGGTCTATAATATAATAAACGGAGACTATTTAACTATGTCCAACTCGTCGATGATACGGGTACAACCCGCATATTTATCTATAACGAAAAGTACATAACGCACATCCACAGAGATGCAACGCTGCAGTTCGGGTTCAAAAGCGATATTGCCGCTCATAGCCTCCCAGTTGCCGTCGAAAGCCAGACCAACCAACTCTCCTTTGCCGTTGATAACGGGACTCCCCGAGTTACCGCCGGTTATGTCGTTGTTAGAGATGAAGCCGACATAGAGCGTGCCGTCCTCGCCGTAACGACCGTAATCCGCCGTCTTGTATAGCTCTTTGAGCTTTTCGGGAACGGTAAACTCATAGGCATTGTTGGGGTCCTCTTTCTCCATTATACCCTTAATGGTGGTGCGGAAGTCGTAGTTAACGGCATCGGCAGCCTTGTAAGGGAGCACATTGCCGTAGGTCATACGGATGGTGAAGTTAGCGTCAGGATAATATACCTTATCGGGATTCTGTTCCATAAGGCCGCGTATGAAAAGACGATGCCCCGTTTTGTAGTCGGCGCCCATAGACCTGTCTGCCGACACCTTGCGCATAGCTTCGAGCAACGACTCGGCAGCTATGTAACCGTAATCGTTTTCAAGGGTTTCAGCATCCGGATTATCGAGGAAGCTCATCAACTTCTCCTCCGAAGAGAATATGGAATTTTCATAGAGATAATCCAAAGCGGCATCGAGATCGCCATTCGCCTCGGTATCTATCAGCGAAAGGGCCGAGGGCCAGTCGGCCTTGTCGACATCGGCCATATAAAGCTCTATCATAGCCTTAGCGACCTTCTTGTCGGTAGGCATGTTTATGTCCTTATACAACTTGGGGACCAACGTCTTGAAAGACGCTATTATAGCCTCCGTATCTTCGCCTTTGGCGAGTTTATCGGCCAAATCGTAACCGGCCATGCGATAGGCCATATTGATAAGCTCTATGTTATAAAGCGTCTCCGAGAGATACATGCCTTTAGCTTCGGCATCAAGAGTGCGCGCTACGCTACGTTCTATCGCGGGAAGCGCATCGCCGTAGAGGGCCTCGCGGGCGGGATCGGCCGCGATCCATTCGCTAAAACTCTTCTCTATGGCCTTTTTGGAACCTTTGACATCGAGACGGCGCAAACCGCGGCTTTCGCCTATGGCGTTCTTCCAGTAGTTAGACGACCCAGCGTATTTGGATGCGTACTGTATCTTGACTTTGGGATCGGCCATCATGTCCGCCTTAAGCACATCCTGACGTACACCGCGGCACTTGATACGTATGGGGTTGGTAACCTCCAACTTCTTATCTATCTCGTAAGAGGTCATATAGCGTTGCGTGGTACCGGGGAAACCCATTATCATCACATAGTCGCCCTCTTTGACACCGCCTATAGATACGGGAAGCCATTTGGCCGGCTTGTAGGGAACGTTGTCGGGAGAGTATGCCGCAGGGTTGTTGTCCTTGTCGGCATATATGCGGAATATGGAGAAGTCGCCGGTATGACGGGGCCACATCCAGTTATCGGTATCGCCGCCGAATTTACCTATCGACGAGGGGGGCGCACCTACCATGCGTATATCGGTGAACACCTGCTTTACAAACAGGATATACTGATTGCCGCCCAACATCTCCTGCACCTGAGCCGTCTCGAATGCTCCGAGCTTGAGTTTGGAGGTGATCTTGTCGATGTTCTTCTTTATCGTCTCCGCACGCTTTTCCGCGCTCATGCCGTCGTTGACCTTGGCGAGCACACGATCGGTCACATCCTCTATATGGCGTATGAACGTGACCTGAAGCCCCGGGGTAGGAAGCTCCTCAGCGAACGATGCGGCCCAGAAACCGTCTTTGAGATAGTCGTGCTCTACGGTGCTGTGCTGCTGTATGGCGCCGTAACCGCAATGGTGATTGGTGAATACCAGCCCCTGATCGGATACCACTTCTCCGGTGCAACCGCCGCCGAATATGACGATGGCGTCTTTAAGCGAGCTGCCGTTGGCACTGTAGATATCTTCGGCCTCCAGCTTCAACCCTTTGGCTTTCATGTCGGCGATATTGAGCTTCTGAATATAGGGCAGAAGCCACATGCCCTCATCGGCAAGAGCGGTAGACACCCATGCGAAAGAGAGCAACAATGCCGCGAATAGTCGTTTTTTCATGTTTTATGTTTTAAGGTTTTTGTTGTTTGCAGGCGTTTATTTAGCCATATACTCCTCTATCTGTGCCACGGTGTATGGTATGCGATGGCCGCCCAACACCTTGCGGCCGGTCTCGGTGACGAGTATGTCGTCCTCCACGCGCATGCCTCCGAACGTAGCCATAGAACGCACCTTGTCGTAGTCTACGAACGAACTGTTGATATGCTCGCGTTCCCACTTGTCGAGAAGCGCGGGGATGAAATATATGCCCGGCTCGCAGGTTATCACATGCCCCTTACGCAACTTCTTGCCCATGCGTAACGAAGCCAGGCCGAACTGCGTGCTACGCTCGGTCTGAGAGTCGTAACCGACTGCGGTCTCGCCCAGACCCTCCATATCGTGCACATCGAGCCCCATCTGATGGCCCAGACCGTGCGGCATGAAGAGAGCGTGTGCGCCGGAAGCCACGGCCTCGTCCACATCGCCTTTCATGAAGCCGAGATCCTTGAGCCCCTCCGTCAGACGACGACATGCCGCCAGGTGTACGTCCAAATAACGTACGTCGGGCTTTATAAGATCTATCGCATGTTCGAAAACAGATACGAGCACGTTATATACATCTCGCTGCAGCGGGCTGAACTTACCGCCCACCGGCATGGTACGCGTATTGTCGGAACAATAGTTCATGAGATTTTCGGCACCGGCGTCCATGAGCATAAGGCGTCCCGACTCGAGAACGCCGTCATGCTTATGATTATGAAGCGTCTGGCCGTTCTGCGACAGTATGTTATGGAACGACACGCCGGCGCCTCTGCTGAGGGCGATACCCTCCACAACACCGGCTATCTCGCGTTCGGTTACACCCGGACGGCACATGCGCATGGCGGTGGTGTGCATGACGTAACCTATCTCGCAGGCCTTCTCTATCTCCTCGATCTCTTCCGGCTCCTTTATCTCGCGCATAGCTATGACCGCGGCGGTAAGCTCACGCGAAGCGTACACCGGAACAGATGCCGCGCTTATGCCTAACAGACGCTCTATCATATCCGACACGTCGGCACGGTAAGGCGGAAGGAAATGCACCTTGCGCCCCGCCGCTATAGCATTGGCAACCACGGCATAAAGCTCTCGCAGGGGATAGGTGGAACCCACGCCCACCCCGGCAGCCAACTGGCGTACCGTAGGCTGGTCGCCCATCCATATTATATCGTCTATTGTATAGTCGTTGGCATATATGCAATCGGTATCGGCGTCTATGTCGATCACTCCCACCATGTCGGCATGATTGAGGCCGAAATAGTATAGGAACGTACTGTCCTGACGGAAATGATAGGTATTGGAGGGGTAATTATACGGTGCCTCACGATTGCCGGGCATAAGGATAAGACCGCTTTTTACTTTGCTCCTCAATATATTACGCCTCTTGACGTAGATCTCTTTTTTGAACATACCGCTTATTTGTTTCGTTTATAACTTCCCAAAGTTAGGCATTTGTTATCGAAAAAACAAGTGGGGGACACAGTCACCTTTCCGATAGACTACACCGTCGGTTGTGTCTCAAAAGTACGGTTAGGGGGTTATGACAATGGCAAGATGTCTTCTCTTTATATTATACTCCGATTTTTGACGAGGTTGTTCTCCAGTTTCATCTACCGAAATGGCTGTTTCGTCTAAAAAAAGTTCGTTTTACGACATCTTGATTTAGTTTTGCATTAGTAAAAAAACGATAATTATAAAAATCGAAATAAGAATGAAAAACTCGTTAAAGGCAACATTCCTTACGCTCATAGCCGTAACGGCGTATGCGGTGTCGTGGGCACAGGGCACTACTGTGTTAAGAGGCACCGTTATCGACGCCACGGACAACTCGCCGCTTATAGGCGCCACCATACTCATAGAGGGGAGCTCCCACGGAGCCATCACCGACGATAAGGGAGCGTTCAGCCTGAGCGGACTGAAAAGAGGTTTCGTCAACAAGATAGAGATCTCCTACCTCGGATATAAAACCGTCTCTCTGGAGTACACCCCGTCTAAAGCCGTCAACTCCTACGGTAGCCCCATAGGCATGACACCCGAGTCGATAAACGCCGGCGAAGTGGTGGTAAAAGGACGCGCACCCATAGCCAAACAGATGGGCGACACCGTGCAATACAACGCCGACGCATTCAAGGTCAACCCCGACGCCACCGCGGCCGACCTCATATCCAAAATGCCCGGCATGAAGGTAGAGAACGGCTCTCCGTCGCAGGGCGGCGAGGCTATCACCCGTATCACCGTCGACGGCAAGAACTACTTCCGCGACGACCCTGCCACCGCTCTGTCGTCGCTTCCGGCAGACGTGGTAGAGAACATACAGGTGTTCGACGAGCTTAGCGACGATGCCAAATTCTCCGGCGTAGACGACGGCGAACGTGTCAAGACCATCAACATAGTAACCAAAGCCAAGCGTAACAACGCCTTCTTCGGTGACTATATCGTAGGCTACGGCACCGACAACCACTATAACGTCAAGGCCAACACCAACATGTTTTTCGGCGATCATCGTCTGACGGTGGGTTTCGGCCTCAACGACATCAACCAGTCGGCCACCTCGGGCGGACGTTTCTACGGTGGCTGGGGACGTAGCGGTCTGCAGAAAGCCGCCGGCGTCAAGCTCAACTACTCGGGCGAGTTTACCAGCAAGGCCGGACGCAAGACCTCGGCCAACATCGACTACGTGTTCAACAACCAACGCAACACCAACGCCACATCGCTCTATCGCGACTACGACGCCACAAGCGCCTACCTATCGCGTTACTACACCGAGAACTCCATGAACAAAACCAAGAGCTTCTCCCACTCTCTGCGCGCCAACATCGAAAGCCGCGTAAGCGACAACGACCGCATCATATTCAGGCCCAACTTCAGCTACAACACCTCCGACGGTCTTCAATTCAGCGAGATGACCAACATACAGGACGGTGTCACCACCAACACGGCCACAACCGAGACCGGCTCCGACTCCAAGAGCTTCCGAGTGGGCGCCAACTTCAACTGGATGCACAACTTCTCGTCGAAACACATACTATCTACAAGCGCCAACTTCAATGTAAGCCACAACGACAAGACACAGACCATCTACGGCACAAACGGATTCTTCCGCAAAGCCGAATGGATCGACTCGCTCATACGCCAGAACTCAGTAAACAACGAAATAGACAACAGCGTGGGCGGACGTCTGTCGTACACATTCAAGATCAACGACAAATCGTCGCTTATGGCCAATTATCGCATATCTTACACATGGAACGACGCCGACAAACTCACCTACGTCTTCGACCACGACAAAGATGCCTACGAGCTCGAATCGTCGCTCTCCAACGTCTTCACACGCAACTATCTGAACAATACGGGAGGCATAGGCTATAACTACCGCATCAAAGACAAGATCACCGTCAACCTGAGCGCCGACTTCCAGAATTCGTCTCTCCGGAACGACTACACCTACCCCATGCAGAACATATACGACTACACGTTCAACAGCGTATTGGCCAACGCACGCATGGATTATTACTTCTCCAAGAGCAAACGCATGAGCCTGTCGTTCCGCGGACGTCCCGGGCTCCCCTCAATGACCCAACTGCAAGACGTGGTAGACAACAGCAACCCCTTGCGCGTGTCGGTAGGTAACCCCAACCTCGACCAAAGCTACTCCAACGACCTTAGCTTCTCTTACATGTCGACCAACATAGAGAAGTCGACCAACATATTCCTCATCGCTTTCTTCAGCAACACTATGAACGGCTTCGCCAACGACACCCGGATACTCGAAACCGACGAGGTCATAAACGGCGTGACCGTACAACAGGGTGCCGAGCTGACCTCTCCGGTCAACATCAACGGCAAATGGAATTTCAACACCTTCTTCAACTGGTCGGGCTCTCTTCCGCGCATCAAGAGCAACATCAACACCGGCGTAGGCTACTCTGCATCGCGCACACCGTCGCTCTACAACGGGCTCAAGAACTACAGCATGAACAACACCGGCCGTTTCAGCATAGACCTTACCAGCAACATATCGCAGAACATCGACTTCACAGTCATGTCGGAGACAGGCGTGACCTACTCCAACTCCACCGGAGAGCGCGACGCCAACAACCGCACCTATATAAACGAACGCGCGGGGGTACGCCTCAACTGGATATTCTGGAAAGGGTTCTTCGTCAACGCCGACTATTCATATAACTTCAACTGGTACTCTACCGGCGGCAACGTAGACAACAACTACAACCTTCTCAACGCCGGCATAGGCAAGAAGTTCCTCAAGAAACAGAACGCCGAGGTACGCATCAGCGGCTTCGACCTTCTTAACCAAGCCAAAAGCCTGAGCTACAGCGTCAACGACACATACACCCAGCGTAGCATATCGAGCGTGTTGAAACGTTACGTGATGTTCTCGTTCAGCTACAAGTTCAACACCATGAGCGGTAAAGGCGGATCGGGCCAGCGTCCCGATTACGACCGCGCCATGCGTCCTGCCGGCGGCGCGCCTATGGGCCCCCCTCCCGGCGGCATGAGAGTCTACTCACGATAGCATTCTTCAAAACTACAACAAATGAAACCCAACCGATTCATAGAGGCCAATGCCAAGAGCCTGTCGCTTCACACGGCGGCATGGCTCGTGGTGCTGGTGATAACGCTCGTCAACACCGAAGACATGAGCATCAACACATGGCAGCTCAAATTCGACCTGCCCATGTGGTTTTGTTATCTGGCGATATTCTACGTCAACTATCTGGTGCTTATTCCGCGTCTTATGATGAAGAGGCGTTCGGTAGTTTACGTATTATCGTCGCTCGTTCTGCTGACGGTAGCGTTCACCGTACAGAAAAGCTACATGCAATACTGGCGGAAGACAGACCTTAACCACCGGCTGGAGCACATAATGGAGAGCAGTGCGGAACAGATGTACGGCAGAAATCGCGACGAACTGATCCACAAGATAGAACGTGAGATAGACAGGTGCTACAGTATAAAGCAATACAACCCTACGTCGCGTCAGAATCAGGCCATGATATCGCGCATGTTGCTGGTTTACGCCGTAAGCCTTATGCTGGGCCTTACCAAACGGTGGAAATTCGAGGAGCAACGCCGTAAGGAGATAGAGCGCGAACATATAGCCTCCGAACTCGACTACCTGAAAGCACAGATCAACCCCCACTTCCTCTTCAACGCCCTCAACTCAATATACTCGCTGACGATACCATACTCCGAGACGGCCTCCAACGCCGTACTCAAACTATCGTCCATACTTCGTTACATGCTATACGAGACCGACCGTAGCAGCGTATCGCTCTCCGACGAAATATCGGTAATAGAGAACTACTTAGGACTTCAACAACTGCGTCTTACCGACAAAACTAACCTCACGTTCGCAAAAGAGGGAGCCACCGAACCTTACAGGATAGAACCTTTGTTGCTCATCCCTCTGATAGAGAACGCTTTCAAATACGGAATAGATTCATCAGAAACGTCGTACATAGACATAAAACTGAAAATAGACGACGGACGTCTGGTAATGGAGGTGAAAAACAAGATCGTAGGCATGAAAAAGGAGGATAAGGCCGGAGGCATAGGCATAAGGAATATAAAACGCCGTCTGGAGCTACTCTACCCCGAACGACACGTGTTCAGAGCCGATGAGAAAAACGGCGAATTTTTAGTATATTTGTCGATACCTTTGAGCAAAGAGAACGTAGACGAGAATTTTCTCGTATGAGGCCGTCGACAGTATGTTCTGCGCATAAGGCGTACTTTTAGGGACGGTGCGTCTTACCGCATCACAATCAAAGATCGAAATCATGAAATGTTTAGCCGTAGACGACGAACCTCTCGCATTGGAGATAATAAAGGCATTTTGCGCCAAAATACCGTTCATAGATAGTCTCGATACCTGCACCAGCGGCGTGGAGGCCATAAGCATTCTGCAGAACGGGCAGACCGACCTTCTGTTCCTCGACATAAACATGCCCCACATATCGGGATTGGAGCTGGCTTCGCTCCTTACCAACCCTCCCATGCTGATATTCACCACGGCATATCAGAACCACGCATTGGAGGGGTTCGACCTCGCGGCCATCGACTACTTGGTCAAACCCTTTTCGTTCGACCGTTTCATGAAAGCGGTGTCGCGGGCATACGAGCTATATTCTCTACGCCTCGACAAAAACGCCCACACCGAGCAACATACGGCCGAGGACAACTACATGATGATCAAGGTGGACTATGCCAATGTCAAGGTTATGTTCGACGACATACTTTTCGTCGAGGGGCTGAAAGACTATATCAGGATATACACCACAGGCAAAAACTACGTCACCAAAAGCACAATGAAAAATGTAGAGGAGCGGCTACCCTCCGACACTTTCATGAGAATACACAAATCTCACATAGTGAACATCGACCGCATAGAGGCTTTTGAAAACAACCACATAAGGATAGGCGACAACAAATTGCCTATAGGCGGCGGATACAAGGACGATTTCTTAGCTTTCATCGAAAGTAAAAAGCTATAGCTCCCTTTTAATCGGCTTTATTTCGGTCGAGATGGAACGGCATAACCGTTGTTCCCGACTTTTTGCAATTCTTAATGTTATCCTAATATAACGGTGTCCCCGATACTATAACAACGGTAATATCAGGAACAGATCATTTGGACGAAGGTATCCCGAGCGAAACGAATGGAATTAAACACTTTCCTCGCTTCGTATCGCTGTATTGGCGGTATCAGTTAACCCCTCTGACGGATAACTTCGAATATCAGAATCCCGGCAGCTACGGATACATTGAGAGATGAAATCTCTCCTTTGAGAGGTATTGCGAGCTGTTGGTCACACAGCTTGAGCGACTCTTTGGATATACCCTTGTCCTCGCTACCCATCACTATTGCTACACGTCCTTTTAAATCGCCAGCCCAAAGGGGAGTATCGCTCTTCTCGGTAGCGGCCACTATCTTGAAGCCCTCGTTTTTCAACTGTCTGATGGCGTTACGCACACTACCCACCCTACACACGGGCAACACGTTAAGGGCACCGGCAGAACTTTTTACGGCCTCGCTGTTGACCTGGGCGCCGTTCTTGGCCGACACTACCACGGCATCGGCTCCCGCACACTCCGCGCTACGGGCTATAGCACCGAAGTTACGAACGTCGGTCACACCGTCGAGCAACACCACGATAGCATCACTGCCGGCACGCTCGATCACATCGTCCAAAGATGCGTAGTCTATCATAGACATGATAGCGGCCACTCCCTGATGATTTCCGCGTACCATGCGGTCGAGCTTCTCCACCGGCACATAAGCCACGTCTACGCCCCGTTCCGAAGCCAAAGAGGTAAGACGCTGCATCACCGGAGAGTCGGAACCCTTCCTTACGAATATGCGTTCCAACTCGCGCCCGGCCTCCAAAGCCTCTATCACCGGCCTGACGCCGAATATCACCATATTTTTATCTGCCATAATATCGCATTTAATTTTTCACACACATTACCTACACGAGACGACATCGACAAAATCAAAGCGAGCTCTTATTATCGAAAGCCTCCAGCTCCTCGCATGCCGCCTCCCACACGTTCATAGCCTTATTGTATCTCGACTTCAACGCATCGTACTCCTCGAATACCTTGGGGTCGGCGACATCTATGCCATACGCCCCCGGGTCGGCCATCTTACCGTCCCACTCGTTTTTCTCCGCCTCCAGACGTTCTATCTCCGCCTCTGCGGCTTCAACCGCCGAACGCAGCTTGCGACGCATACGCTCCAACTCCTTCTGCCTCTTGAAATCGACCTGCGGCTTGGCGACAGGCTGTTCGGAGACCGGTGCGGACCGTTCCGCAGCCATAGACGGCTTCTCAGGAACGGGTTTCGCCTCTATCTGCGACATGCTCTCCATCTTGCGTCGGTAGAGGAAGTCGTCTATGCCTCCCAGATGCTCGCGCACACGACCGTCGGTAAACTCATACACCTTGCTTACCAACCCCTCCAGAAACTCGCGGTCGTGCGATACTACTATCAAGGTGCCGTCGTACTCCATGAGCGCCTTTTTGAGCACGTCTTTGGAACGCATGTCCATATGGTTGGTAGGTTCGTCGAGAATGAGCAGATTATAGGGTTTCAACATCAACCGGGCCATAGCCAGACGCGAACGCTCCCCGCCCGACAACACCTTTACCTTTTTATCTATCTCTTCGCCCCTGAACAGAAATGCGCCGAGAATATCGCGCAGACGCGTACGTATATCACCCACGGCCACCCTGTCGAGAGTGTCGAATACGGTGAAGTCGCCATCCATCAGATCTTCTTGGTTCTGTGCGTAATAACCTATCGCCACATTGTATCCCAACCGCACCGTACCCTCGCTGACTGGCGTATCGCCCACTATCATGCGCGCAAGAGTGGTCTTGCCTTCGCCGTTACGGCCCACGAAAGCAACCTTATCGCCCCTCTCCAAAGTGAACTCGGCACCGGCGAATATGCGCTTGTCACCGAAACATTTGCCGGCGTCTTTCACCTCCAGTACTATATTGCCCGAACGCGGCGCAGAGGGGAAACGTATCGAGAGCGACGATGTGTCTTCCTCGTCCACCTCTATTATATCGAGCTTTTCGAGCTGTTTTATGCGCGACTGCACCTGATTGGACTTGGTGGGTTTGTATCTGAAACGCTCTATGAAATCCTCCGTATCTTTTATCAGCTTTTGTTGGTTCTCGTACGCGGCCATCTGTTGCGCCCTGCGTTCGGCGCGCAACACCACGTATTTGCTGTAGGGGACGTTATAGTCGTGCATACGGCCGAGCATTATCTCCACCGTGCGCGTGGTAACCGTGTCTAAAAAACGCCTGTCATGGGATATGAGCACCACGGCGCCCCTGTAGTCTTTGAGATAATCCTCCAACCAACCGATACTCTCTATGTCGAGATGGTTGGTGGGTTCGTCGAGAAGTATCACCGACGGCCTACGCAACAATATCTTGGCCAGCTCTATACGCATACGCCACCCGCCGCTGAACTCGGAGGTGGAACGCTCGAAATCGCTGCGACGGAAACCCAATCCGAGCAACGCTTTTTCGGCCTGAGCCTGACGCGAATCGCCGTCCATCATGTGGAACCGCTCCGTTGCGTCCGACAGCTCGTGTATCAGACGCTCGTAAGATGCGCTCTGGTAATCGGTGCGTGAAGCGATCTGTTCGCCCAACTCGGCTATGCGTATCTCGAGGGCGTTAAGCTCGTCGAAAGCGGTGAGGGCCTCCTCCATAACGGTGCGACCGTCGTGCAGAGGCATCTGTTGGGCCAGATAACCTATGGTGACATCGCCGCTACGCGAGACGGTACCGCCCGAGGCCGGCTGTTCACCGGTTATCACCTTGAGTAAAGTAGACTTACCGGCGCCGTTCTTGCCCACGAGACCGATACGGTCGCGGTCGCCGACCACGAAAGTTATGTTATCGAAAAGATTCCGGCCTCCGAAAGAGACCGTAACTCCGTTTATAGAGATCATAGAAAATGCAATTTATAACATACGAAGAGCACACACTGCCTCCGCAACCGATACCGTGCCTCTAACGTCACCGGCACTCCAAAAGGCGCACTATAGCTTCCCGGGGATCCTCCGCGCCGAAGACGGCGTTACCGGCCACCAGCACGTCGGCTCCCGCACCGAACAACGTACCGGCATTGGCAGACGACACACCACCGTCTACCTCTATCAGAAGATCGCATCCGCGAGAGTCGGCCATAGCACGCAGACGACGCACCTTATCGACGCTCGACGGGATGAACTTCTGCGCCGCAAAACCCGGATTGACCGACATTACGAGCACCATATCGAGCATATCCAACACCTCCTCCACCGCAGAGAGAGGGGTGGCCGGATTGAGAGCCACGCCAGCCTTTTTACCGCTGTTTTTTACAGTCTGTATCACACGATGCAGATGGAGGGCAGCCTCGGCGTGAACGGTGATATAATCGGCGCCGGCCTCCGCGAAACGCTCTACGTACCTCTCCGGCTCCGCTATCATCAGGTGCACGTCCAGCACTTTGTCGGTATGACGTCTTACGGCCTTTATGACATCGAACCCGAAAGTTATGTTGGGTACGAACCTGCCGTCCATTACGTCGAGATGAATCCACTCGGCGGCAGAATCGTTTATCATCTCTGTAGCGGAACGCAGATCGGCGAAATCGGCCGAAAGGAAAGAGGGGGATATTATCTTTTTCACTATCTGTATATTAATCGGTTACAATATCTCTATTCAGATACGACAGCCACAGAATCGACCGCCGGCCTTTTAACCGCAACGGAGTCGGCCGCAGACGACAACCGTCTCTTTATATTGTTGCTCTCGCCTACAAGATCGCCACCGAGAAAATCGCCAACACCCACAGGCGACGATTCGGTACGGTCGTGCCAAACGCCAGCTTTGGCAAGATCGACCCTCTCCTGATTTATTCCCGCCGTTATCAAAAAGCGAGGACGCACCAACGATGAGGTCGTCTCACGCTCGGAGGGCCTTATGACGCGGTCGCACACGTCGAAACGGGTCTTGGGACGCGGCTTGGTTATCCATCGGAAACCTTCGAGCACAAGTTTCTGATTGGCCGCTATCTTGTCTATGGGATAGATGCTGTGCGTTATGTCCTTGATCCATTTGAGCCTCGATATCTCGGAGCTGTCGAACGTTATCTCCATATCGGCCGACATTATATACATCATGGTATTAGGTCTGCCATCCTGCTCCTTATAGAAAATTGTTTCGGCATTTCCGTCGATATATACTATGTCGAGCTCGTTGTCTTTGAAATAGCACTCCATGTATTTACCCCTGATCTGATTATACCTGTTACGATCGGAGCGGAGCCTCTGCCCTATTATGGGATAGTCGTACAACTCGGCTCTGTCCAACTGTTCGTTAACAGTATATATCTTTATATACGAGGCTGTTATCTGGTTATTCTCGTTCCATATTATGGGCGACGAATACATGAACATGGTAGAATCGACCGTTACCGCGGCGATTGAATCGCACACCGCCTGCACGTCGCGCTTGTATATCCTGACATTATGATAACCTCTCAATATGTAGTCCGACGAATCGGCCTCATGCACCGCGTCGTTCTTACGTCTGGCCAATGTATCGAGCACTACGGTGTCGGCATGCAAGGTATCCATAGCCGCGAGCGAGTCTCTCCTCTCGGCCCTCGCCTCCTCTATCATACGCATCCTCTTTTCGGCACGCTCCGCGCGTTTGGCTCTGCGCCGGGCCTTCTTCTCCAGCTTCTTGAGCCTTTTGGCCGCCTTCTTAGGGTTCAACGATGCACTGTCAGACGCCTCCGCCGCTATGCTGTCGGTTACGATCTCCGGCACCGCCGCCATAGCACTGTCGGCAGACAAGGTGTCGGCCGCCGCATCACCCGCAGGCTCATCGGCCGCCGGCACCCCGGAGATGCTATCGACCGCAATACTGTCTCCAGCCTGGCCGGGAACCAACTGGGGCACCACTATCATAGTGTCGGCGCGCATGAACGTAGTGTCGCCCTCCTCACTGTCATCGAAAGAGGCCGACGAGGGGTTCCCTGTCATTATCACCCGTTTGGAACCGCTCCAATAATATCCGTAATCGCCGAATGTGTAAAGAGAGCGGGAGGTATCCAGTATTTGTATGTCGCCGCGTAACTCCACCTCCTTAACCAAACTCATATACCTCAACGAATCGGACCACAACTCCTGATCCTCCGTCATGACATAAGCGGAATCGACGAAATCGTATATGCCGGTAGCGCGGTCGTAGGTGCCGCGACGGGTATGCAGATAGTCGCCCTTACGGCTCCATATATCGGAGGGCTTGTAGAAGGTGACCACCTCGGTATTGAGATTGAAAGCCACCGAATCGCTCTTTATGTCGTAATCGTCGTTATGCATCTCCACGCCGCCCACCAGCACTATGTCGCGACTCGACGTGTAATAGTCGCCGCGCTCCGACTCCATCAGGTTGTCGCCCTGCGTCATGGTGCCGCCGCCGTAATAGCTGCCCACGCCTGTCAAGGTGTTGAAGCTGAGGTTATGGGTATATAGCACGGCGTTTCCGTCCACGAGCTTTATTATGGGGGAATAGACACGGGCGATATTGCTCTCGCCGTCGTAAGTGAACCGGTCGCCGTAGATGTAGGTGGAGTCGTTGGCGTTGATGATGACGCTGCCCAGCCCCTCCATGTTCTTATCGCTGTAACGGTAGGCGGTGTCGCATGTTATGATGACGCCGTTATGGTGAAAGGCCACATTGCCTACCAACTTGGCGAACGCCCCCTGATTGCTCAAAATGGTAACGTCGCTACGGTAATCGACCCGCGCCTTGCCTACGGTATCTCCGGCGCTATTCTGAGCGATAAGGGCGGCAAAGGCTTCGGTATCGTAAGGACGATCCGTCACCGCTACACGCTCCGAACGCGCGAGAAGCGGCGCGACGAAAATCATCGTCACCGCCGCCGTCACCCATATATATGACTTGGCGCCTCTTTCCATCGCTATTTGTTCCAGCGCGGGTTAGACAGTTTTATCTTATCGTACGGAGCCTCTATCCTCACATACATCTCGTCGATCTTCTTATCGAGCCACCTATCGAAGATCTCCTGTTTCTTCACCGACACGGCCAGATCTTCCAACTGCGTATAGTCGTCATCGAACGTGGCGACATGCGCCGGTATAAGCTCCACTAACTTCACGAACTTGACCAACTCGTTCATATTGGTCTGATCTATCGACTCGAAGGCATCGCTCATCTGCCCCGGCTGCAAACCGCGCAGATATTCGTAATCTATGCCCAGCTCGTCGCGGAAGAAACGGTTGGTCTTAAGGCGAGGAATGTTATACATATCGTAGGTGGAGTTAGCCACCACGCCGCCGCTCTGCTTGCTTTTGACATCGTCAGAGAAACGTTTGACCGCATCGTCGAAGCTCAGGCTGTCGACCCTGACCTTATGCACCACGCTATCCAATAAGGTGAGAGCACGCTCGCGGTCTTCCGGATCGAAACGCACACGCATGAGTATATGACGGCAGTGGTATAGATCGCCGTCCACATCCAACAGCTCTATGATATGATACCCGAACTCCGTCTCCACAATCTCCGACACCTGACCCGGCTTGAGCGCTTCGAGCGCTTCAGCGAAAGGCGACACGAAACCGTCTTTGGACTGCGGGTCCATCTCGCCGCCGCGCGAGGCCGAGGCATAATCCTCGGAGTACATCCTAGCAAGAGCCGAGAAGCTGGTACCTTTCAGTATACGGTCGCGTAACGACAAAAGCTGCTCCTTTACGTTGAGTTTGGCATCGTCGTCGTTTTTAGGGTATTTCACCACCTGAGCGTAAACATATTGCTCCGGCACCATAGGCAGGCTGTCTTTGGGTAGGCGGCGTACGAACTTAAGCACCTCGGAGGGCGTAACCGTGGCCCCCTCCTCCACCTTGTTTTTCATGGCGCGGGCCATCTCCGACTCCGTAAGACGACGGCGCAGATGATCGCGCACGCTGAATATGGGACGGTTGAAATAATCCTCCACCGCCTTTACCGAACCTTTGCTCCTGACGTATGCGTCCAGTTGCGCCTCCACCTGATCGTCGACCTGCGAGGTGTTGATGGTTAGGGAGTCGATAGCGGCCTGCGAAGCCAACAATTTCTGCACCAATATGGTCTCCAGAGCTTCGGCCTCGGGATCGGCACCCGTGTAACCGCGTTCTATGTAGCTCTGTTTTATATAATCTTCGGCCATACGCAGATCCGACAGCAACACCATGGAACTGCCGACTACCGCCACAACCTCATCGGCAACGTAACGCTGACTCGCGGGCCACTGGTCGATCTGTTGCGCCACAGCCGGACAATGACAAGCACATACCGCTACGGCCAATATGTATCCAATGAATTTCATACGCTTATTATTTCTTCACTTTTGTTTTTATAACCACGGGTTAATCGACCGTATCTTCCGCACCACGTTCACGGGTGCTATCTACACGCTCTCTTTCCGGAGCCTCGTTTTCAGGCCGGCGTCTACTCTCCTCGGCCGCCTCCGGGGAGGCATTGCGGGGGAGCGATGCAGGCTCGGGCCTGACTATCGCGGAGGTATCTATATTGAGCGTGACATGACGCGACCTCACCGCGGCTGCATACAAACTATCCTCCCGCGACTTTATGAAATCGGCCCTGCGACGGTTGACTATCGCACGTTTTATGGTTGGGACTATCATCTCCACGGGGATATACTCGCCCGTATTGCGATAGGCCTGTACGCTCATCAGGTATATCACACCTGCATCCTCGTCCTTGTATTCGTATAGCTTGCCCCTTTTGAGGAAAGCATCGAAGTCTTTCTCCCGGAACGGAATGTCGGTAAGTATGTCTCTGAAATAGTGCCAGCCGTCGGTGTACTCCTTGAAATAAAAGGAGCTTTTGTCGGCGATGTCGACAAGATCGGCATAATCCTCCTTGGACGAACTCGATATCATGCGACGAAGATTACCGGCCTGTCTGTAGTCGGACGGGAAAGCCAATATGCGCGCCTTAGCCACGGGCCCCACCAAACGGAACTGCTCTTTGTTGCGGTTGTAGTAATCGGTGATCTGGGCGTTGGTTATGGATGTATCGACCCGCTCGCTCAAGGAACGGTCGTAATTATAGATCAGCAACGAATTGCGATAAGACTCCATCAGAGCCTCGAACTCGTCCTCGTCATCGGCGAAAAGCTCCTCCGCCTCCCGTATCTTTATCTGCGTCTTGACCCAACTGTCGACATGAGCCTGCAACAGACTGAGACTGTCCTCACGCGACATACCCTTGGAGAATATATCTTTCACATCGCTAAAATACAACGACTTGCGCCCCACCACCGCCAAAGGCTCCTCACCGAAAGAGATAAAAGAAAAATCTTTACACGACACCGCAGCCAAAAGAGACACGATAAGGGGGATATATATTCTACGCATATATGACGATGTTTATCAATTCACAAAAGTAGTATTTTTAGTTCATTCCGCAAAGCAGCAGAGCTAAAGGTAGGTATCTTCCAGCCCCTCTTCGGATATTATACGGGGCCTCTCCTCGACGGCTTCGACTACCGCTTCGGGCTCCGACGCCCGGTACGACTCCGCCTTACGGCCGTAACGACGCGAAAGACGCACATATCCTATCACCAGAACGACAACGAGCAACATAGCCGCCGTCGCATACACTAGCCCATAGACCAACCCGTTAGATATCATACCGTACAACGGACGCGAAAACGATTCGTAAGACGGTGAGTACAGGAAATAGAGCTGCGACACGAGATTATTGACGAAATGAACGAACACGGCGCACCACACCGAACGGGTGGAGAGAAAGACATACGCCAGAACCAACCCGCCCAGAAACGCGGGAACAACCTGCACCCAATGGCTGAAATGGGCCGCAGCGAAGATGACCGACGAAAGGAACGCCGCCGGAACCGCCCCTCTTACCGTAGCCACGTCGCCGGCCAACACCGCACGAAAGAAAAGCTCCTCCGCTATAGGCGCCGCTATCACGGAGGTAAGCACCATCCACGGTCCCATCGCAGAGAGCATGTCGTAATAGGAGCGTTCGGCCTCGGGGGCCATGTTGGTTAGAGGCTCCGTAACCACCTGCACCGCGAACATCATAGCAACGCCCAGCAACGCCATCTTGGGGTTGGATACCCGCATGAATCCGGCCACACCTGCAGAGCTCCCCGTGCTCCCGATACGCACGGCCCTATAAGCGAACGAAAGCGCCAACAGAATACCGAAAGACAAAAGGTAATTCAACGACATCAGCGTATCGCCCGGAAAATCTATACCTGTAGCATATAGCACAAGGCCGGAAACGACGGAGGAAAACACCAAAAACAGAATATAGACCAATATGTCGGCCGACCAAGGATAACTCTTTCCTTTCAGGAAACCTTTCATAATCAACAGTGAGGGAAACGATGCGAAAGTAGTGAAATTTTCTCGATAAACGGGAGCGGACGGCGAATTATTGTAACTATTATTACGGGTTTTATGTTTTCAAGTCAAACCGACACGTCCGGCGAATGGCGGATATTACATGTGACGTTACGGTATAAGACGAGGAAGACAGACAAAATTACGCTTCCACGCCACGAGGGACAGGGAGCATTCGGGCCGCGCCTCGCTTCGCTCACGGCTGCACAAGCGGAATGTGTTCAAAAAACAGTAATATTTCTTATCACGAACGCGCGTTAACATCAACTGACGGAAATGGGGCTGTATCCTCTTGTTTCTATTATGGAATGACTGTCTTTGACTTCATTTCGGATACTATCGTCCCTATAAAATCAAATTTCATTTGCTTTTATAGCCGACTTATTCGTATCTTTGACTCCGTCTTAGATACTTCGCCTTCGGCAAAATCAAACAAGTTTGTTTTTGTATTCGGCTTATTCGTATCTTTGACTTCGTCTTAGATACTCCGCCTCAAC
>CAJURV010000002.1 GCA_910588925.1 uncultured Rikenellaceae bacterium
CCCTCGGGAGAGCCCACAACTACGGAAGCGAAGCGTGTAGTTATAGTGGGCTATATCAAGGGCAAGCCCTTGTCTGTCCGCTACAGCCTACGGCTTCCGCTCTCCTCCATTAAGGAGGGTTTTCATCGCCACTGCCGATTGGGGATGCACCGACCAGTACAAGGTCGAAATCATCTATCAGCTTTTGCAGGACGGGGTTCTTCTCTATCATCCGCCGGAGGACTTTTTCCGCCTCTACAAGATGATTGGCTGTACACATTATTTTACTTTCCCGTATCTGGAAGACAATCCAGTCGGCTATGTCGATATGGGCTGCCTTCTGCTCCGGTGTGGCGTTCTTCTCTATGATGTCAGACACGACAACCTTGCAATAGGTCATACTCCCAGCATGCTGTTTCCACTCCGAATATCCGTCCGCATCGGGAAAGAGAAGCACGGTTCGTCCGCCCAGCACACGGAGCTTTTCCTCTCTCAACTGGCTCTTGCCTCCTGTCGCCAGCCAGACATAACCGGGAAAGAGGGCAGAGCCGATAACGGCACTCTTCTCGGATTCCACCAAGACCGCTACTCTGTCAGGATAGACATTCAGCAGGTGTTCCCCGAACAGGCATTGGGAAAGTTGCCAATCCTCCGGCAGTACCCGTTGCCTTTTCAGTATGCTGTGTATCCAGTCCACTGCCGACACCTCTCCTCCCTTGATACGGTGTCCGTCCTCTGGATTGTACTGCATCACCTTGCCCGTGCGTACCCTGTTTGTGCGGTCTATCTGCCAGAAGATGACAGCCCCGTCACGGGTTGCTCCAAGACGGTACTCTTCCAGCAACCGCTTCAACACTTCCTTTGCCTTGCTGCCGTAATAGGAATCAAGGAGCGAGGAAATGAAGCGGAAGAAGTTGCTGTGCACGCTTTGCGACCTCTCCACATACTTTGGCGGTATGTAGCCTATGCTTGCTTTTGGTGATGTCTGTCCGGGCTTCCGTTCTGACCTTTGCCTGTCAAAAGAGAACCCCTTGTCGGTACGGCATTCGGGGTGGTCGTGGAAATACTCCTTGGGAGTATAATGATACCCGCAACTGCTCTCATGATTGCACCTGCCGACAGACGGATGCAGGAGCATACCGCTTTCATCCACATAACATGTGAAAGAACGCTTGTCCCCGCAATTCGGGCAAGTATGCCGTGTTGCCGTTCCTTTATATTTCTGTAACGAATAGTTGCTCATGGCTTGTCTTTGTTTTTGAGTTTTTCGATTGTTGTCCCGTTGTCCCATTGTCCCGTCCCTATAAGACTTGGGACAGTGGGACACCCCGGGACACCTTGGGACATCAGGCTTCTGCCTGTATCATCCCTTGTACCGTAAATGAAGCGGTTATCCTTTATACAGCTATGTGCAGACTGCTTTTTCATGCCTTATCCTCCTCTTTCCCATATCCTGTAAACAACTCCGCCTGCTTTGTTTCTCTTACTGTCCCGCTTGTCCCATGCTGTCCCATTGTCCCACTTCCTGTCTGTTGGGACAGCGGGACACTTGGGACGGCTGCATTCCTGTCCTCCTTGCTGCGCTGGATTATCCGGCTGACGGTGGACTTGCCGCAGTTCACCTGTGAGGCTATCTCCCTGACGGACTTGCCGGACTGGGACAATTGCAGGATTTGGCAATCCCTCTGGCTGGATTCGTTGTCACCCAGTTTCTTCAGGTGTTCCTTTTCCGTTGAATAATCCCTGAACACGAATTGCAAGAAAGCGTCCACCTTCTCAATCTCGTAGATGATTACATTGTCCGCATCGTGGGAGAATGTCCCGTATCGGACTTTGAGCTGCTTCACATAGCGAAGCCCTCCGTCCTGCGCACTCTTCCCGATGGCGAACACGCTGTCAAAGAAATTGTAGAGCCGTTTGCTTCCGGCAAGGTCGTTGGGAGTGATGGGACAGTCCAAAGAGCGTTTGGGTGTATGTGCCAGAACAAGGACGGACAATCCGTATCTCTTTTTGAGGTTGCTGAGCTGTATCATCAGCCGTCCTGCCGCATCGCCTTTCTCCATGGCGCAGCACAGGTAGGTAAGATTGTCAATGATGAAGATTTTGCACCCGGTTTGCAGAGCCATCTGTTCTATGCCTCCCATGATGGCTTCCTCGAAATCGGCTTCTAGCAACGAATTGCAGTCAAGCGATACCCGGTACAGCCTTTCAGGAAAGATGTATGGCGTTCCATGCTCGCTGGTATAGCGTAGCTGGAACTGCTTTTCGGAGAGTTCAAAGTCCAGATACAGCACATCGTCAGTCCGGGCGATACGGTCGGCTATCTGCACGGCAAGGATGGACTTGCCCACATTGGAATCCGCAAAGAGGCAGGACAGTTCCCCCTCATACCAGAAACTGTCCCAGAGCGCACGGGGCGTGGGCAGCAGCGATGCTTCGAGTATCGTCCGGTTGGCGGTCTTGATACTCATCACGCCGATACCGTCCGGCATCCCGTGCTGTACTTGGGTCGCCCTCGTCAGGTCGCCATGTATCAGACTGATATAATTCTTGTCCTCTTCCATGACGTTTACCAATTACGTGGAGCGGGCTTACGGCGGTGGGAAGAAGATAAGGATTCGCTCAGTTCCTCATCGGACAGGGGTACGGGATTCTTCCGGGAGGATTCCAGCCATTTGTCCAGTTCGTCCCTGTAAAGGCAATATCGTTTGCCGGGCTTGGTGGCGGGAATGCTTCCCTCCGACAGCTTCATGTAGAGCGTGCCTTTGGGAATGCCCAGATATTCCGCCGCCTCTTCCACTGACATGGGGACATGGGTGTCCACCGCCTTTGCGTTGTTCACACTGCGCTGCTCCGTAAGCAGGCTTCTAAGGCTCATCACCTCGTCCCGAAGCTGAGCCACAATCTCCGGGAGGTCGTTGAATGTAATCACTGTTTTTTCCATTTGCGTACTCGCCTCTTTTGTAAGGCTTGGCGCAAAGGACTGGAATGATACAGCCGTGAATATCTCCACGAAAGGTCATTGCAAAATAATTCCCGAATAACGATGCCCAACCGCAAATGACGGGTAAAGTTATTCGGGAATTATTGTATAACAGTGGATTATGAGTTTTTGGCTGTTTGTCGTTATTATCGTGATTACTCTAAAACAGGCTTAAATCCGCTTCTCCTGCACATAATCCGCAGGATAATGGAAATCCAGTCTGCCGTTTTCAGGCTCGTCAATGGGAATCAGTGTCTTTAACGGCTCTACCTTGAAGTTCTTGATGGTAGCTATGTCCGTATCGGCAAACTCCCGTGGGAAAAGGGTGCTGATGAAGCGGGCACGGTTATCCCCCGTGTAGTATTTCTTGTACATGAAACGCTCGGAGATATTCCACACGAAATGGCGGAGCGGAATGTTTGAAATATCTTTGGTCAGCCGCCCTTTTATCGGCTTGGGCTTGTAACTGTGGAGCCGCATCCAGTTGTTGACCTCGCCACAGACGTGGTTCACGGTCTCCTTGTCGGCAATACGGGGCATGATGAAATGGATGTATTCCATGACCATAGCGATGCGCTCCTCATTTTCCCGCTGCTCCCTGTCCTCGTAATCGGCACGGTTCTTCTCGTGAAGCTCCGGGGATATGGCAATCTCTGTCGGTTTTATATCCGGGGTCGCTTCTCCACCTGTTGGCATTGATGCCGATATTACAGGCTTGTGTGCATCTTGGGACTGGTCTTCCTGAATTTCTGTGATTTCGGCAGGTGTCTTTTTCCTGCCGAACTTGATTCTGTAGATTTCGTATGTATCGAAAATGACTGTCTGGAAGGAGAAGTAGAGCAGCCACCCCAACAGGTTGCTGCATACAAAGACTATCATCCTTACAAAGGTGTCTTGGTTGAATTTCTCAGCGACAACCAGTGTCGCTATGGAAGATATTAGGAGGATGGCAAAGCCGACAAATCCTAAAATGATATGTTTGTCTTTTACGGACGGTTCCATATTCTTTGTCTTATTCGGTTGTTACTTGTTACTGTTTTCGCAAATTTAATAGTCTTCTTTCAATTATTACTCATTATCCTTTGTCAGTGGTTTCTTTTTCAATGTTTTTCACCAAATGTCCAGAATCATACTCAATTATCATACTTTAAGTACCAACCAAAATAAAAGGAACGGTTAAAGCTCCAAACAATAACCGCTCCCTCTGAATATCCCGGATTTTGAACCGCCTTACGCTTCCTTGCGTTTCAGGGTTATCTTGTCCATGACCTCGCACATCTGCTGTGCCGCCATCTTGGAATAAATCTGCGTGGTGGTAATGTTCTTGTGTCCCAGATAGGCTTGGATGACAGCCATGTCCGTACCCATTTCCACGTGCAGGCTTCCGAATGAATGCCGGGTGCAGTGAAAGGTTATCTTCTTGGTTATGCCTGCCGCCAAGAGCCAGCGTTTGAGTGGTCCTTGCAGCATCTTGTCCTTGAAACCGTCAAAGATAAGTCCCTCGTGCCGTTCTCCAAGCAGTCCGTAGGCTTCATCGCTGATGGGGTTGTGTACAATCTGTTTGGTCTTCTGCATACGGGTGGTCACGAACATCTTGCCGTTGGTGTACGGCTGTATCTGCTGCCAAGTGAGCTGCCTGATGTCGCTCTTTCTTAGTCCGGTCAGACAACCGAAAAGGAACGCCCTTTTCAATACCTCTTCCTCACAAGGCGTTTCGGCAAGCCGTATCAGTTCCTCTTGGCTCAGATGTTCCCTCATGGTGGGAATGCACTCGATGCGGTCTAAGAATCCATTTGGGTTCTCCTTTATCTTCCTGTCCCGGTAGGCGGTGTGAAGTACCGCACGGAAAGCCGACCAGTAGCCCGCCGCAGAATTGATATGCAGCTTTTGGCTGGTGTGTATGGATTGTGGGGCGTTAAGCAGATATTCCATGAACTTGCGGCACAAATCCACGTCCACCTCCTCAAAGGTGCATTTGCCGTTCACGAACCGCTCGAAATGTTTATAGACGTGCTGCCACTTGATATTCCTCCTGTCTGCCAGCCCCTTGAAGTAGGCGAGGAAATCGCCTTTCATCTTGGCTTTGTCAAAGAAGCCGTTGTTCTCGTTGAAGATGGCTTCATAACGCCTATTACGCAGTATCTCCGCTTTTTTCATCATGCGTGCGTTGAAATCACGCTCCTGCTGGTTGGCAGGTTTGGCGAAGATGTAAATCCCAAGAGCTTCACGTGTAATCACCTTCATGGTGGTGTTGTCACGGTAGCCGGGATAATAGTCCAGACACAGCGAATACTGTGTTCCGTTCTTAATCTTGCGCTTGCGCAAGGTAACTGTCTTGCATTTGCTCATATTGATGATGTTTTAAGTTGTACATTTTCGGGGGTGTTCCCGTGTTTACGGTGGCAAAGGAACAACGTGAAACAACCGTGAATACCTCCACGACAATCATTTTGAAATAATTTTCCGGCAATGTCGGTTGCTCACGGTTATTTCTCCCTTTCAGCCATGACACGCTCCACATCAGAGCGCAAAAGCAGGTTTTTCACGCCTACTTTTATCTTTTCGATGTGCTTCACCTTGACGATATGGCTGATGTTGGCGGAGGAAAGCCCGTAAATCTGCCGGACTTGCTCCACGGTGTAGTAGCGTTCATCGTTCACGAGGTCTGTCCTGCGGAGTTCGTCCAGATGGGATTTGGAGTAATAGGTACGCCCGTATTCTCTTTTGGTCGGTATCTTGTGGCGGTAGGCATATGCCCGGAGTGCGGAGGGCTTCATGCCGAATACTTCTTCCGCTTCTTCAATCAGGAGCCAGTCGGTGATATTGCTTGTATCAACCGCCACACCGAAGAACTCGTCAACGTGTTTCTTGCTGTAATAGTTTTTCCCTGCGATGCGGCAGATAGGAATGCGGTTGCGCTTGGCTGTGGTATAGAGCCACGACTGCCTGACCTTGAAGAGCGACATCACCTCCTCGCCAGAATAGAAGTCCAGCACTTCATAGGTTCCCTTTCCCCTTTTTTCTTTTTTGGCAAGCGGGGAAGATGAAGCGGACTTTCTCGGAGTGGAAGTACTGCCGGGCAGGACACGGTGGTAGGGATTGCCTTCCAGCATCCGCTCGATGTCTGCCTTGCGGATAAACGCCATGCGGTTGCTGATACGTGAGGCTTTCAGTTTGCCGAGGGTTACGAGTTTATAGATGTACTGTCGGGAACAGCCCATGAGTACGGCTGCTTTGGAAAAGGTGAGATACTCCTGATGCTGTATCTCCATCAAGGGTCGGGCGGCTTTGAAAAGGTTGTTCTTCTGTTCCGCTCTAGCTCGTTTGGCTTCCGCCTGACAAGTCTCACTGCAATATTTCTGCACCCCGCTCCGGGTTACAAATGACTTGCCACAAAAATTGCATTTTCTTGTTGCTTTCATGCTGCTTTATCGTTTACTGGTTAATTCCTTCAATCGTATATCTCTGAAATGGTGAACGGATGTAAACGGAGGTCAACCGTTGTCGCCTTTCTGCACAATGTTACTATTGCTGCATATCAGGGCGGTTGTTGTCGCTCATCGTAAACGGTTGTAAACCCTTGTCAACTGTCCGCACGATGTGGCAAAAAACAAGCTCCGCAAATTCTCCACGTCAGAAATACGTCTCAAAAATATGTGGAAATTTGGGAAGCATCAAAAAGCAGTCGAAAAGTGTTAATTTTTAGAACATGCTGACAATTAAAGATTTATGATTGGATGTTTCTTGTTATTTTTGGTTGTTATGGCATTCTAAATACAGTTCTTAAAAGTACCAGCCTCCATTGTAGTTACGCTTCTCGGAATGGTTGCACTTACCAGATTTATACAATCTCCCAAAGCAAAAATTCCTAAAGACTCTACTCCTTCAGGTATAACAATATCCGTTAATGAGGTACAACCGTTAAATGCATAAGTACCTATATATTTCACTCTTCTCGGTATGTTTAACTCTTTTAGGTCTTCACAACTTGAGAATGCCGAAGAGCCTATATAGGTAATGTTCTCGGACATCTTGACCTTTGTCAAAGCCAAACAACTTTGAAAAGCTCCGTCGCCGATAGATGTTACACTATTGGGAATGGTGATTTCCTTAAGGTTAAGGCAATTAGCAAACGCAACCATCCCAATCTTCGTGACACTCTCCGGTATTCTGACACTTCTGAGATTCTCTTCAAATGCGAGCTTCTCTATAACCTTCACCGTGCCGCTAAATTTTATCACCCCTTTGCCGTTCTTGTAGGTCTCGGAGAGTATCTGCACGCCGAAGCCGTCGTAGTTGCATACGGCCTTTTCGCCGTTGGTGGAGAGGTACCATATCTCGTTGTCTGGCATGTTGCCGGAGAGGTCGCCGTTGTAGCTGTCGTCGTCGCTGTCGTCATCATCGTCGCCGAAGTCACCGTCCGAGACATCCTCGTATTCGCCGTCGGTGGGTGTCTCCGTGCCGGCTTGCTTTATCTCTATGCTTTGACGCATGCCGTTGCTCGTTATCTCTATTCGGGCGGATCGAGCATCCTTGCCGGCATTGGGGGCGAGGGTCACTTTCATCTTCACCAACCCGGCCTCGCCTGAGGTGGGCGATATGGTGAGCCACTCGTCGTCGGAGCCGCCGTCGAATATCACCTCTGCGCTCCAGCTGTCTTCTGCGGTGAAACGCACCAGTTTACGGCCGCCGTCCAAAGTGATTTTTATGTCCGATTCGTCCAGAATAATGTTGTCCGACCCTCCTCCGTTGTCGAACTTGCTGCACCCTGCCATAAAACCGGCTACGATGGCGAGCAATAGTAACAGTCTCTTCATAGTATAATATTTATATGTCTTTAATAATGCGCATTTTTACAAATGTAGCGATTTTTCGTCGCAATACAATCCTATGGCACCGCTTTCGCATAAAAGCGGTGTCTAAAAATCTGCTGTCGATCCATTGTTGGAACGAAAATTGTTATTACATTTGTTAGTCTGTTAACAATAAGTGATCATAAATAAAAAAATATCGACAATGGCAAAGCTGTTAATCAGAGACCTGACCCTGCGTGACGGTCAACAGTCTCTCTTCGCTACCCGCCTCAACCAGCGACAGGTAGAGCGGGTGTTACCCTATTACAAAGACGCCCGTTTCTACGCCATGGAGGTGTGGGGCGGGGCGGTGCCCGACTCGGTGATGCGTTTCCTTGGAGAGAATCCGTGGAAGCGTCTTGAGAGCATTAAGGCTGCGGTTGGCGACGCCTCCAAGCTGACGGCCCTTTCTCGCGGACGTAATCTTTTCGGCTATGCACCCTATAGCGACGAGATAATAGACGGTTTCTGCCGTAACGCCATAGAGTCGGGTCTCGGCATCATGCGTATATTCGATGCGCTCAACGACGTCGACAATGTCAAGTCCACCATCAAATACGTAAAGCAGTACGGCGGCATAGCCGACTGTGCCGTATGTTACACAGTCGATCCCCGTTTCACTGCGGGCGAACGGATAAAGGCCTTTTTCACCGGCCGCAAGCTCCCCAAGAAGGTGTTTACCGACGCTTACTTCCTCGACAAGGCCCGTCAGATGGTAGCTCAAGGCGCCGACATGATAACCATTAAGGACATGAGCGGTCTTATACCGCCCAAGCGTGTATCTACCCTCGTCAAGCTCTTCAAGAAAGAGCTGCCTGTGCCTGTGGATTTCCATACACACTGTACGCCCGGGTACGGTTTGGCTTCGGTAGTGGCTGCGATTAACGCAGGGGTCGACATCGTCGATACCAATATATGGAACTTCGCGGGAGGTCCCGCCGCTCCGGCCATAGAGCTAGTCTATATATTCTGTAAGAAGATGGGCGTAGAGCTCGATATAAATATGGAAGCCGTAGCCAAGATAAACGCAGAGTTGGTAGGCATACGCAAGGAGCTCGAACAGTTCGACGCCGTAAAACAGTTCCCCGTGCCTTTCAATCCCCTTACCGACGTGCTGCCCGCCGAGATAGAGGCGCAGTTCGATCGTGCCGTAGAGGCAGCCCGTAAGGAGGACGAAGCCGCTCTCGTAGACGCATGTCACAAGATAGAGGCTCACTTCAACTTCCCGGCTCCCAACGAGCTGGTAAAGAACGCGGAGATTCCCGGCGGCATGTACACCAACATGGTGGCTCAGCTCAAACAGCTCGGCAGCGAGGGCATCCTCAACAACGCCATGCTTCTCATACCGCGCGTGCGTCTCGATGCGGGTCTGCCCCCTCTTGTTACCCCTACCAGTCAGATAGTGGGTGCGCAGGCTGTCAACTGCGCCATGTCGCTCAAGAAAGGCAAGCCCATGTACAGCAATACATCCAATCAGTTCGTGGCTCTCGTCAAAGGTGAATACGGGCATACTCCCGTGCCGGTAGATCCGGCTTTCCGCAAACAGATAGCCGGTGTGAGCGAGGAGACTCCGTACGATGTGAGCAAGTACAAGATGCAGCCCAATCCCGCTCTCGAGGAGTGCGGTGGCGTCAAGCTCGCCGAGAATGAAAAAGAGGTGTTGTTGCTCGAGCTGTTCCCCGCCGTAGCCAAAGACTATCTTACCAAAGTCAAGGTAGAGGCCTATAAGGCGTCGCATGCCGGTGAGGCTGTCGTGGAGGAGAAGGCTGCAGCTCCCGTAGTGGAGGAGAAAATAGTGATAACGGGTACCGCCATAGAGGCTCCCATGCCCGGTAAAGTCTTTAAGTTCCTGGTGGCGCCGGGCGATACGGTATCGGCAGGACAGGATGTTATCGTACTTGAGGCCATGAAGATGGAGAATAATCTTTCTACGCCCGTTTCCGGTAAAGTTAAACGTATATTTGTCAATGAAGGCGATGCGGTTCCTGCCGGAAGCGTTATGATGGAGATAGAGTAATATATCATTATATCGTTAGTGAGGCCGTGTCATTGAGACACGGCCTTTTTTGCGGGAAGCGAGACGAGGATTTATCTTTAAGGCTTGACGGTATGCGCATTAGCCGAACTTTTTCGCCCGGATGGTGGCCCGAGCGGAGCGAGGGCCATAGACAAGGATTCCTTATGAAAAGGTCTTTTTTTGCGTGAAGCGGATTGTTTGCGTGGGGTTGGAGCGATTCGCAAGGGACGGAACCTGCGGGTGACCGCTTAAGCGTTGGGCTCTTTCGATTCCCGGCGGTGATTTAAGCGGAAAGGTCTATGATTACTGTAACTTACGCGGGCCTCCGATGGGGGATTTCTGCCCACTGCGAGGTGCGGCCCGCTCATCCCTCGTGCCTCGGGATCTAACGGCGGAATTTGTGTTTCATTGCCCTCGCTTCGCTCTGGCTTTCTGGCTATTTGAGTATGCCTTACGGCGTGTTTGAATTTGCTTGTTCTTATTTATGCTACTCGCTTCGCTCGGAATTTTATTGTTGGAAATACGCCTTACGACGTTTTGGTCAGTCGTTGTTGTGCAGCGTTCTGTGCTTTGTCTTTTGCGGTTGTGTTTAGTGTAGTTGGAAGTTTGTGTTTTTTCGGTATTAGAGGTTGTTTGTTTTTGTTGGGTACGTTCTTGTATTGCTCGTGCGGGTGCATCCCCTTCGGGGACGCGTCAGGGATTTTATAGGTTCGGGACGTACGGGGAGGAAGTTTTAGTGGAGTTTAGGAAGTACGCGATCTCTGAACGCTCTCGTTTTGCAGTTGGCGCGCGAGTTTCAGTTAATGCGGGGCTGCTTCCGTCGCTTTTCAGCCACAAAAATCGCCGGAGGCACAGCCTCTTATGTTTTCTCCGGTTTCAGTTAGGTTCAATAACTTCCGGTGAGCACATTAGCTCCGGAGGCGCACGCCCGCGATAGACGATTTTTGAGGTCTAAAAAGTCTCGGTGCCCTGCGACCTTTAGTTGTGTACGTGAGCTAGTATGCCTGCGACTTGTGGTTAATGCGCATATCATTAAGCTCCAATGTCTTTTCTCGTCTCGCCGGGGAATTTACTAACCTTTGTACGGTTAATTATTTGTCGTTGTTTTGGGTATTTGTCGTTGTTTTGGGAGCGGCACCCCGTGCCGCATGAACAGGTTCGGTTAAGTCAGTGTTACTCTCGCGGAACGGGTCTCTTACCCCGCGAGAGCAAGTTTTATCTAATGCGCATATCTTCATGAAGTTTTATAACGCCTTCCCGTCTCGTCAACTTTGTGCGAATAAGTGAAAGTATGCCCATTAGGCGACTCGTATGTCACTTAAAAGTGAATACAAGATCCCCTGGCCCTTATATCTCCACCAGATGATTCTTTATCGCGAATACTACCAGGTTCGCAGTATTCTTGCAGTTTGTTTTTGCCAATATGTTGGCGCGGTGTTTGTCGACGGTGCGTTTAGAGATGAATAGCTCTTCGCCTATCTCCTGGTTCGACAGGCCTTTGCATATAAGGAACAGTATCTCTCTCTCTCTCTCCGAAAGTATTTCGCCGTCGCTGACAATGGAGGACGAACCCGTAGAGCGGAGATTGCTCACGAGATTTACCAACAGCTCCTGCGAGAAATAGGTGCCTCCGGCCGCCACGCTCTCCATTGCGTCGACCACCTCCTGTATGTCCGAATTTTTAAGTACGAAGCCTTTTACTCCCGACGATACCATCTTGAAGTAGTAGTCCTCTTCGCCGTACATAGATAGGGTAATGATGGGTAGTCCCGGGTATCGCGACAGCGCCGCCTCGGCAGCCTCTATGCCGTCCATCTCGGGCATGTTTATGTCGAGGAGCACCACATCGGGAAGTCCGTCGCTCTCGAGCATGTCGAGAAACATGCGTCCGTCGGCGGCCTCGCCCACTACGCGAAAGTCGGAAGTGTTGTTTATCAACAGCTTGAGGCCGTTGCGAAAGAGGGTATGGTCGTCTACTATTATTACCTTTTTACTTGCCACTTGATTCACTCTTTACATGTCGGACATGGGGGTCACTTTAATTGCGTCACCCTCGAAACAGGGGTGATGTCGAGCGATGCGAACTCCTCTTTTCTGTATTTGAAATATCCCTCCACGGCTATCATGGCCGCATTGTCGGTGGTGTAGCTCTTTTTGGGCAGGAATACGCGCCAACCGCGCTTCTCTCCCTCGCGCGTTACGGCATCGCGCAACCCGCTGTTGGCCGATACGCCGCCGGCTATCGCCACTTCGGTGACGCCCGTAGCCTTTACGGCCTTTATCAGTTTAGACATCAATATGTCTATGATGGTCTGTTGCAACGAGGCGCACAGGTCGGCTTTATTGCGCTCTATGAAGTCCGGGTCCTCGGCGACCTTGTCGCGTAAAAAGTAGAGAAACGATGTCTTGAGACCGCTGAAACTGTAGTCGAATTGAGACACCGAAGGTTTGGCGAACCGGAAAGCCTTAGGGTCGCCTTCGGCTGCGAGCTTGTCTATCACCGGTCCTCCGGGATATGGTAATCCCATGACCTTGGCGCATTTGTCGAAAGCCTCTCCGGCGGCGTCGTCGGTGGTGCCTCCGAGTATCTCCATGTCGAGATGGTCTTTGACTAACACTATGAGCGAGTGTCCGCCCGATACCAAAAGCGTTATGAAAGGAAACGACGGGTGAACCGTCTCCACGCCCGGTTCGTCTATGAAGTGAACCATTATGTGTCCCATAAGATGATTGCACTCTATCAGAGGTATGTTGCGCGAGAGGGCCAGCCCTTTGGCGAACGAGAGCCCCACCAGCAGCGATCCCAGAAGCCCGGGGCCGCGGGTGAACGCTATGGCGTCGATATCGTCTACGGTGATGCCCGCATCGCCCAGCGCCTTGTCTACCACCGGCACTATGTTCTGCTCATGGGCGCGGGAAGCCAGCTCCGGAACCACGCCGCCCCATTTGCGGTGCACCTCCTGCGACGCTATCACGTTAGAAAGCAGGGTGGTGCCGCGTACCACGGCGCACGAGGTATCGTCGCAAGAAGATTCTATTCCTAAAATTGTTATATCCATTTGTGCGAAATTGTATTATTTTTGCATGTGGGGGAAATCGCCTCCATACGAAGGGATTCCCGGACAGCGTGGAGATCGTTGAAATCAGAACGATCTTTCGGGTAAAATCTTCGGTCGGTAAATATAACGAATTCTATCCGAATGAAAAAATTTCTGCGTATAACGGCAGACGTAGTGGCCGCGGTCGTGCTTTTCGTCATGATCGTGCCCCTCGTTCTGTCGTTGGTGCTACAGATAGGATTCGTACAGAACGCCATAGTGCACAAGTTGTCGGAGATAGCCACGCGTGTGGTAGATACGCCGGTGACTATAGAAAAGGTGGCCATACGGTTCCCCTCGCGTGCCGTAATAGAGGGTTTTACGGTCCTCGACCCCGTAGAGCACGACACCCTGCTGGGCGTAAGGCGTATGGAGGCCGAGGTCAATGTACGCAAGATGATAGGCGGTGAGGTGGCGTTCCGTCGTGCGGCCATAGACGGGGGGGCGTTGTATCTCAATAACGACAGTACCGGCACGCTCAATCTCAAGCTCGTCATAAACAAGTTCGTCGACCGCGACAAGCCGCGTAATCCCAAGCCGTTCCGCATGAGCATAGACCGCATAGAGGTCGACTCTTTCCACTTCGAGTTCCGTAAATACGACGCTCCCGGCGTGGAGTACGGCGTCAATTTCAAAGATATGCGGTTCTGCGATATAGCCACGCGCATAAACGGTTTCAGGCTTGTTCGCGACACCATCTCCATGAACATAGAGGGTATAGCTTTCACCGAACGGTGCGGCCTGAAGCTCAATACGATAAGTGCCGATTCGCTCTATCTGTGTCCCTCAGTAATACGCCTATCCGATGCACGGTTCGATCTGGAGGGGCGCACCACCGGCCACATACGCCGCTATGCCATGTATTTCGACCGGTGGACCATGAGCGACTATCTCAACACGGTGAAGATGGAGGCCGACATAGAGCGGTCGCGTATAGACTTCGCCACCATAACGCAGTTCACCGGTCGCATGTTGCCCATGAAAGCCGTGGTGGAGTTCAGCGGCACCGCTTCTGGTACGGTGGCCGACATGCGCGGCCGCATCGAGAGGCTCGCCACCCGCGGCGCGGTAATCAGGGGCGCCGACTTCAGGATGCAGGGTCTGCCCGACGTGCGTACTACGCGTTTCTCGCTGGATCTTCCCGACCTTAAAGCCTCGTCCGGCGACATTTACGACATATACGAAGATTTCACGGGCAGACGTATGGCCTACTCTCCTATCGTTTCGCGCATAGGCGACATAGGGTTGAATGGATATTTCCGCGGCAGTCTGGACGATTTCGAGAGCCGCGGAGAGGTTACCACCTCGGTGGGGCCGCTGTCGTTCGATGTCACCAACCGTCCTGCCGCCCGCGGAGGCCGCCTCAAGGGTCATGTCGAGGTGAAAGGGGTCGATATGGGGCGCCTGTTGGCTGTGGCCGGCATGAATGGGCTCACCATGAACATGGACGTAGAGACCCGCACCGCCAGCGACTCGTTGGTGTTGGAGACCAAAGGCGAGATAGAGAGTTTCGTATTCAAGGGGTACGACTATCGCGGCATAAAGGTGGACGGCAAATTGGGCAACAGCTCTTTCCGCGGATATGTAGGCTCCGACGATCCCAATCTCGATTTCGGCTTCGACGGTCTGATAGAGTTGTCGGGACGGCTTCCCCGCTTCAATTTCCGCTTGGGGGTACACCGGGCCGACTTGGCGTTGCTCGGGTTCGACAAGCGTAGGGATGTGTCGAGGTTGTCCGGTGTGGTGGAGGCCGTAGGCTACGGAAGCGACATAGACGACCTCAACGGCACCATAACCGTAGACAGTCTGTTATACTACGGCGGCGCCGACACCATAAAGGCGGGTCATATAGCCATGATGACGCGTAACGACGACGACAGCAAATATCTGCGCCTCAACTCCGATTTCGCCGATCTCGAGTTGCAGGGCCGTCGCAGTTACCGTAACATCTTCGAATATTTCAAGAATACGGTGCGCAAATATCTGCCCGCTTTGCAGAACTCCGACATCCGGTCCGTGACCGAGACTCTGACGACGGGAGAGCATAGCTACGACGTGCCCGCGGCTCCCCCCGAGGAGGTGCCCGATACGCTCGCTCCCACGGATGCAGAGGCCATGAACGACTATTACATAGCCCGGCTTAACGTCAAGAGCGCTACGGGGGTGGCCGATATATTCGTGCCCGGTCTGAACGTGGCCGAGGGGACCTCCATGTCGTTTCTGTTCAACCCTACTCTCAACCGTTTTTCGTTGAGCCTTAAATCGGACTACATAATGAAAGGAGAGAACATCGTCTCCAATCTCAATATAGACAGCCGCAGCGACGCCGACTCCATATCCCTGTTCATACGTGCGGGAGACGTGGTGGCCGGCAATCTGTACTTCCCCGATGTGTCCGTATTCGGAGGCATACGCAACAACTCCGTGGGGCTATACGGACGGTTCGAGAACAGGGGCGACGGTTCGGCGGCTTTCATAGCTTCGCGTTCGCGTTTCGCAGTCGATCCCAACACGGGTCTCACACGTCTCTATGTGGGTATGTTGCCGGGATATATCCGTCTCTCTGGTCAGACATGGAACATACGGAGCTCGGTAACCGCGCTCGACAGCACCGGCATAGAGGTGGACAATTTCGTCATAACGGACGGCGTGCAGAGCATAACCGTAGACGGCAAGGCGTCGCGAAATGTAGCCGACACGCTCTCGGTACGCGTCTCCGGCTTCGACCTTTCGCCATTGAGCGCTTTCGTCGATACCATGGGTTATACCCTCGGCGGCGCTATAAACGGCGATATACGTCTGGTGTCGCTTCTTAAAGATCCTTTCTTCCTGTCCGACATAGATGTACGACGCCTAACGGTCAACGGCCATGTCTACCCCGATGTGTCGATACGGAGCCTCTACGACGAGCGTAACCGCGATATACTCTACGACATGACGGCCGGCGATTCGCTCCGGTTGGTAACCGGCATGTTCCATCTGCCCGACGGTGATTACAGGGCCGAGATAGATCTGCCCGGCATCGATCTGTCGGTGATCTCGCCCATGTTGCGGGGAATATCGTCGGGAGTGTCGGGAGAGGCCGACGTTTCGCTGGTTCTTACAAGGAAAAACGATTTTCCTTGTCTCAACGGTGCCGTCGACATACGAGGGTTCTCCACCACTATAGATTTCACCAAGGTGCGTTACAGCGTCAGCGGCAAAGCCATAGTGAAAGACAATATGGTATCTATGACAGGGGCCACACTCACCGATGAGTTGGGCACTGTGGCGCCATTCGAGGCGAGTGCTACGCACACCCGCTTCAAGAGGGTTAACTACAAGATAAGGGCGTTGCCTAAAAACATGCTCTGCATGAATACCACCTCGCGCGATAACGGTATCTTTTTCGGGCGCGTATTCGCCTCCGGCGACATGTCGGTTACGGGACGCGGCAAAGCGGTGACCATGGTGGTCAATGCCGCTACCGAGGATCAGTCTACGTTCAATATGCCGCTCTCCGACAAGTCTACGATGAAGGAGGCCGACTTCATCACGTTCGTCAAACCAGTAGTGGAGGAGAGCCTCACGCGACGTCTGATACGCGAGCGCGACAAGAAGATGAGCAGTACGGGCGTGTTCGACATAAGGCTCAATCTCGACATACGTCCCAACACCTACGCCCAAATAGTGATAGACCCCACTATAGGCGACATCATAAAGGTGCGTGGTAACGGACAGCTCATAGTCGATGCGCGTCCGTCTACGGGCGAGTTTTCGATAAACGGCGGTTACGAGATAGAGGAGGGAGGCTATCTGTTTACGCTTCAGAATCTGATAAACAAATATTTCACCATAGAGCAAGGTTCCAATATCAAGTGGAGCGGCGATCCGCTCGGGGCCGACCTCAATATAACCGCCACCTACAAGGTTAAGGCGTCGTTGGCGCCGTTGTTGGGAGGTAGCGGCACCAATTTCAATCGTCGTGCCGATGTCGACTGTAATATCAAGCTCACCGGCCAGCTCATGCATCCCGACGTACAGTTGGGTATAACCGTACCCAACGCCGATCCGGAGACTCAAAGCATGATATCGAGCGCGCTCAACACCGAGGAGGCGGTGTCGTTGCAGCTATTCTGGCTATTGTTAGCCAACACGTTCTATGCCGACTCGTCCACTCAGAACGAGGGGACTGTCAATGTAGGACTGGCCAACAGCGTAGCTGTCACCGGCCTCGAATTCCTATCCAACCAGATCGGCAACTGGCTCTCGGGCGACAAGTTCAACCTCGGTTTCAGCTATCGTCCCAAGGATGCGACCAACAGTGACGAGCTCGAGCTCAGCATATCGGCTCCGTTGTTAAAGGACAAGCTATATTTGGATGCCGAGGGTAATGTAAACTTCAAGAACAACACCGCCTATCTCAACGACGACGCGGGTAACCTGTCGGGCGACGCTTCGCTCACATGGATACTCGACAACTCGGGCAACATACGCATGAAGGCCTTTACGCGACAGATAAACACTTTCGACGAGAATCAGGGGCTACAGGAGAGCGGTGTAGGTATCTATTACAAGGAGGACTTCAACCGTTTCGGCGATGTGGTGCGCAAGTTCCGTACGCAGTTGGCCGAACTCGAGCGTAAACGTACGGAGAAACGGGCTGCTATGGATTCGTTAGGGGCTAAGGTTTATCGCGATTCCGTGCGGACTATTCGTCGTGCCGATCGTGAGGCCGCACGCAAGCAAGACGAGGCAGTGCGTAAGATTAGCCGGGATTATGTGCCGCAATAGGGGCGTGTGGTTGCAGGTTGGCGGGCTGGCTTTGTATTGACGGTATGTGCATTAGGTGAGCTTTTCCGTCCGGATGGCGGCACGAGCGGAGCGAGGGCCATATACATAGATTCCTTATGAAAAGGTCTTTTTTTGCGTGAGGTTGATTGTTGGCTTGTGGTTGGAGCGATTCACCGAGGGCCGGAGCCTGCGGGGGACCGCGCCTCGCGGCGGGCGGGGAGGGTAGCTGAATATGCAAAAGCGATAAATACTATAAATAACCAACCGTATAAGCGGGCCTCCGTTGGGGGAAGGCTCCGGCTCGCTACCCTCCGCTCTGCTTTGGGTTAGCTAAGCGGAATTTGTGTTTGACGCCACTCGCTTCGCTCGGGGCCACTATTTTCTAAAATAGCCAGACTATTGACATTGCCATAGTTGTTAGGTATTTATACATTTTCAGTACCGCAATCATAGCGATACGAGGCACGTCATTGTTATGCCTGGCATTGCGTAGCAAAAAGCCACATCGTCAGGATGCCGCTATGATTTCATGAAAATAAAAAGGAGGCTTAAACCCCCTGTGTCGGTCAGCACTTAAATAGCTTGATCTCCGATGGCGTTCATCGAAGACGGGGCACAGCCCTTTGTGTTATCAGAGATATTTTTTGAGCGTAAATCCGAAAGTGGTCCCTTTGCCCAGTTCGCTGCGTACTACTATATTCTCTCCGTGAGCCTCCACTATGTGCTTCACTATGGCCAATCCGAGCCCGGTACCGCCGTTCTCCTGCGAGCGTATCGTGTCGGCACGGAAGAACCGTTCGAATACTCGCGGCAGGTTCTCTTTGGATATGCCTATGCCGTTGTCCGTGATCTCGACCATCACCTTGTCGAACATGTCTATGAACTTGACCGTGGTGGAGCCGCCTTTCCGTCCGTATTTTATGGAGTTCGACATGAGGTTGACGAATACCTGTTCTATGCGTCGGCGGTCGGCGAACACATATATGGGAAGCTCTCCCGCCACCTTTATGGCGATTTTGTTCTCGTTCTCCTGAATATTGAAGCTCTCGGCGGTCTCTTCGGCCAAAGCCACTATGTCGAACTGTTCGCGTTCGAGGTTCATCACTTTCATCTCCAGTTTTGATATCTCCTCAAGGTCGTGAACTATGGCAATCAGCCGTTCTATGTTCTTGTTGGCCTTTTCGAGGTATCTGACGTTGGTCTCGGGGTCGCCGGCACCGTTGTCCAAAAGGGTTATGACGTAGCCTTGCAGTGTGAAAAGCGGGGTTTTGAGCTCGTGCGATACATTGCCGAGAAACTCTTTGCGGTAGTTCTCCATGTCTTTGAGCCGGTCTATCTCGGCGGCTTTCTTGCCTGCCCATTCGGCTATGTCGAGCCCTGCGTTGCTGATGATGTCGTTACCTTTGAAGTGGCCTGCTAGCTCGCCTACGCTCAGGTCGCGTTCGAGCATGAGTTGGTATATGGGCTTGATGCGGTATAGCACGAAACGCCATATTATGTAACGCGACACCACGTATGTGACAAATCCCGTCATGACGGCCGACGATGCGGCTACGAGCCAGTCGCCTCCACCGAAAAAGAATATCATGCCCAGTGAGAACAGTGCCGCCACCGCACAAATCAGGAGCGAGGCGAAATTCATCGATTTGACTTTTACAGACATTACCGATAGTTTTTCATGAGTTTGGTTATATACTTGCCGATTATGTCGAACTCTATGTTGACGACGGTTCCGGGTGCGAACGTATGGAAATTGGTGTGTTCCCAGGTGTAGGGTATTATCGCCACTTCGAAACCGTTATCGCGCGAGTTGACCACGGTGAGGCTTACGCCGTTGACAGCCACCGATCCTTTCTCCACGGTGATGCGCCCCTCGCCCGGTTCGTACTCGAAACGGCATACGTGGCTTCCGTCGGCCTCTCTCACCTCCACGCATCGTGCCGTCATGTCTACGTGGCCCTGTACTATGTGGCCGTCCAAGAGGGCGTCGGGACGCATGCTGCGTTCTATGTTCACTTTGTCGCCCGTTTTGAGCGATCCGAGATTGCTCTTCTGCAACGTCTCGTCTATGGCCGTCACGGTGTAGCTATCCTTGCCGAGCTCCACCACGGTGAGGCATACGCCGTTATGGGCTATGCTCTGGTCTATCTTGAGCTGGCCGGCGATAGGCGAGAAGAGCGTTATGTGGAGGTTACCCCCGTCTTTGCGTAGAGCGGCGACCGTAGCCACCGATTCGATTATTCCTGAAAACATAACTATGTCGTTTTTGTATTGTTTTATGCCGAAAAAGTCATCTCCTCATCGCCGCTAAACTATGTAGTCCTTTTTGCGCCTCCGGTATGCGAAGAAGTAGAGAAGCGACAAGAGGAACACTCCGGTAGAGGCGCGGCCAGTTATGTCGCCATAGCGTACGAAGAGGGTGGTGCAGTCGTTGAGCGTGAGCTCGCCCGACAGCATGCACTCCTCGTCCCATAGTGTTTGCGCCGTTATGTCGCCACGTTCGTTTATGAGCGCGCTTATGCCGGTGTTGGCCGAGCGTCCTATCGAGCGGCGCGTCTCTATGGCCCGCAGTTGCGAGAACCGCAGGTGCTGACGGTAGCCCGGCGTGTCGCCCCACCATCCGTCGTTGGTTATAACGAACATGACCTTCGCACCCTTCTCTACGAACGATGCGAAGTACTCCCCGTAGACCGATTCGTAACATATCGCGCATCCTGTCTCGAGATCGCGGTTATGGAAACATGTGCTCTCCTCCTGTGTGGCCAGCATGCCCGATATGCCGCCGAGGTCTACCGACAGCTTGTTGAGGAAGGCGAAGTATTCGTGATAGGGTATCATCTCCACCCCTATGACGAGTTTCGATTTGTGGTAGAGCTGCAGTGTCTCCGTGGTGTCGATGCAGAGGGCCGAGTTATAGGCGTCCCACCAGTAGTCGCGCCCCGGAAGCGTACGTGCCGTGGTGGTGGGCGGTGCGTCGTACATCATTTTGTGATAGCCTCTGAAGGTGTTTATTCCGAGCACAACAGATGCCCCGGGATGGGTCTCGGCCAAGGTACGTCGCAATGTGTCGACCATGTGCGTGCCCTCTATGGAGCCTATCCAGTAGTTGTCGTCGAGGGCCGTCTCGGGAGCCACTATGAAACGGCTATCCGCAGGTGCCCGACGTACCATCTCTACCAGTCTGTCGAGCTGGGCGTTTTGCGTCATGCCGCCGAATTTGTCCTTGTAAGGGTCTATGTTGGGTTGCAGCATCGTTACCGCCACCTTTTCGTCGCCTTCGTCGTATGAGGCGTATATCGCAAGCGACCATATCACCGGCACCGCTATCCATAGCATGGGGGCTATCCACCGAGAGGGCACGAATTTGCGGTCGTCGACGGTTTTACTTATCGCCTCGAACAACAACAGGTTGACTATCAGTATCCACAACGTGCCTCCGAGCGATCCGGTATATTCGTACCATTGCACGAGTATGTGGTCCGTAGCCAATCCCCCTCCCAGATTAAGCCACGGGAAAGATATCTCGCCGTTGAGGTATAGCCTCTCGGCCGCCACCCAACAGCTCACCAAGAGGGTGTAGGCGAGTGACTTGGGGGCCCGTTTCCATACGGCGTTGTAGAGCGCCGCTACGCTGCCGAAATAGAGCGTGTATGCTACAGTGGCCGCAACGGCTCCTATGACGGCCGCTTTGGCCACCCAGCTTATCGTGAATAGATTGAAGAGGGCGAACGTGAACATGGCGGCAAGCCAGAAGCGTCGGCCCGCATGGCGTCGCTGCACGAACAACAACGGCACGAACGCAACCGGAAGCGTAAGCGACGTGACACCGGACCACGGCATGGCGAGGAGCGATGCCGACAACAGGCATAATGCCGCGTCGACGGCTGTAGTTTTGAGTCTATTCGTCATATCACTTGTGTTTTAGCTCCTCTAACGACAGGTTGATGGCTATGCGGTCTACTATTTTGCGCACTACGGTGTCGACACCGCTTCCGGGACGATAGTCGGCCGGAGCCACGAAGTCGACCCTGCCGTCGTCTACCAGCTTGCGGATGTCGTCTATCTTGCGTTGCGAGCCGCTGTTATAGACGGCTATGGAGTATCCGCCCATCTGTTTTACGAGCCTCATGCAGGGTATGTCGGTGGTTCCGTCGCCTATGTATATCATGCGGCCGAACGGTATGCGACGCTTATCTTCGGGAATGTAACGGTTAATCTCTATGTTGTCGGATACGCTCTCTATGCCTTTGTTTATCTTGAAAAGGAATTGCGTCTTGGTAGTGTAGTTGACGACCACGCTCGGCCAGAAAGCCACCCCGTCTACGTTGTAGAAGAACGAACAAGCGTATATCTTTTTGAACTCGTGGGCTATGGGGGTTCCCTCTATCATCTCTTTTATGCCGGAAGAGTTGATATAGTGCTCTATCTTCAGCCCCCTCTCCTCGGCGTATGCATTGATGCGCCCGAACCACTCCTTTACGCCGTCGAACAGTCTGACCTTACTTCCCGATTCGCGGAAAGCCTCTCGACGGAGCGAGACGTCGCGGTTGTTGGCCTCCTTTATCATGTGGTAGAGGTAGGCCAGTATGGTGTCGCCGTCCTGATCCTCGGCCATCTGGGTACTCTCCTGCCAGAACTCCTCGCTACGCTTGCCCACGGCCGGTATGAAATCGTACTCCTGCATGTTTCCCGGCGCCAAAGTGCCGTCGAAATCGTATATTATCGCAACTGTCTTCATTTCGTTTTTTATTGCGTCAAATTTAAACATTTTCGTCGGATATTTTGCTTTTTGGGATTAGATCGCACCTCGTACATGCGACGATCCGATCCCAAAAGCGAGATTTGCTTCTGTATTACGGGATAGTCTTTACTGGATAGTTGTTTTTTTGTCACATTGTCGCATGCGGGGCACTGCCTCCTTGATGTGTGTGATACTCAGTAGGATCATAGGGAATAAAGGTGGTGTCGCTCCGCTATAACCGCCACGGATTGACCGGACATAGGTTGGGGAAGCTGCCGGCGAGCAAATCACATCGCTTCCCCTCCTCCCAAAAAAAGAAATGCGCATCCTTCTTTCATCGAAGTAATACGTGTCTCCCCAAATGCCCCTATAAAATAACCGATTATTTTCTGCAGAACTCCTTTTTTTATAACTTTGTGGCAGACTGCCGAAATATATCCCGCAGTCATTGTAAAGATTGTCAAAATGATAAAAGATATAATAAAGTACATAGCGACGATAACGGCCGCATTGCTCATAACCCCGGTAGCAAAAGGACAACCCGACACCACCGACATGCGCAACCTCTCCCTGCCCGAGAGGGGCCGCCTGCTCTCACGAGCCAAATTCATGACCTACCCCAAGGCAGCCATCGCCGACACCGCCTCGTTCGGTTCGTCGCTCTACCACGCCTCGCTGAACGGAGAGTGGCGGTTCCGCTATTTCGGCTCTAACGACGAACTGCCCGAAGGCTACTGCAAACCCTCTTTCGACGACTCCAAGTGGGACACCGTCAAAGTGCCGTGTAGCTGGGAGGAGGCGGGCATCGTGAAGCCCTCCGAGGGCACCGCGCCATACCCTTTCGCAAAAAAAGGGGAGAAACCGCGTCTGCCGGAAAAATTGCCCGTAGGTATATACCGGAGCACGTTCGTAGTGCCTTTCGACTGGGACGAACGCCAAATATTGCTCGACATGGAGAGGTTCGGCGCAGCGGCTACGGTATGGATCAACGGACATAAAGCCGGATATGCCGAAGACCCCTCCACACAGGCCGAGTTCGATATAACCGGGCTGTGCGTGGAGGATGTCAACACCATCGTCATAGAGAGCCATCTGTACAGTAAAGGATCGCTATTGGAGGGAGCGCGCACCCCACGCACCTCCGGACTCGCCGGAGACATATACATAGTATGCCAGCCCAAGGTGAGACTCAGCGACCTGATAGCCGTAACGAGCCTCGACCCCACCTATGCCAACGGTATGCTTCAATTAGGCGTAGTAGTCAAGTCGCACTACCTCAACCCCAAAGAGTTGAAAGTGTATTACGAATGCTTCGATGCCGACGGCAAATCCATTGGCAAGGAGAGCAAATACACCCGTCTGCAGATGCGTTTGCAAGACACCGTATATTTCAATCTGCCCATCAGAAACGTACATCTCTGGAACGCGGAAAACCCATACCTATACCGCATAAGGGTAGCCACACAGAAGAACGACGGCCGCTATTCGGAATTCGTAAATGCCACCGTAGGCTTCAGAACGAGCGAGGTATCGGGCCGCGAATTGCTCGTGGACGGTAAAGCGGTAAAGATAAAAGGTGTGATTATGAGAGAGTACGGAGCCGATAGCCTCGCAGGCACTCTCACGGAGCTCAAAAAGCTCGGGGTCAACGCCATACTCACCCAGCCTATGGCTCCGGAGTTCTACGACTTGTGCGACGAACTCGGCTTCTACGTCTTCGATCAGGCGGCTATAGAATCGACAGGCATGGGCGAGGGTATCTACAAGGGCCAATCGCTCGCCAACGACCCCAAGTGGCTCGCCTCGTTCCTCTACCGCACCGAGAACGTTATGCAGCGCGACAAATCGCACCCCTCGGTGACGGCATGGTCGATGGGTTACCGCTCCGGCAACGGCTACAACATGTACAAAGCCTATCTCAACCTCAAGGCCAAAGACCGCACCCGTCCCGTATGTTACGGAGGAGCCGGATTAGAGTGGAACACCGATATATTCTGCCCCGTCAACCCCGACAGCAAGACGCTCGCAGACTGGGCCGCCAAAGGCGACAGACCGTGCGTCATAGAGGAGTACGCCGCCGATACGGCTACGTTCTGGAGAGTATGGGACATTATAGAACGCAAAGGTTCCGGCATACAGGGCGGCTTCATGTTCGACGCCAGCAGACTACTGGCTGACAGCACACTGCAGGCGGCGGTAAAGGAGCGCTTCGCGCCGGTGAGCATATCCCGTAGCGACAGCATAGCCGAAGAGGTGATAATAACCAACGAATGCACGTTCCTATCCCTCGACAAGTTCGACATAAAATGGACCCTCACTGACGGAAACGGCAAACGCGTATCATCCGGAAGCCTCTCCGAGCCGGTAGCCCCCGGCCAGAGCGCTGCCGTAAAAGTTACAAAAGAGGGTACCGCCCTGCCTGCAGGCAAAAGCCTTGCCTTCACGCTGACTGTCAGAAGCAAAGAGGGCGTTAAGACGACGGATATCCTGAAACTGAAATTATAGAGGCGGAGCAAAAACACTATGGCTATAGCGATATTCGTAATATATCTGATACCCCTGTTGATAATCGAGCTGGCGATCATTGCGCTCACGTGTTTTCTGACCTTTGCGTTCGACCGTAACCGCAAGATCGTACACGCGGTGTCGCATATCATGTCGGGAAGCATAACCCGTCTATCCATACTATGGCGTATGAAATGCCGCGGCATGGAGAACATAGAGAAAGGCAAGAGCTACATAGTGACGGTCAACCACCAGACTATGCTCGACATACCGGTATGTTACTCATTGCCCCTGCACTTCAAGTGGGTATCGAAACGCGAGGTGCTCGGAATGCCTGTTTTCGGCTGGGTGCTGCGTCTGCGAGGCGACATAGCCATAGACCGAGGCGGAGTCGCCAGCACCATAAAGCTGTTCAAACGCGCCGGTGAGGTGACATCGGACGGTTGCTCGGTGATAATATTCCCCGAAGGGACGCGAAGCAAGAGCCGGACGATGGGACGTTTCAAAGACGGAGCTTTCATCATGGCCAAAGAGTGCGACACGGAGATATTGCCGGCTGTTATCGACTACCGCTACCGCAAACGCGACCTCTTCGGCAAGAAGATAGCCATACCCTACAGAATAACGCTCACCGCCCTGCCGCCCATAGACATAGAGACGATACGCGCAAAGAGCGCCGGGGAGTTACGCGACATGACCAAAGGGATAATGTCTGTGGCATTGGATAAGATTCGCACGGAACGCACCGCATGACACGCCGGGCTACATAACATTTAAGACAAAGAAAGGTTCACGACACATAATGGCAGAGACAATCAGCTACACGGAGGAGAATATCCGCACCCTCGACTGGAAAGAGCACATAAGGCTCCGTCCCGGTATGTACATAGGCAAATTGGGCGACGGCAGCTCACCCGACGACGGCATATACATACTCATAAAGGAGGTGATCGACAACTCCATCGACGAGTATGCCATGGGCAACGGCAAAAGCATAGACATAACCGTGGAGGGACACACCGTCACCATACGCGACTACGGACGCGGCATACCCCTCGGCAGCCTCGAGGCGGCGGCATCCAAGATGAACACGGGAGGCAAATACGACTCCAAGGCGTTCAAGAAGTCGGTAGGCCTCAACGGCGTCGGCATCAAGGCGGTCAACGCCTTGTCGTCGCGTTTTACCATCACCAGCGTGCGCGACGGACGGAGCCGCACCATAGAGTTTTCGGCCGGAAATCTTACGAGCGACAACGAGAGCGACACCTCGCAGAAGAACGGCACACAGGTATCGTTCACGGCCGACGAGAGCGTCTTCGGCCCCTACGCCTACAATCTAGAATATATCGAGACGATGGTCAAGAACTACACCTATCTCAACTCCGGCCTCACCATACGCCTCAACGGCACCCCCTATCTCTCCAAAGAGGGGCTTCTGGACCTGCTCAACGACACGCTCTCCGAGGAGCCGGTCTACAAACCCATACACCTCAAAGGCGAAGACATAGAGATAGCCATGACCCACGGCAGCAGCTACGGCGAGACATATTACTCTTTCGTCAACGGCCAGCACACCACGCAAGGGGGTACCCATCAGGCGGCCTTTCGCGAATCGGTAGTGAAGGTGGTGCGCGAGTTTTACCGGAAAGATTTCGATGCCAACGACATTCGCATGTCTATAATAGGCGCCGTAAGCATAAAGGTGGAGGAACCGCTATTCGAGTCGCAGACCAAGACCAAGCTCGGCTCCAAGGATATGACGCCGGGAGGTCAGGTGAGCGTACGCCAGTTCGTGGCCGACTTCATGCAGGAGCTCGACAACTATCTGCATAAAAATCCCGAGACGGCCGAGGCGCTGTTACGCAAGATACTCGAATCGGAGAAAGAGCGCAAGGGGGTGGACGACCTACGCAAGAAGAAGAACAAAAACTCCAAGAAAGCGAGCCTCAACAACAGCAAGTTGCGCGACTGCCGCATACATCTGGGCACCAAGAACGACCGCGCCGAGGAGTCGACCATCTTCATCACCGAGGGCGACTCGGCCAGCGGCTCCATAACCAAGAGCCGCGACGTGAACACGCAGGCGGTATTCTCACTTAGGGGCAAACCGCTCAACACCTTCGGCCTCACCAAAAAGGTGATATACGAGAACGACGAATTCAACCTGTTGCAGGCGGCGTTGGACATAGAGGACGACATCGACAACCTCCGCTACAACAAGATAGTGATAGCCACCGATGCCGACGTGGACGGCATGCACATAAGGCTGCTCATGATAACGTTCTTCATAAAATTCTTCCCCGACATAATACGTCGCGGCCATCTCTACATATTGCAGACGCCCCTGTTCCGCGTGCGCAACAAAAAGGAGACCCTCTACTGTTACAGCGAAGAGGAGAAACAGGCTGCCGTAGTCCGGCTTAAAACCGGCGTGGAGATAACGCGCTTCAAAGGGTTGGGCGAGATATCGCCGGACGAGTTCAAAGGATTCATAGGCGCCGACATGAGGCTCGACAAGGTGCGCATGAGCAAAGAGGACCCCATAGGCGATCTGCTCGAATTCTACATGGGCAAAAACACCAGCGAACGTCGCGACTTCATCATCGACAACCTCCGCATAGAGACCGACATGGTCGAGGGGTCACAAACCCCTCTTTGATAAACTATAACGGAAGTGAAGTTCAGTAAACAAGGTGAACACAGCATCTTCAGGACATTGGGGGCTTCAGATGCACAGACCCCTCTTTGATAGACTACAACGAAGGTGAAGTTCAGTAAACAAGGTGAACACAGCATCTTCAATACGCTGATTTTTAACACGGCATCTCAAAAAGACCGTGGCAGGCTTCGCCCCGCGAGGCACAAAAAAAACCGATGCCGCACGGATAACATAAAGACAGTTTCAACAGATGGCAGATATAGAAAACGAAGATATTTTCGACGAAGAGGAGAGCTATCCCGCAGAGGAGGCCGAAGAGACCGATGCCGAAAGCGAGGAGGAGGCCGACGGCGTCAACATGCACCGCTTCACGCGTCTTACCGTCGAGGAGGGTGGCACTCGCAAGCTCACCGGCATGTATAAGGAGTGGTTCTTGGACTACGCCTCTTACGTGATACTCGAGCGTGCCGTACCTCACATAACGGACGGTCTCAAGCCGGTGCAACGACGCATACTCCACGCCATGAAGCGCATGGACGACGGACGCTACAACAAGGTGGCCAACATCATAGGCAACACCATGCAATACCATCCCCACGGCGACCGCTCCATAGGCGACGCCCTCGTGCAGATGGGGCAGAAGGAGCTGATGATCGACTGTCAGGGTAACTGGGGCAACATACTCACTGGCGACAGCGCGGCGGCTCCCCGTTACATAGAGGCGCGCCTCTCAAAGCTCGCGCTGGAAGTGGCATTCAACCCCAAGACCACCGAATGGATGCTCTCGTACGACGGCCGCAACCAAGAGCCGCTCACCCTGCCCATGAAGTTCCCTCTGTTGCTGGCGCAAGGGGTGGAGGGCATAGCGGTGGGCCTGGCCTCTAAGATACTGCCCCATAACTTCAACGAACTTATAGAGGCCTCCATATCGTACCTCAAAGGCGAGCCTTTCGAGCTATACCCCGACTTTCCTACCGGCGGCATGATAGACGTATCGCGCTACAACGACGGCTTGCGAGGAGGCGCGGTGCGGGTACGGGCCAAGATAGTAAAGGTAGACAACCGCACGCTGGCAATCACCGAGATACCGTACGGCAAGACCACCTCGGCCACCGGCAAACGCGGCAAAAGCAAAGACAACTCGTCTATCATAGACTCCATAATAAAGGCCAACGACCGCGGCAAGATCAAGATCAAGAGTATCGACGACAACACCTCCGCCACCGCCGAGATACTCATACATCTCGGCCCCGACGTATCGGCCGACAAGACGATAGACGCCCTCTACGCATTCACCGATTGCGAGATATCCATATCGCCCAACTCATGCGTGATAGTCGACCGCAAACCATGCTTCATGGGGGTGAGCGACATATTGCGTCACTCGGCCGAAACGACCCGTTCGTTACTCAAACGCGAGCTCGAGATAGAGCTGCACGAGTTGGGAGAGGAGTGGCACATAAGCTCGCTCGAGAAGATATTCATAGAGAACCGCATATACTACAAAATAGAGTCGTGCGAGACGTGGGAGGAGGTGCTATCCACCATCGACAAAGAGCTGGAGCCTTACAAGAAGCTGTTCTTCCGTGAGATAACCACCGACGACATCGTAAAGCTCACCGAGATAAAGATCAAACGCATCTCCAAGTTCGACACCCTCAAAGCCGACGAGCACATCAAGGCCATAGAGGAGCGCATAGGGGCGGTCAAGAACCATCTCGAACACCTCACGGAATACGCCATCGACTACTACCGCCGCATAGGCGACAAGTACGGCAAGGGGCACGAGCGCCGCACCGAGATCAGGTCGTTCTCCGCCATAGAGGCCACCAAGGTAGCGGTATCTAACGCCAAACTGTATGTCGACCGCAAAGAGGGCTTCTTCGGCATAGGCGGCGCCATGAAAAAAGAGGAGTTCGTATGCGACTGCTCAGACATAGACGACGTGATAGTGATATGCCGCGACGGCGACTACATCATAACCAAGGTGAGCGACAAGGCCTACTTCAAAAAAGACATAGCCTACATAGGGGTCTTCGTCAAAGGCGACGAGCGCACCATATACAACGTGCTCTACCGCGACGGTTCGGCCGGCGACTACATGATGAAACGTTGCGCCATAAAGGGCATCACCCGCGACAAGGTCTACAACCTCACCAAAGGCACTCCCGGCTCCGAGATACTGCACCTTAGCGTCAACCCCAACGGCGAGGCCGAAGTACTCAAAGTATATCTCAAGCCCCGTCCGAGGCTCAAGAAACTGATAGTAGACCTCGACTTCTCCACCCTCGCCATAAAAGGCCGCTCCTCGCAAGGCAACCTCTTCCAGAAGAACCCCATACACAAGGTGGTGCTCAAAGAGAAAGGGGTATCGACGCTCGGCGGCATAACCGTATGGTTCGACGAGAACGAACGACGCCTCAACACCGACGGCCACGGCACCGAGGTCGGCACATTCGAGGGCGACGACAAAACCATAGTGATACGTCGCCGCGGCAGCTACTACACCGCCGGCTACGACACCGGCCTGCACTTCCCGGAAGATCTGCTCTCGGTGAGCAAGTTTTCGCCCGACCGCATCTACACAGCCGTACTATGGGACGCTTCGCAGGGATTCTTCTACCTCAAGCGTTTCAAGGCCGAACCCTCCGAACGCGAACAGCTATTCATAGACGAAAGCGAGGGATCGTACCTGGTGGCTATAACAGGCGACCGTTTCCCCCGGCTCAAGATAACTTTCGGCGGTGCCAACGCCTCGCGCCCCGAAGAGATAATAGACGCCGACGAGTTCATCCGCGTAAAGGGCTGCAAAGCCAAAGGCAAGAGGGTTACCGCCTACAATGTAGACAAGCTGGAGTTCATAGAACCTCTGCATAAGGAGGTGCCGGCAGACCCGTCGGAGGGGATGGGAGACGAATCCGTGGCCGCCGATGACGCCGACCAGACGCAACATGCCGACGAACAACCCGTAGAACAGTCGCTTTTCGGCGACGGACTCGAATAACCGCACTGCACTATGCCACTGTTCCTGATAGGATATATGGGCTCCGGAAAAAGCACGCTCGGACGCGGTATCGCCGCCGCCTTGGGATGGCGTTTCATCGACACCGACAAGGAGATAGAGCGCAGTGAAGGGCTGTCTGTCAGCGAGATATTCGCCACTCTCGGAGAGGAGGCGTTCCGTAAGATGGAGCACGACCTTATCGCCTCCATATCGCCCGACGAACAGGCAGTGGTGTCGACGGGAGGAGGAGCGCCCTGTCACTTCGACAACATGGAGCGCATGAACGCCGCCGGAGTGACCGTATATCTGAAGATACCGGCGGGAGCGTTGGTACAAAGATTGTTACAAAGCCGCACGCGTCGACCGCTCATAGAGGGCAAGAGCCCGGAGGAGCTACGTCTCTACATAGAGAGCCATCTGGCGGAACGCGAGCCGTATTACGGCCGTGCCACACATGTGATAGAGGGGGTGGGAATACGCCCCGAACACATAATAGAGGCATTGCGCGAAAGCGGTAAAATCGCTAAAAACGAATAATTATAAAGATAAAGGTAATGAAAAGACTTTTTGCCATCCTGTTTGCGGCCGCCGCATTGACCGGCTGCCACGAAGCCACACCCGTATATTGGGAAAACATAGAGATCGACCGTCAGGGTAACGGCCTTACGGCAAAGCTGAACTACCCGTTCCGTTTCGGCGGCATCGACTCGACCACTACGCTCATCAACGCCACCATAGAGGAACGCCTCAAAGAGGGCGTAATGGACGAATACGGCGGCCTTACCCTCGACTCTGCGCTCAATCTGCTCATCGAGAGCAAAGGGGCCGACACGGTGCTAATACGCATACCCTACGAGCTTACATCCGACGGCTCGGTATACCGCACAAACGGCGTGGAATCGGTAATGATACATAAATACAGCTACACCGGCGGCGCCAACGGAAATGCGGAACACATATACCTCAACTTCGACCCCGCCACCGGACGTCTTCTCTCCGACCGCGAGCTATTCACCTCCTTGGACGAACTGCGCCGCATGGTGACAGACAGATTCTCCGAGGCTGTAAACGAAGATTACGTCCTATTCGACAATCTCTCCATCGACAGCCTGCCCCTGCCCCGTCAGATAGGGTTCGACTCCATAGGCGTAGTGGCCTACTACAATCTCTACGAGATAGCGCCTCGTTCGTCGGGAGCCGTGGAGATACACATACCCTACGACGAAACCGACGGTATGGTAAAACGCGACCTGACGAGAATAAGGTAATAAATACACCGTCGGCATTCGACCGTTATTTTACCAATATCAAAACGCTCATATAAATGGAGATAACCACCGCCGCCATAGCCGCCTTATGCGGAGGCGCTCTCGAGGGAAAGGATGCCGCCGTTTCAACATTCGTATTCGACTCGCGACGCGCCGTAAACGATCCGAAGGCTATCTTCGTGGCGCTGAAAGGAGCCACCCGCGACGGGCACGACTATGTGGACGAACTGCGCGGACGAGGGATACGCAACTTCATAGTATCGGCCGACTACCGCATAGCCGGCCTACGCTCCGACGAATCGTTCGTAAAGGTGAACGACACCCTCGCGGCATTGCAGTCGGTGGCGGCATACATGCGTGACCGCTTCAAAGGATGCGTGGCCGCCGTGACTGGAAGCAACGGCAAAACCATAGTCAAGGAGTGGATAGCCGCACTGTGGAGCGACCGCGACAAACGTCTGTTCGTGAGTCCCAAAAGCTACAATTCGCAATTAGGGGTAGCTCTGTCGCTCACCATGTGCGATGGCCACGAGGATGTGTCGGTGATAGAGGCCGGCATATCGTCGCCCGGCGAGATGGCGCGGTTAGAGGCCATGATAAGGCCCGACATAGCCATTATAACCAATATAGGAGAGGCTCACGGTGCGGGTTTCGCCTCACGTGCAGACAAGTTGCGGGAGAAACTGACGCTGGCACAAGACGCCACGGCAATAGTATATCCGTCGGATTACAGGGAGATAGACACCGCGCTGAGGGAGAGATACGACAGCGGACGCCTCTTCGCATGGGGTTACGATGATGAAGCGTCTCTTCGCATAATATCACGCCGGGTGGAAGGTACGAGCACCGTGGCGGAGTTCACCGCAAACGGGCGTAACCATACTGCCGTATTACCGTTTACCGACACGCCGTCTATAGAGAACGCCATGTCGGCACTGGCATTTTACGCATGCTACGACAGCCTGTACGGAGAAAAAACGCTCGCAGGAGCGGTAGAAAGGCTCGGCGGATTGCGCCCTGTGGCCATGAGATTGGAAAGACGACGGGGCATAAACGGCTCCACAATACTCAACGACAGCTATAACAGCGACATAGGATCGTTATCTATAGCGCTCGACCGCCTCGAGGACATATCGCAGGGAGCACCCAAGACAGTTATAATGTCCGATATAACCCAATCGGGGTACACCGCCGACGAGCTATATTCGCGCGTGGCGGCCATGATGCGGTCGCACGCCGTAGACAAGCTATACGCCATAGGCGATGAGATAACTTCCGCCAAGAGGCTTTTCGAAGGCATCGACGCGGAGTTCTACCGCACCACCGAAGAGTTCGTAAGGCTATTCGACCGTAAGCAGGCTGAGGGGGCCGCCGTATTGTTGAAAGGAGCCCGTCCGTTCGCATTCGAGCGCATCAGCCGTATGCTGGAGGAGAAACGTCACTCTACGGTAATGGAGATAGATTTGGGGGCTATCTGCTTCAATCTGAACTACCACCGCGAACATTTGCGCCCCGGTGTCAGGACGGTGGCTATGGTAAAGGCCTCGTCGTACGGACACGGCGGGGTGGAGGTGGCCGCAGCGCTCGAAAAACGCCATATCGACTATTTCGCCGTGGCATACGCCGACGAGGGGGTGATATTGCGCGAAGGGGGCATCACCACGCCCATAATAGTGCTCAACAGCGAGCCGAGCGGTTTCGCTGCCATGATAGACTATTTGTTAGAGCCCGAGATATACGATTTCGAATCGCTCGACCTCTTCTGTGCCGACGTGCGGCGGGCGGCAGAGTCGCACTACCCCATACACATCAAGTTCGACACGGGCATGCACCGTCTCGGCTTCGGTCCCGACGAAATAGAGGCTCTGTCAGAACGTCTGCGCGGCGACCGCACCGTACGCGTACGTTCGGTATTCTCGCATTTCACATCGAGCGATAATCCCGATCATGACGACTTCACCCGCCGGCAGATAGCCATGTTCGGCGACATGAGCGACCGTTTGCGCAAGGCCCTGGGCGACGACACCATACTGCGGCACATATCCAACACATGGGGCATAGAGCGTTTCCCGGAGGCGCAGTTCGACATGGTACGTCTCGGGCTGGGGCTATACGGCATAAGCCCATTTACGGACGGGCTGCAAAGCGTAGCGTCGCTCAAGAGCGTCATATCGCAGATAAGGCATATTCCGGCCGGAGAGCATATCGGTTACAACAGACGCGGCGTAGTGAACCGCGACTCGGTTATAGCCACGGTACCCATAGGATATGCCGACGGACTGAGACGCGCCCTCAGTAACGGCGGCTGGTCGTTCACAGTGCACGGACACAAAGCCCCCATAGTAGGGAACATCTGCATGGACGCGTGCATGATAGATATTACCGGCATACCCGCCGAGGTAGGCGATGAGATTACCGTATTCTCCGGCAGCGACGAGATAGTAGCCATGGCCGACGTACTCGGCACTATCCCTTACGAGATACTTACGCTGATAGCTCCGCGGGTGAGGAGGGTCTATTTCGACTGACATGCGCCACAGTGTTTTACATTAAACCGTCATCTGCCCGAGGAGCGGTTTAGTTATCCCTATTTGCACAAACCCGTACAAACCAACATACGCACCGAAAAGACGACACACGAAAAGGCACGAATTCATTACTTTGTAAACAAGATTTTGAATAGTGCCGACATGCAAATATTACTCAACCCCAAATACGAAAATCTCCGTCCGTTCGTAACTGCACTATCCGACGTTCGTGTCCGGCAACACGGCGGCAAAGTATTGCACGACGGACGCAACCGCATAGAGTTATTCGACGTAGGAGGCATGGAAGTGGTCGTTAAAAGCTACAACCGCATGACCCTGTTCAACCGTATGATATACGGAACATTACGCAAGAGCAAGGCCATGCGTGCCTACGAACATGCCAGCAGGCTGCACGGGGCCGGAATAGATACCCCTGAGGAGATCGCAACCGTAGAGGTACGTCAACATGGCATAATAAGACAGTGCATCTTCGTATCGCGATACTCCGACTATCTTCCGCTCCGACCCGTAACCGAGAATTTCACGAAGAGCGAACGCGACAAAGCCGTATTGGACGCATTGGCTAAGTTTCTGGTGAAGTTGCATAGGGCCGGCATACTGCACAACGACCTCAATATCGACAACATACTATACAAAGAGACTGTCGCTCAGGACGGCACTGCCGGTTATCGCTTCCAGCTGATAGACATCAACCGCATGACATTCGGACGGCAGCTCTCGGTCTATCGCCGGATGGACAACCTGCGGCGTCTTTCGTGCAACGTTCCCGCCTATCTCTACATTCTCGGCAAATATGCCGAAGCCATGAATACCGATACCGAATATATCCTCCTGAAAGGCACGCTCAAAAGATTCATTTTCGAGTGGCGCAAACGGACGGAGCATAAGATAAAGGATATCGTTCGCGTGAAAAATGAGATATAACGATAAAAAAACGTCTCCACGAATCGAAGAACTTCGCATGTAGCCTTAGCTAAAACACTGTTAAGACCGCATTAGTAATAAGCATGTCCATATATATCACAACCGTGTTACTATTTCATAAGACAACCCATCACGATAACATCATTATCATCCTACAACGCAATTGTTTGCCACCTATGCGACCTATTTCATAAATATATCATATATTTGCAAAGGACCGGCAACAATAAACAACACCATGTCACACTCCATACTTATAATATATACTGGCGGTACTATCGGGATGAAGACCAACCCCGAAACAGGGGCTTTGGCTCCGTTCAACTTCGATCAGATAGAGACGGAGGTTCCCGAGCTAAAGAAATTCGGCATCGGTATAGACACACTGACCTTCTCTCCTCTCATCGACTCGTCGAACATCACGCCCGACGAATGGATACGTATGGCAACGGTTATAAAAGAGCACTACTACAAATACGACGGTTTCGTAGTGCTTCACGGTACCGACACCATGTCTTATTCCGCATCGGCCCTTAGCTTCATGGTACAGAACCTCGACAAACCCGTAATATTCACCGGAAGCCAGATACCCATAGGCGTACCGCGCACCGACGGCAAGGAGAACCTTATAACCTCGGTGGAGATAGCGGCAGCAAAAGGCAGCGACGGCAAACCGTTGGTGCCCGAGGTATGCGTCTATTTCGAAAACCACCTGTTCAGAGGCAACAGGACCTCCAAATACAGCGCCGACCATTTCAACGCATTCCGTTCTTACAACTACCCGCCTCTGGCCGAAGCCGGAATTGACATAAAATACAACCTGCCGTATATAAGGAAGATGGACGCCTTTCTGCCCAGCTTCGACATAACCACCGAACTATCGCCCTATGTGGCTGTACTTAAACTGTATCCCGGCATCTCACGCACTATCGTCAGAGGCATACTCGCCAACCCCGAAGTCAAAGGCGTCGTAATGGAGACATTCGGATCGGGCAACGCCCCCATGTACGAGTGGTTCCTCGATGAAATACGAGAAGCCATAAAACGGGGCGTGATCATACTCAACACCACGCAATGCTCCGTCGGAACGGTCAACATGGAGATATACGACACGGGCAAGGCTCTCAAATCCATAGGCGTAGTCAGCGGAGGCGATATGACCGTAGAGGCCGCCATAACCAAAATGATGTATCTGTTAGGCAAAAACCTCGACAAAGAGCAACTGATACATCAACTGTCCGCGCCGATAAGAGGGGAGATGACACATCCCGGAATATGATTCCCGACGGAACACTTACAATTACGTGCTCCGTTAGTCGGACATGCCGCATATAAGCAAAAATATACATCGCGCTGTCATACGGCATGAATAATCCGCCCGCGTTCATCGCGTCGGCATCCATGTGGATAGGACATGACCATGTAGACAAATTCCAACAAACTGTCTTACCGGCAATTATAGCCCCGGACACAAAGGTTGCCGATGTCATCCTACGGCGGTTATCTTTTAAAATTTCTCGCCTAACCGAGCATAATACCGCACACGGAAGCGACTGTTTGCGTAAAAATGATTACAAAATGAAAAATTTATTGGGTCAATAGATACGAGTTATCATAAATAATCGTATCTTTGTTTATCGTTTTAATGCCGTACACCGGCCGCAGGTATGTCGCGGAAAGGGTATGCGACATTGGCGAGGCGACGGTAACACAGTGATTTTGAACAAAAACAAGTTAAAAAATATTAATCAATTAAAAGAAGTACTAATTCAAAAACAAGCGTTTTTATCATGAAAAAACTTTTTGCAATCTTGACAGTTGTAGGTGCGCTCACCTTCTCGACTGCATCGGCTTTCGCACAAAGTGAAGAATCTGCGGCTTCTGCCACCACCGAACAGGTAGTCGTTTCAGAAACCGACGTTGAAGGCGAACCCATGCACCAGATACTGAAAGCTCAGTTCCTCGATGGCGGTGCAGGCTGGATGGCTCCCCTTTTGCTCTGCCTTGTGATAGGTTTGGCTATCGTTATCGAACGCGTCATCTATCTGAACCTCTCTACCACCAACACCAAAAAGCTCCTCGCTAAAGTCGAAGAGGCTCTCAACAACGGCGGCGTAGAGGCTGCCAAAGAGGTTTGCCGCAACACCCGCGGTCCTGTGGCAAGCATATTCTATCAGGGTCTCGACCGTTACAACGAAGGTGTCGAAGTGGTCGAAAAATCAATCGTATCTTACGGTTCTGTCCAGATGGGTCAGCTCCAGAGCGGTCTTTCATGGATCTCATTGTTCATCGCCCTTGCCCCTATGCTCGGTTTCATGGGTACCGTGGTCGGTATGATCGAGGCGTTCGACTCTATCACCGTTGCCGGCGACGTATCTCCCGCATTGGTGGCAGGCGGTATCAAAGTGGCCCTTCTTACCACTGTCGGCGGTCTTATCGTTGCGGTCATTCTCCAGTTGTTCTACAACTACCTTATCTCTAAGGTGGACAGCCTCGTGTTGAGCATGGAAGACTCGTCTATCTCTCTGATGGACATCATCACCAAGTTCAACCAGAAGAACCGCTAATAATCGGCCTGCAAAAGGCTTTTATTCAAAGTTTTCACTTTACAAGAATCATGAAATACTTATCAATCATAAGAATCGTATTGATAGTGATCTCCGTTGCGATCGTTGCAGCCGCGTTCCTAACGCAAGGATCTGCTCCCGAACCCGACGTAGACGCTATGCTGAGATGGACTTATGCGATGGTGGGTATAGCAACGCTCAGTGCAGTACTGCTTCCCCTCGTAAACATCGCTAAGAACCCCAAATCGGCCGTACGTTCGCTTATCGGCCTGGCGATAGTAGCCGTGGTGGTGTTGATAGCTTACGCGCTCTCTGACACGACACCCGTCTACACACCCGGTAACGCGGAGGGCTACACCGATGCCCTAGAGCTCAGATTAAGCGACACCGGTCTGATTACTACCTACATCGCTTTGGGTATCGCAATCGCCTCGATTGTCGTGACTGAAGTTTACAATCTGTTCAAATAGCGAAATGCCCTAAGGGCGCCTTTAAATACCCAGATAATGGCAAAGAGAATTCAAGAAATCAACGCAGGCTCAATGGCCGACATCGCTTTCTTGCTATTGATCTTCTATCTGGTCTCTACTACGATGAACGTCGACTCGGGTCTGCAACGTATGTTGCCCCCCTACATCGACCCCTCTGAACAGCAGCAGACCAATAAGGTCAATAAGAGGAATACCCTCTTGGTATTTGTCGATGCGCACGACCGACTGATGGTTCAGTCGCAGATCGCTCAGGTAGAGGACCTTAATGGAATCGTCAAGGAGTTCATCCTCAACCCGCAGGATCGCGAAGACATGCCCGAGAAAGTGATGGAGAAAATTGACCTGATCGGTGAATACCCCGTAGGGAAAGGTCTGGTTTCGCTTCAGAACGACCGTGCGACCAGTTACGACATGTACATGCGTGTACAGAATGAGCTGGTGAGAGCGTTTAACGAATTGCGCGACGATCTGGCGGCCGATAAGTTCGGCAGGAAGTTCGATGAGCTCAGCGATGACGAGAAAAAAGCCATTCAAACGGCTATTCCTCTCCGTATATCGGAAGCAGAACCGCGTGATATGACAGGAGGAAAGAAATAATGGCAGTAATGAAGAAAAAAGGGGACAAATCTGTTCCCGCTATCTCGACATCGTCGCTACCTGACATCATATTCATGCTTCTGTTCTTCTTCATGACCACCACGGTCATGCGTGAAACGGAGCTCAAAGTTCAGGTTCAGCTTCCCGAGGCCACAGAGGTGCAGAAATTAGAGAAAAAATCTCTGGTCAGCTACATCTACATAGGCCCTCCCACCAGAGCGATGGTCGCAAAATGGGGCGATTCTCCCCGTATACAGCTCAACGACTCCTACAAAACCAAAGAGGAGATCCTCGACTTTATCGCAGCAGAACGCGACAAAGTGAGCGAAGCGGACCGTCCTTTCATGACCGTCAACATCAAAGCGCATAAAGATATGCGTATGGGTCTCATAACCGACGTAAAACAAGAGCTTCGTAAAGCGAACGCACTTAAGATCAGTTATGCAGCTCAGAAAACTGTACGTAGAGGAGAATAGCTTCTATAGCTCCTTTATAATAAAAGCCGGATTTATGATCCGGCTTTTTTATTGCAAGTGCTTTACAACTGGTATTAACGCTTTATATTCGGTCCGACAGACATGCGTGAGTTTCTTCTATAGCTATCCTCGGAACCCCGACATAGCCTGCACTCGTTGGGGAAGACGGTTACGGCGGGTATGAGATGCGTGAACGGCAAACCCATCGTCAACTCCATATCATCTCTCAAGGAGAAAGACATTCATGGAGTTTGCCCGCCAGATACGTACTATGTGTTGTCGGCTGTAGTCATGCTTTTCGACGAACAGGGACAAGCCGACACCTACACGAGCGGTGTGTCTAAAAAACAGCTACTCCACCCCCTAATCCCGCATTCTGTAAAGTTGGTCTCTCAATCGCGGAGTGAATCCGGCGGATCTTATAGCCGCCGTCATGCGATCGGCATCTATAACCGTATCGGACAAACCGGTAGACGACACTACATTCTCCTCTATCATTATGGAGCCCATATCGTTGGCTCCGCATCGCAAGGCTTTCAAACCTGTGTCGAGACCTACAGTAAGCCACGAAGCCTGTATGTTGTCGATATTGTTAAGAACCAGACGTGCGGTAGCCACCACCCGCAAATAATCCTCCGGCGTGGTATGCGATACAACACCCTCGCGCTCTAACGCAGTACCTCCGCTACAATAAGGCCATGCGATGAAAGCTATGAAACCGTAGGCTCCATCGGGCTTACGTGCCTGCAGATCGCGAATGCTTATAAGATGTCCGACCAACTCCCCGGGAGTCTCCTTATGCCCGAACATCATGGTAGCCGAAGTAGGGATATTCTGCCTGTGTGCCTCGGCCATAACATCGAGCCACTGTTCGGCGGTACACTTGCCCGGCGATATATTGCGACGTAAGGGCGTGGAGAGAATCTCGGCTCCTGCCCCGGGCAACGAGTCGAGCCCGGCCTCACGCAAACGGCAAAGGGTTTCGGCCACTGTAAGACGACTTATGCGCGCTATATGGAAAACTTCGGGAGGCCCCAACGCATGGAGCTTAACGGTAGGATAACGACGTTTAAGGGTACGGAAAAGCTCCTCGTAATATCCTATGTCGAGACGCGGATGCATTCCGCCCTGCAACAGCAACTGATCGCCGCCCAACTCCAACATGCGCTTTATCTTGACATCGTATTCGTCGAGCGTAGTTATATATCCCTCCGGATTATTCGTGCCCTTGACATGGAAATTGCAGAACTTACACCCGCTCACGCATATATTGGTGATATTGACATTACGGTCGATCTGCCATGTAACTATGTCTCCCGGGTGAAGCGCGGCACGTACACGATCTGCCGCCGAGACCAAATCGTCTAACGGCGCATCAGTAAACAATGCCAGTGCCTCGCGTTCCGTAAGATTCTCGCGAGCCTCCGCCTTCGCTAAAATATCCATATCAAACATATCGACCGATAAATCATTTAATCAAAGACCTTTTTCGTGAAGTGCCCTCAAAAATTTTGTGTTAACTCTCGGGATGCGAATTGTAAAACGCCCTGCATTAAAAAAGACAGGTGTCTTACGCGTCGAAACGCCGAAGACACCTGTCGGATTTACTTATCGGGCTTGTGTTGTATGCCTAGAGTTTGATAGCACCAACGGGGCAAACGTCCGCGCATGTACCGCACTCGGTGCAGGTATCGGGATCGATTGAGTAAACATCGCCGGCAGATATAGCACCTACGGGACATTCGTCGATGCAGGTACCGCATGCGACACACATTGTTTCATCAATTTTGTAAGCCATAGTCAATATAATATTAAAGTGTCAATTATGTACAAATGTACGACTTTTAATCTATCCGGACAAATAAATCGCCTGCGGAAACTATTGCAGGCGCAGCTTCTGTCCCGGTTTTATCTGGTAGTTCAGGTCCATACCGTTGACCTTTGCGAGCTTGGCTACATGTATGCCGTATTTCTGCGCCACATAATGAAGCGTCTCGCCCTTGACCACATAATGCGTCTTATAACCGTTGCGCACGGAACCAGACTTGGGCGCTATGTAAACGATACTACCCGGTGTTATACCGGCAGGCTCGCCGTTCAACTCGTTATATGCGAGCAATGTCGCCGGCTTTATCTTAAGCGCGGAGGCTATAGACTGCAATGTCTGCCCCGGAGCCGCTATAGTACAAGGGATGTTATTGTTGCGATATATGAGTATGCCGCCCTTGCTTCCTGATGCAGCCATACCGGCCGGGTCGAATTTGGGCCCGTCGTAGAAACCGGCCGGAGCGCCTACGGGAGCGCCGTAAACGATATCCGAGGTGCCGGAAGGACGCGCCGCTTCCGGTGCGGGGGGCATATCTATGTGCTTACGCGGACGTACCTCCGCCTCCTTCACAGGCTGTGCCGGTTCGAAATCTTCCGGATTGTATGCGTAAAGATCTTCATTGCTTTCGGTGCCGAGGTCGATCTTGGGAAGCTCTTCGTTCTTATTGTTATCCACCGAAGCGATAAGAGGAGGCACCATACCGGAAGAGGGTTTGGACTGCTTGGGCGGATTAACCACGGTGCTTTTAGCCTGAGTGGCCCGACCCGAACGTTGCGGCGCACGGGTGGAACCTATGACTTTGGGACCCGGTATTATTATGGGACCAGTAGAAACGGTTCTCTGAACGGTACCGGGACGCGACTCCACCTTGATGACGCCGTCGGGTAATTGCTCCTGCGCAGTAGCCTGAACAGGCTCGGTATCCGTCGCGGCCGTTTGCTTTACGGGAGCGGGGGAGGTAGCGGGCCTGTCGGTGCGGGCACTGATTTTGCCGCTGCTGTTCTTGCCGGCAGACGGGGTGTTCGCCGTTATCTCCTTATCCATTTTATAGAGGCCGTTCTGTTCTATCGCCTTTATAAGCATGTTGGCATATTCGGGATTGGTGGCGTAACCGGCGTGGCTCAAACCGCGCGCCCACCCTTTGTAGTCGGTAGGATCGAGATCGAAAAGGAAACGGTAACGGGGAGAGTCGGCCAAAAAGTCGGAGTGGTCGCGATAAGAGTCGTATGCGCTACGGTAACTGCGGAAACACTCGTCTTTGGCGTCGTCGTCATGAAGCATCTTGTCGCCGGACCATGACGTCTTACACTTTATGCCGAAATGATTGTTGGCCTTGAGCGCCAAAGGACTGTTGCCGTTATCGGATTCGATCAGAGCCTGTGCGAGCTTTATACTGGCGGGTATGCCGTACTCCTGCATGGCTTCCACAGCCAGGCTCTTATAGGTCTCTATGTATTCCTTGGCGGACATCTTCTTGTGCTTTTCCGCACACAGGGCCACGCAAGGCAACTGAAACACAAGCAATAAAGCGATAAGTGTCTTTCTCATACTGAACTTACATTTAAACCCTCTAAAATTACCCTTCTCCTCTTTTTCGGATATAATAAGTATCGCAAAGATAGTAAAATTTATTTAACAATGTCATTTTACGACGTCAAATAGCACCGTATCGACCCAATATCGCATGCTCACGACTAAATTCGGTCGTACGTGAAATTACCGGCAACAAACCGAAAGGATAAAAGACAGACTTGCGGCTCGACATAACGCCGACCCGGCACAAAACACTAATATACAACACATTACAACAATATATCATTAAATTCCCGAAAGCATAACCGCTCCAAAGCACACCCCTCCATATAACCGATTAATTTTCCCGCCCGGACACTCCCGCATAACACAAATTAACGCCCAGAATTGCCCGATACGCGGTTTTTTCCTATTTTTGCATTAGGATAAAGACCGAACCCCTCCAAGCGTAACGCTCCGCATTCATTCCCCGGAGACTCCGTATCGACGACAAGCGGTTCCGGATAGTTTATCCTCGAATGGAAACGAATAAAAAATAGAGATATGACATTCACAGACCTCTGCGGAGATATATTCACCCGCTCCATAGCCGATTATCACAAAACCGACGATGTAGACACTCCGATAGTCAACCCTTATCCGGAGCGTAGCCTCGAACATCTGCTCTATCACAAAAACTGGATAGACACCGTACAGTGGCACCTCGAGGATATAATCCGCGACCCGGAGATCGACCCCGTGGAAGCTCTCGCCATCAAACGACGTATCGACGCCTCCAATCAGGAACGCACCGACATGGTTGAGTATATCGACTCTTACTTCCTCGACAAATACTCCGCGGTAAAACCCGTCGACGGAGCCACCATAAACACCGAGAGCCCCGCATGGGCCGTAGACCGTCTGTCCATACTCTACCTCAAAATCTACCACATGCGTCTCGAGACCGAACGTACCGACGCCGACCCCGCACACCAGAAGGTCTGCTCCGACAAGCTCGCGGTGCTCACCTCTCAACTGACCGACCTGAGCACCGCCATAGAGGAGCTGCTCGCCGACATAGAGGCCGGTCGCAAATACATGAAGACATACCGTCAGATGAAGATGTACAACGACCCGGCGCTCAACCCGGTGTTGTATGCCGCGAAATAGTCTGCATAAACATACAGTCGCAACCATGTCCCGATACCGCAACATACTCATACCCCGTTTCTCCGCCATGGGCGACGTGGCTATGCTCGCCGCCGTGGTAAGACTTGCAGCGCAACAGAACCCCGACGTACGCTTCAACGTGGTGACACGCAAAGGGTTCGAGCTCTTTTTCGCTTTCGGATCAAACCTCGATAATCTCGCGGCACACGGTGTCGACCTTAAAGAGGAGCGATACAAAGGCATCGTAGGCATGCGGCGGTTGACATCGGAGTGCATAAAAAAATGGCATCCGGACGCTATGGCCGATATGCACCTCTCGTTGCGCACGCGTCTTATGTCGCTATTCATGATGCTGCGCGGCAAACGTGTGCGTCATCTCGACAAGCAACGGGCCTCGCGACGTGCCCTGACGGCACGGCACGGCAAAAAGTTAGTCCCCTTGCGCCCCATGACGGAGTGTTACGCCGACGTATTACGCTCGCTCGGCATAGAGGTGTCTCTCGGCGAAAGAGTGCTCGTAGGGCCGTTCGCATCGCCGTTCTTCGAAAGTAACGCACGTCCGGGACACAAGGCCGTAGGTGTGGCGCCGTTCGCCCGACACGAGGGGAAAATATATCCTGTCGAACTTATGGAGAGGGTCGTCGAAGGGCTGTCAGCGGCCGGAACGGACATCTTCGTATTCGGAGGAGGAGCCCGCGAACGAGAGGTGGCCGAGCGATGGAGCGCCGCATACGACGGTGTGGTCTCAGTGATAGGACACCTCGACATGGCCGGCGAAATGGCCCTCATGTCGAACCTCGATGCCATGATAAGCATGGACTCGGCCTCGCAACACATAGCCTCTTTAGTATCGGTGCCGGTAGTGTCGGTATGGGGAGCCACCCATCCGGCCGCCGGATTCTACGGCTACGGGCAAGAGACCGCAGGCGCCGTAGAGCTCGACATGGAGTGCCGTCCGTGCTCGGTATTCGGGAACAAACCGTGCTACAAAGGCGGCTACCCGTGTATGCACGGCATAGAGCCTGAAACGATAACACGTAGGGTGACGGAAGTCATTGCATGACCGAATACCTCGACATACTGAAAAAATATTGGGGCTACGACTCGTTCCGCTCCATACAACCCGACGTCATAAAGAGCATAATATCGGGACGCGACACCCTCGCTCTCATGCCCACGGGCGGTGGCAAATCCATTACCTTTCAGGTGCCGGCCCTCGCCATGGACGGCATAGCCGTGGTGGTGACACCTCTCATATCGCTCATGAAAGATCAGGTAGACGCCCTGCGTAAACGTAAGATCATGGCGCAGGCCGTACACAGCGGCATGTCGGCCTCGGAGATAGACCGCATACTCGACAACTGCGTCTACGGCGACTACAAGCTGCTATACGTATCGGCGGAACGCCTCGAGACCGACATATTCAAAGCGCGTTTCGACCGCATGAACGTCTCCATGATAGTGGTCGACGAGGCTCACTGCATATCGCAGTGGGGCTACGATTTCAGACCGGCCTACCTCAACATAGCCCGTCTGCGCGACCGCGCCCCCGACATACCCATTCTGGCGCTGACAGCCACCGCCACCGAGCAGGTGTGCGACGACATAGAGCGCAACCTACGCTTCGGCAAGGAGTCGAGACGGCTCTCTATGAGTTTCGCGCGTCCCAACATAAGCTATGCGGTACGTCACACAGAAGACAAGAACGGCGAAATGGTACGCATACTCGACGCCGTGCCCGGAAGCGCGATCGTATATTGCCGCACCCGCAAGGAGTGCGAGACAGTGGCGGAGAAGATCGCAGAGACAGGCATAGCCGCCGACTTCTATCACGGAGGACTCGACTACCGTATGCGAAGCGTCCGTCAGGAGGCATGGATACGCGGCAAGGTACGCGTGATGGTTGCGACCAACGCTTTCGGCATGGGCATAGACAAACCCGACGTCAGAACTGTGATACACTACGAGATGGCCGACTCGCTCGAGGCCTATTATCAGGAGGCGGGACGTGCCGGACGCGACGGCAAACGGTCATACGCCGTATTACTACGCGCCTCCTCCGACAAAACGGCCGCAGACAAACGCATAGCCGCCGAGTTTCCGCCCGTAGAGACCGTAAAAGAGATATACGGTCAGGTACACGACTACTTGGGCATAGCCGTGGGAGACGGACGCATGACCACACGCAACTTCGACGTATTCGACTTCTGTTCCCGATTCGGATGTTACAGCCTCACCGTCTACAGCGCTCTCAGACTGTTGCAGCTATCGGGCTATCTCATATTGACAGAGGAGCTGGAGAACCCCACACGCATAATGTTCATAGTATCGCGGGAAGATCTGTATCATGTGCAGATCGTAAACGGCGAACTCGAAAGCCTCATACGTGTGATACTGAGGTTATACACCGGAATATTTTCGGCTCCCGTGCCGGTTAGCGAGGAGTACATAGCCCACGCTTCCGGATACACCGTGCCGTTCGTTACCGAAGCGCTCCTCCGGTTATCGCGTCTACGTGTGATACGCTACATCCCGCGCAACCGCTCGCCCCTACTGACGCTGTGCACCGAACGGCTACCGTCGGCCAACCTCTACATACCGCACGAGGTATATCACGGTCGACGCAATCAGATGATCGCCCGCATGGCAGCCATGACCGAGTACGCCGACCGTACCGACAGATGCCGGAGCGTTGTGTTGCAGTCTTATTTCGGAGAGAAAGATCCGGACGACTGCGGATGTTGCGATATATGTCTCGCACATCGCAAGAATCGCGACCTGTCCGCAGATGGACTTATAAAGAATCGGCTTATGGAGATGGCTGCCACAGGGGTGTACGATCCTAAGAGCATAGTGGAGCGTACTGCCGGAGACAGGGAGCGTATTACCGAACTCTTACACCGGCTCATCGAACAGGGGAGCATAGTGACCGGGGAGGACGGTTTCTTGCGGGTGCCTTAATCCGCCCTCTTTTTCCGACGGACCATCTTTTCTCGTCGGTCGGGAGTAGCCATTAGACGTATTCCGCCTGTATGGACGGATGCGATCAGAACGGATAGCCTATCCCGAAATGCAATGCCGTGTTGGAGAATTTGAAACTGCGGATCCATTCGTGGCCTCGTTCCCAGCCGGGGTTTCGTAGCTGTATGCCCCAGTCCAGTCTCAGTACGAAGTAGTTGAAGTCGAGTCTTAATCCGAGGCCTGTGTTGAGGGCCAGTTGCTTGTAGAAGGTGTCGAAATAGAAGCGGGCCTCTTTGTCGCTCTCGCCTTTACCGTTGGACCATATACTGCCGCAGTCGAGGAATATGGCGCCGTATACCGGGCCGTATATGGGAAAACGTTGCTCGAGGTTGGTCTCTATCTTTAGGTCGCCCACTTGGTTGGGGTAGAATTCGCGCGGCTGCTGTGGTACGAATCCGGGGCCCAGCGTTCTCACCTGCCATCCTCGCATGCTGGTGCTGCCGCCTGCGAATATCATACGTTCGAAAGGCATGGAGCGGGTGTTGCCGTAAGCGTAACCGCCGGCCACGAGGAACCGCCACAGCAATGCCCCTTTGTTGCGCACGCGTTGACGGAATACGAAGCTGGCCTCGGCACGTGCGTATTGTGCGTAGCGTATTCCGAGCGCGTTGTAGTAACGTTCGTCTTTGTTGTAATGATATCGCGATTCGCTGATTACCGATATGAGGTTGAGGAAATTGCCGCTCGTCTCGAGGTTGCCTTTTACGGTGAATGTCTGGTCCATCCCGGTGCCTTGCGTGTTGTAGGTAACGGAGCCGAACATCCCCAGTATCATCTGCGAGGTGTAGCTGTTGCGTAAGTATGGGTTTTTTATGGAGTTGAGGTAATCCTCGTTTATCCACGGCACTTTGATAAGCGACAGGTTGATGGGGCGGAACGTGTAGCTGGTGTAACGTCCGTTGCTCCAGTTGTAGCCGAAAGTGAGGCTGCTCAGGGTGCGGTCGTAGTCGGGGCGCCGTTGCTTGCTGAACGACAGCTCCACTTTGGAGCTCACGTTGTAGCGACGGCTGTAACGGTTGAGGTTGAAAGGCACCAATGCACGCGGATATGTCAGCGAGGTTGATATGCCGAATTCGTATGAGTTTTTCTTGCCCGAGTTGTGGGTGAAGTCGTAGGCCACGCGTCCGCTTATGTCGAAGATCTCGGCGCCCTTGAATATGTTTTTGTTGGCATACCCTAACTGTAGCGCAATGCCGGTGTAGTTGGTGTTGGTGGAGGCCTCCACGTCTAATTTGTAGCCTTGCCGTAACATGGGCACGCATTGTATGTAGCAGTCGAGCGTGCCTTCGGCCACGTCGGTGAGGCTGTCGAGCCCTCCCTGTCCTACGTACGTGACGTAGTCGTCCTCCTCGCCGCTGTCGGAGAACAGTATGTTGACGTTTCTGAAATAGCGCAGGTTGGATATGTTGGCGCTGGTGTATCTGACCTCCTCGCGCGAATAGATGCTACCCTGATATATGGTGATGGCGTCGGCTATGACAGGGTATCGTATGTTGCGTTTTACGCCGGAGGGGGCTATGAAGTTGAGCCCGCGGAAGTAGAGCGTGTCGTAGGTTACGGAGTCGGTGCCCGACATGGGTTTGTAGTCGGTGTCGATATATACGTTGCGTATGCGGTATATGCGACTGTCCTCCGGTTGTCCCGCCACCACGTTCTGCACGAAATTTATCGTTACGTGCCCTTCGTGTGGTGTGCCGAGCGTGTCGATGATGTAACGTATGTTGTTGACCGAGAATCTGTAATAGCCGAGGTTTTCCAAATATGCGGCCACGCGTGACCTCTCCGCCTCCATCACGGTGCGGTCGAGTCTGTCGCCCGGTTTTATGAGCGAACTGGCCGAGTCGGCGAGGATGATGTTGCGTAGACTCTTGTCGCTGAAAAGATAGCTTACTCCCGATATTTTGAACGGTTCGCCGGCTGTCACCGAATAGTCTACCGAAGCTTTGCGTTTGTGCAGTTTGATGGTGTCGGTGACATTCGACTCGTAGAATCCTTTAGATTGCATGTAGAGCGACATATCGCGCCGCGACCGTTCCGTCGACGCCGAGTCGAGTAATACGGGCTCCTCTCCTATCTTGCGTAAGGTACGTTGCCACCAGTTGTTTTTGGTGGTGTCCGAAAGGTTGTAGACCCATAGGAAAAACGGCATTCCGAAGATACGTTTGTTAGGGGTCTGCGAGGTGGGTATGAACCGTTCCAGCTCCGATGCGCTCACCCGCCACGAACGGTGCAGGGTGTCGGGGAACGAGGTGTGCACCTTGTTTTTTGTCAGAAGATAGCTACCCTCGGGCAGATGTTTGGTGACGCTACATCCTGCGAACAGGAACATAGCGACTATGCCAAAAATAATATGTCTCGACTTCGGGGACACCTCTGAACGGGAAAAAGTAAATTCGTAAAGAGAATTTTTACGGGATAAATGTACAACTTTTTTACCAAACTGTGTTTTACGGCAAAGATATTTGACACGGAGGCGTGTGCGGCCCCTTGTCGATAGGCTCTGCACTTCGGGTAGCCGGTGCGAATGTAGCGTCTTGGCGATGGCGTTTTGCCCACTGTGGCATACGGGGGATCGCGGCAAGGCGAGAGAGCCGGATAAAAGTCGGTTGTTTAAGCGGATATTCGTAGAGGAAGGCCCCTTTGCGCATATCTTCGTGCATGCGATACTGGAATTTGTGTCTGATATTCCGAAACGCCATCGTCGTTCTCTTTAAATTTGTGTCTTTTCAAAAAAAGATTTATTTTTGTCGTTAATTTTCGTAGAATTCGTGCGTTATGTCTGACGGACGGGTTGAGTTTTAATACGGAGACACTAACCGGAGCGGAATGAATCTTCATGAACTTACAGAGACAGCTGTTATCTCGGCGTTACGCGGAGGCGGGCGTATCATGGAGATATACGGCGATCCCGAGGCCGATTTCGAGGTGGAGCGCAAAGCCGACAACTCTCCCCTTACAATAGCCGACCGCCGTGCCAACGATACTATCTGCGACATGCTCGCCGCTACTGGCCTGCCCATTCTCAGCGAGGAGATAGCGGCGGCCCCCTATGAAACGCGCGCCGGTTGGGAGCGGTTATGGATAGTAGATCCGCTCGACGGCACCAAAGAGTTCATAGGCCGCCGGGACGATTTCACCGTCAATATCGCGCTCGTGGAGCGGGGTGTTCCTGTCGCGGGGGTGGTTTACCTGCCCGTGTTCGGTGTCCTTTACGTCGCAATGCGTGGCGAAGGCAGTTTCCGTATAGACGGGGTTAAGCCCGATATTGCGGTCTCTTTGGACGAGCTTACGGGACGGGGTCTGCGTCTGCCTCTGCCGCCGGAGGAGCGTCCTTATACGTGCGTGGCGTCGGTGTCTCACCTCAACGACGACACCCGCCGTTTCATCGACAGGCTCAAGGCCGCTCATCCCGACCTTACGACCGTATCTCGCGGCAGCTCCATCAAGATATGTCTGGTGGCCGAAGGCAAAGCCGACATATACCCCCGTCTTGCTCCTACCATGGAGTGGGACACGGCGGCTGGGCATGCCGTAGTCCTGATGGCCGGAGGCGACATAGTGCGGGCCGACGACATGACGCCGCTCACGTATAACAAACGCGATCTGCACAACCCTCACTTCATAGTGGAGTGACGATCGCCGAAGAGCCGGTTCGGGCCGGTCGCTATAACAGTTTGAAGATGGTACAAGACAACATATATCCCGTAGCCACTTTGCCCCGCGAAAAGCGGGAGGAGCTTCTGGGACAGCACGCCGTGATGATATGGTTCACCGGTCTCTCCGGTTCCGGTAAGAGCACGGTGGCCCTAGCTTTGGAGCGCGAGCTGCACAGGAGGGGCCGTATATGCCGCGTGCTTGACGGCGACAACATACGTTCGGGGATAAACAACAACCTCGGTTTCTCTACGGAGGACCGCATGGAGAACATACGCCGCATAGCCGAGGTGGCCAAGCTCTTCGTCGACACCGGGATCATAACCGTAGCCGCGTTCATTAGTCCCACATGCGGCATGAGGGAGCTGGCCCGCGACATCATAGGCGCCGAGGACTTTTTCGAGGTCTATGTCAGCACGCCTATAGAGGTGTGCGAGGAGCGCGACGTAAAAGGTCTGTACAAAAAGGCGCGTGCCGGCCTCATCAAGGAGTTCACGGGTGTCAACTCGGCTTTCGAGCCGCCGCGCAATCCGTCTCTTGTGATAGACACGTCGCGTATGAGCCTCGAAGAGTCGGTAGATGCCATCATGCAGGCTATATGCGGCAGGATAGAGAGATAGGGCGTCATCAGGGCGAGGCAGGATGGGACCTGACCGTGGACGCTATGTGTGAAACAGACGTTTTAGCCGGGAGATAGCAGTATCTCTGCCCTCTACGGTGATACGTGCAACAAAGAAACATTGAGATATGTCAGATTACAAATTGAGTCATCTTAAGGAGCTCGAAGCCGAGTCAATCCACATAATACGAGAGGTGGCGGCCGAGTTCGAGAATCCTGTGATGCTCTATTCCATAGGCAAGGATTCGTCTGTGATGGTGCGTCTGGCCGAAAAGGCGTTCGCCCCCGGAAAGGTGCCCTTTCCGCTTATGCACATTGATTCCAAATGGAAGTTCCGCGAGATGATAGAGTTTCGCGATCGTTACGCCCGCGAGTACGGTTGGAATCTGATAGTGGAGTCTAATACGGAGGCTTATAACGCCGGCGTGGGTCCTTTCACCCACGGCAGCAAGGTTCACACCGATCTGATGAAGACACAGGCTCTTCTGGCGGCTCTCGACAAGCATAAGTTCGACGCCGCATTCGGAGGCGCCCGCCGCGACGAGGAGAAGTCGCGCGCCAAGGAGCGCATATACTCTTTCCGAGACCGTTTCCACCAGTGGGACCCCAAGAACCAGCGTCCCGAGCTATGGGATATATACAACTCCAAGATACACAAGGGTGAATCCATACGAGTGTTCCCCCTCTCCAACTGGACTGAGCTCGACATTTGGCAGTACATACGTCTCGAGAAGATACCCATCGTGCCTCTCTACTTCGCCAAGGAGCGTCCCGTGGTGGAGGTGGACGGTAACCTGATAATGGTCGACGACGACCGTATGCCGGCCGATATGCGTGCCCGCGCCCGTATGCGTACGGTCCGTTTCCGTACGCTCGGATGTTATCCCCTCACCGGCGCCGTGGAGTCGCAGGCCGACACTATAGAGAAGATAGTCGAAGAGATGATGACCACAACCAAAAGCGAACGTACCACCCGCGTCATCGACTTCGACCAGGAGGGGAGTATGGAACAGAAGAAACGGGAGGGATATTTCTGATAGAGGGGGTTATCAGAATACCCTTCCCGTTTCTTCTGTAATGTACCTTCCGGCGGGCCATTTCGTGGTCTCCTTGAAAGGGCCCGCCGGAAGGTAACTGTCTGCCTGCGGCGCCGCAGGCAGAACAAGCGTCAGGCACCCGAGGTGCCTGACGCATAAAGATGCAGTATGAAAAAAGCTATAGATATAAACGAGTTTCTCGATCGTGACGAGAAGAAAGACCTTTTGCGTCTGTTGACTGCGGGGTCTGTAGACGACGGTAAGTCGACATTGATAGGCCGGTTGCTCTTCGACAGTAAAAAGCTGTACGAGGACCAGCTCGACGCTTTGGAGCGCGACAGCAAGCGTGTAGGTAACGCCGGCGACGGCATCGACTACGCCCTGTTGCTCGACGGTCTCAAGGCGGAGCGCGAGCAGGGCATCACCATAGACGTGGCTTACCGCTATTTCTCCACCAACCAGCGTAAGTTCATCATTGCCGACACCCCGGGGCACGAGCAATACACCCGCAATATGATAACGGGCGGCTCTACGGCCAATCTGGCGATCATACTGGTCGATGCCCGTAGCGGCGTTATCACACAGACGCGCCGTCACACCTATCTTGTGTCGCTGTTGGGCATAAAACACGTGGTGCTGGCTGTCAACAAGATGGACTTGGTGGGCTATGACAAGGCCGTTTTCGATAAGATAGTGGCCGACTATATGGCGTTTGCGGCTCCGCTGGGCATCCCCGACATCAATCCCATCCCTCTCTCGGCTCTCAAGGGCGACAACGTGGTTGAGGGGTCGGATAAAATGCCGTGGTACGACGGTATTCCGTTGCTTTCGTTCTTGGAGACAGTGCGTGTCGATTCCGACCATAACTATACCGATTTCAGATACCCCGTGCAGTATGTCCTGCGTCCCAATCTCGATTTCCGCGGTTTCGCCGGCAAGGTGGCCTCGGGCGTCATACGCAAGGGCGACGAGGTTATGGCTCTGCCCTCGGGCAAGCGGTCGCACGTGAAGGGCATACACGTATGGGAGGGCGAGATAGACGAGGCGTTCCCGCCGCAGAGCGTGGTGCTGACACTCGAAGACGAGATTGATGTGTCGCGCGGCGAGATGTTGGTGCGTCCCGATAACCTGCCGATATCCTCACGCGACTTCGAGGCTATGGTGGTATGGATGGACGAAGAGCCTATGGACCCCGAGAAGAAGTTCTTCATTAAGCACACCACCAACATGACGCGCGCCCATATCGACGGCATCGAATATCGCGTCGACGTCAATACTATGGAGCATTCCAAAGTCGACCGTCTGTCGCTCAACGAGATAGGCCGCGTTACATTCACCACCAACAAGCCGTTGTTCTTCGACCCGTACACCGTGAACAAACATACCGGCGCTTTTATACTCATAGACCCTATCACCAACAACACTTCGGCCGTGGGTATGATATTGGGTGCCGTATCGCCCGGGAACGAACGCCGTTCCGATAAGGGACCGGTAATCTCGGTGACGGGCGACACTCTCCGTGAGGCCGAAGCGGTACGCAAGCTCGCCGCCGCCCTGTCGGTAGAGGGGCACACCGTTATAGTCGTGGGCCACGATGTAGAGGGGGCGTATCGTATAGATGCCGATACCGCCGACGTGGAGAGGGCAGTGGCCGATATTACCGATAAAATATAAGCTATGGCACGTCTCAATTTCAGCACACTGCCTACCAATCCGTTGGTGGGAGCCCGTTGGGGCGCTTTCCGCAAGGTGGTAAAGGGCAAGCGTATAGATAAGAAGTATAAAGGCAAGTATGTTCTTACCTCTATAATATGCGCTATTCTCAATCTCGGACGTCCATTAGAGGAGCTTGTCTACAGATTGAGAGTCAGGAATATGAAGCTCGACGACGCCCCGCTGTTCATACTCGGTCACTGGCGTAGCGGCACTACGTTCGTGCACAACGTCTTCTGCAAGGACAAACAGTTCGGTTACACGACCACCTACCAGACGGTATTTCCCAACATAATGCTCTCCGGACAGTGGCTTTTCCGCCGTTGCATGGCCGCAGTGATGCCCGAGAGGCGTCCTACCGACAACATGGAGCTTAGCCCCGATCTGCCTCAGGAGGAGGAGTTCGCCATGTCTAACCTGGTGCCTTACTCTTTCTACCATTTCTGGTACTTTCCGCGTCATACGCGCGAGTACTCCGACAAGTATCTTACGTTTAGGGACTGTCCCGAGGAGGAGCGCGAGGCTTATAAACGCGAGTTCGTCCGTTTGGTGAAGACTTCGCTATACAACACCGGAGGCAAGCGGTTCCTCTCCAAGAACCCTCCCCACACCGGCCACATACGCGAGATACTCGAGATGTTCCCCAACGCCCGTTTCATCTATCTTGTGCGCAATCCGTACACCGTATTCGAGTCGACCCGCAATTTCTTCACCAATGTGATAGGGCCGCTCAAATTGCAGGATATAACCCCCGAGGAGATAGAGGCCGACATTGTACAGACCTATACCGACCTCTACACCCGTTACGAGGAGCAGAAGAGCCTGATCCCCGGGGGACACCTGACGGAGGTGCGATTCGAGGATTTCGAGGCCGACCCCCTCGGCATGACCGAGCGTATATATCGCGACCTGTCTATAGACGGTTTCGAGGAGGCGCGTCCGGCCATAGAGGCCTACATAGGCGGCAAGAAGGGCTATCGCAAGAATGCCTATAAGTATGAGGAGCGCACCCGCCGCATAGTGGAGGAGAATTGGGGTTACGCCCTGCGTCAGTGGGGGTATGAGATGTAAGTCGATGGCTGTCAGTGTTTTGTTTTTTTGGCGCGTTTTTTGTCTAAGCGTTTTGTGTAGGCCTAATACGATCGAGTTGTTATGATTGTTGAGGCGGGAAAATGTTTGACGAGGTTGAACGGTTTTCAAAAATAGTGTTTATGAAAACGAAGATAGCATTGGCGGCGTTGCTTATTTCTGCGTCGTCGTTATACGGACAGGAGAGGGTAGAGCTCCTGCCTTTCGGTAACATGGACCGCTGGATAGTGCGCGAGATCAAGGAGTCTGGCGTGATAGGCGGCGACACCAAATATCTTTACGACATAGGCGCGGGTAGCGATACCATACGCGGCAACGTGCCTTACACATCGAAAAATTCGCCTTGGGCTACATCGAGCGTGTACGCTAAGGTCAGCGGCATAAGCAAGGGTAGTACCACGGTATTTCCCGAGAAGAGGGGAGACGGTTATTGCGCCCGTCTCGAGACCCGTGAGGACGGATGCAAGGTGCTCGGTTTGGTGAATGTAACCGTGCTGGCCACGGGTACCATATATCTGGGCGCTCTTCCGGAGCCTGTGAAAGATGCGAAAGACCCGCAGTCCAAGCTGGTGATGGGCATACCGTTCACCAAGAAAATAAAGGGCATAGTGTTCGACTATAAGTTTAAACAAGGTCAGGACGGCGGTCGTAGAATGCGCATGAGCGGCTTCGGTAAGGCGGAACCTCTCGACGGCGTCAACGCGGCCGAAGTGCAGCTTCTGTTGCAGAACAGATGGGAAGATGCCGACGGTAAAGTATATGCCAAGCGTGTGGGTACGGTATGGCAGCAGTTCGATAAAGATCAGCCCGATTGGGTCAACAACCACCGCCTCGATGTACGATACGGCGATATAACCGGCGATCCGTCTTATAAACCCTATATGGGCCTTACCGTCAAAGAGCCGCAATATACCATCAACAGCCGGGGACAACGCGTTCCGATAAACGAAGTGGGATGGGACGCTAACGCTCCTGTAACCCATATGATTCTCAGATTCTCATCCGGTTACGGCGGTGCATACGTCGGTAGTCCCGGAGCTACGTTCTGGATAGACAATGTAAAGGTGGTGTATTGACGATACACCGCCTTTTTTAATGGCTTCGCTTTATTCGGCTTGCGGGACAATGGAAGGACTATAACGTTTCACGGAAGATATACGCATTAACTACCGATAGTCTCGCTCCGTGTCAGGAGCGAGGCAGAAACTTGCGCCTCGTTAGAAGTGCAAGTGATCGAACACAATTCAGCTTGCGAGACGATAAGATGCTATAAGACGCACTAACGGTATGCGCATTAGCTGAAGTCACCCATGCGGCACGTGGTGCCGCTCCGCAATAACCACAATGGATTAACCAAACAGAGGTTGGGAAATCCCACGGCGAGCAAATCACATCACTCCACACCCAAAGACATGCGCATTAACTGCAAGTAGCAGGCATGCTTGCCCGTGTACACAAGCGCAGACCGCAGGGCGCCGAGACTTTTTAGACCTCAAAAATCGTCGATCGCGGTCGTGCGCCACCGGAGCGTACTCGGTGTACGTGAGGATGGCTCACGAACGGGATCGGCGATTTTTGTGGCTAAAAAGCGACGGAAACAGCCCCACGTTAACCAAACCTAGCGCACACAACCCGACAATTCATGCGTTCAGAGATCGAGTGCATAACCGCATATCACGAAAACTTCCTCCCCGTACGACCCGAACCTGTAAAATCCCTAATGTGTCCCCGAAGGGGATGCACCTACGCTAGCAACACAAAAACGTCCCCAACAAAAACAAATGAAACTAAAGCGGAAACGATATAAACTTCCAATTACACTAAACACAACTGAAAAAGACAAGGCACAAAAAGTCGCTCAACAACGATTAATAAAGAACGCCGCAAGGCGTCCCACACAGGCAGAAAGCCCGAGCGAAGCGAGTAGCGTAAACAAGAACGAGTTGACTCAAACACGCCGCAAGGCGTACATGCCCTAGCGAAGCGAGAGGCATCAAACACAATTCCGCCGTTAAATCCCGAGGTACGAGGGATGAGCGGGTCGGAGCCTCCCCACACGGAGGCCCGCATAAGCTCCAACAATCATAGACCTGTTCCGCTTAAATCATCACCACGAACCTAAAGAGCCCCACGCTTAAGCGGTCCCCCGCAGGCTCCGTCCCTGTGCCGCCAGCAATATGCCGATGAAAACAGACTCACCACTCGACATATTAAATCATGAAGAAAATGCGTACACCTCGCATTGGGTAGAGCCTCCACGAAATATTGCAATAAGTATTAGCAGTCATAGACCTGTTCCTTTCATTTTGTCCCCAGCAATTTCCTTAAACTTTCTGCCGAGGCTCCGTCCCTTTGTGACACATGATAAAATATTTTTCACGTGACATAACAAGGATCGGTATTTATTCTGTCTCAAATACAGGCATCATATTATTCTGACAGTGCCGTTTGGGGACATCTATAACAGACATATAAAATCGGTTGTGACGCAAGATCGTATCTAATCCCACAAAAAACTAATTGCCAGTTAAATAACCCCTGCTCGATACAAACATCTGACAATTGGTAATCTCTACCTCACATTATTTTTAGTATATTTGTTCCCAAACAAAATCAAAGACCGTTATGACCGATAATTCGAGATATGCTCAACGCGGCGTCTCTGCCGGTAAGGAGGATGTGCACAACGCCATAAAGAACGTAGACAAAGGGTTGTTCCCCAAGGCTTTCTGTAAGATAGTCCCCGATATATTCACCGGCGGCGACGACTATTGCCTTTTGATGCATGCCGACGGTGCGGGCACCAAATCGTCGTTGGCATACGCCTACTGGCGCGCCACGGGCGATCTTAGCGTATGGAAAGGCATAGCTCAGGACGCCGTGGTGATGAATACCGACGACCTGTTGTGCGTAGGGGCCGTAGACAACATATTGCTAAGCTCCACCATTGGCCGTAACAAACGTTTGGTTCCCGGAGAGGTGATAGCCGCAGTCATAAACGGCACGGAGGAGTTCCTCGAGAAGATGCGTTCAATGGGCGTAGGGATACGTTCCACCGGTGGCGAGACTGCCGATGTCGGCGATCTGGTACGTACCATCATAGTCGACAGCACCGTCACTGCTCGCATGAAACGGTCGGATGTGATCGACAATGCCGATATACGCGAAGGAGCCGTCATAGTGGGGTTGGCCTCTTACGGACAGGCTGTCTACGAAGACGAGTATAACGCCGGCATGGGCAGTAACGGCCTGACATCGGCGCGTCACGATGTGCTGGCCAAAAGCGTGGCACGCCTGTACCCCGAAAGCTACGATCAGGGTATAGACGACGCATTGGTCTACACCGGTCGCTACGATCTGACCGAAGTCGTCGACGCCGTGGGCATGACGGCCGGTAAGATGGTGTTGTCGCCCACCCGCACATACGCTCCGGTTATATGCCGTATGCTCAAGGAGTGCCGCGGCGGCATACAGGGCATGATACACTGCACCGGCGGCGCACAGACCAAAATATTGCATTTTGCCGGAAATATACACGTGATAAAGGACAACATGTTCGACATACCGCCCCTGTTCCGCATAATAGAGGAGTGTAGCGGCACGCCGCGTAAAGAGATGTACAAGGTGTTCAACATGGGTCACCGAATGGAGATATACGCCGATCCGGCCGCCGCCGCCGAGCTTATCGCCGTGTCGGAGAGCTTCGGTGTAGAGGCCAGGATAATAGGTCGTGTGGAAAAGGGCGATGCCCCCACGCTTACCATAGAGGCCGGGGGAGAGAGGTACGAATACTCCAAATAGGTCACTCTACCGCGCACCGATGGCATCCAAACCGATCATAAGGCTATACGAAGACAACCCCGACACTAGGAGGTTGCGCGAGGTGGTGGAGGCACTCGAACGCGGTGCCGTCATAATATATCCCACCGACACATACTATGCGCTGGGGTGTCTGCTTACATGCGTGAAATCCATCGGGCGCATAAAGGAGATCAAAGGCAAGGACAACGATCATCTTTCGCTTATATGTTGCGATTTGTCGCACATATCGGACTACGCCAAGGTCGACAATGCCGCTTTCCGCTTCATACGCGCCAATACGCCAGCTCCCGTAACGTTCGTGCTTAACGCATCGGGAGCGGTACCCAACAAGTTTCTCGACCGTAAGAAGAGCGTGGGCATACGATTGCCGGACAACGCCATTCCGCGTGCCATTGCGGAGATGGCCGGAGTGCCGTTGGTGTCGAGCTCGCTTGTTAGCACGGAAGATCCGTCGAGCGACGATCCCTCGCTTCTGTGGGACGAGTATTCGTCACGGGTGGATATGATGGTCGACGGCGGCCCCGCCCGTATGAGCCCCTCCACGGTGGTCGACCTTACCGGCGGAGAGCCTGTGGTGATAAGGCAAGGCGAATACGAGACAGATACGATGAGATAAATATTTCAAGAACAGGATATGAACGAAGATAACGAAAACAAGACTCCTGACATAAACGAGATAATAGCCGGTATTACCGGCGGGGAGAGGCATGTGCCGATGGCTTCCGACGCGGCGCGCGCTGGGTTGGTAATGGGAGCCGCAATGTCTGTGGCATTATTGATAAGAGGTTTGTTCATGACTAACGCCGCAATAAACATATTGCTCAACATAGTGTCTATGGTGGCGGTGATAATGGTGCTGCAACTGGCTTTGCGCGCGAGGGTTATCAAACGAGGCAAGGTGATGCTCGATTTCGGCGAAGCGTGGGGTTACACGGTGTTGATATCGTTGTTCGCCGGAATAATTACGGGTGTTGCGTACTATATCAATTTTCGTTTCATCGCCCACGAATATTTTTCGGAGGCATATCGAACCGTTACGGTGGCCGTTATGAAAGGTTCCGACGTCAAAGATACGCTAAGGCTCATGGATAAAGTGTGGAACTCGCCTTTAGTATGGTTTGCAAGCGGCATCGTCAACACCGTCTTTACGGGAGGTTTCATAGGTCTGATCATAGCCGCTACAGGCCGTCGTCACCCGTTGATAAAACGATAGAGATGTATATAATAAGCACTACTTTCGCTGTAGATCCTCCCGTGCATGGATTGTGGTATAAGTTCATAACCGAGAAGTTTCTGCCGCGCCTCGAGGAGGAGAGCGGGGAGCCTCCCGTCTTCACGCGTGTATTGAGTCAGACAACCGAGGACCATTACACCTATTCAGTACAGTGTCGTTCTGTAGACATACCTTTCTATCACCGTTTCATGAGCCGTATAATGGCCGACTATATGGAGATAGCCGAGCCTATGTTCGGCGACAAGGTCGTATATTTCACAACGCTTCTTAAACGTATCGACTACCGATGAAAAATATCGTAACGCTCGCCGTAGCCATGTTATGGGCCGTAGCGGCATTTGCCGACGGCACCGCCGATAAACGTACCTACCGTATAGAGTCCGGTAAAAACGAACGCTGGTGGGGCGGTTATTCGCAGTTGGGACACAGGATGCCTTTCGACGTCGCCACGGGAGGCGATCTTTTTACGGACAACAAGAGTAACCAGTCGGCGCCTTTTCTTGTCTCATCGGACGGTCGTTACATCTGGAGCGACACCCCTTTCCGTTTCACGGCCGACCGTCGCGGCATCACCGTGGAGTCCTCCGTGCCGGTATCAGCCCGATCGGGAGGCAAAAGCCTGCGCGAAGCCTTTCTGATAGCGGCTCAGCGTCATTTTAAAAGCAAGGGCAAGAGTCCTGCCCCGGAGATGTTCTCTGCACCGCAATACAACACATGGATAGAGCTCGGTTACGATCAAAGTCAGCAAGGGGTGCTTGATTACGCGCAAGCCTTGCTCGACAACGGTTTCCCTGCCGGAGTAATAATGATAGACGATAACTGGCACCGTCATCACGGCAGTTTGTCGTTCGACATGGAGCGGTTCCCCTATCCTAAACAGATGGTCGACCGGTTGCACGAGATGGGTTTCAAGGTGATGCTGTGGGTGTCGCCTTTCGTCACCCCCGACTCGCCGCTATGCAAAGATCTCGCATCGAAACGTATGCTCATAAGGGACCGTGACGGTCGTCCCGCCGTCATATCGTGGTGGAACGGTCGCAGTGCGTGTTACGACTTCACCAACCCTGCCGCATGCGATTATTACAAGGAGGGTTTGCGTTCGCTTCAGGAGCGCTATGGCATAGACGGATTCAAGTTCGATGGCGGCGATACCTATTTTTACACAGGCGACATAGTTTCGTTCGACGAGGAGGCCACCCCTGTCGATCACCTGCAGGCGTGGAGCCGCATAGGTCTCGACTTCCCGTTCAATGAATACAGGGCCAGCTACGGCCTCGCAGGAGAGCCGTTGGCCGAACGTCTCAGCGACAAGAACTGCACTTGGGACGATCTAGGCAAATTGGTGCACGACATGATAGCCGCCGGTCTGCTCGGATATCCCTACGCATGTCCGGATATGATAGGCGGCGGCGAACTGACCTCGTTCTCCGACAACGCCGACATAGACGGTATGATGGTGGTGCGTTCGGCGCAGGTACATGCCCTCATGCCCATGATGCAATTCTCCGTGGCCCCTTGGCGCGTACTCGGCGGAGCGGAGCTGGAGGCGTGTCGCAAGGCTGCCGCTCTGCATGTTAAGATGGCCCCCTACATCGCCACTTTAGTGCGCGAAGCCGAACAGACCGGCGCCCCCATAGTACGCGCCATGGAGTATGAATTCCCCAAACGCGGGTTCGCCGACTGCAAAGACCAATTCATGCTCGGAAGCAGATATCTGGTAGCTCCTATTGTAACACCGTCGTCTACACGCGAGGTGAGGTTGCCGGCAGGCCGCTGGCGCGATGACATGGGCACCCTGTACAAAGGCCCGTTAGTACTTGACGTAACCGTTTCACCCGATAGATTGTTATATTTCGAGAGGATTAAGTAACCGTTTCCACCGAGCGATCTATCGGGCAAGGGGATAAGATGCCATAAGACGCACCAATGGTATGCGCATTAGCTAAAGTCACCCATGCGGCACGAGGTGCCGCTCCGCGATAACCGCCACAAATTAACCAGACAGAGGTTTGAAAAGCCACCGGCGAGCAAATCACATCACTCCACATCCAAAGACATGCGCATTAACCGCAAGTCGCAGGCATGCTAGCCCACGCACACAACTAAAGGTCGCAGGGCGCCGAAGGTTTTTAGACCTCAAAAATCGTCGATCGCGGTCGTGCGCC
>CAJURV010000003.1 GCA_910588925.1 uncultured Rikenellaceae bacterium
AGATGCAAAGCGATGCCAATATTGCGATTATCCTATTCATAGCTTTACCCTCTATCTATTTTCGGTTAAAAGTGCCGCCGGATCCCGGATTACTGCCAAGAAACCCGATGAACGGATGGATAGTTTCTAACAATTACGTTTATAACTGTTAAGATGGATCTGTGCGGCACTATGGTTTTATTGTTTTCGGAATTTATTTTATGTCTATCCTCTGAGAATCGACGGGTTATTTTTGGCGTACGCAACGTACGCTAAATCCGTATTGTTTATTACTGTTGCTAACATTTACGCTGCTATTATCGAAGTATATACGGTACGCGGTGCTAGTGTTGCAGTTCACAGACGACCAATAACGGCCTATTGCAGCGACTTCGCCCAGAGAACCGACCAAACTGCGACTACCGACAGCCGGAAGTTCCAACTTATTGTCGCTGTTGGTTTTGTCGGTAAAGACCTTGTACCCGTAGTCGCTCGATGACCACTCACCTCCGTTTGTGGTGTTACATGAGTTTATAAGAGTTTCCCACTGGGTATTGGTCGGCACTACGAATCCGCTCGGGCACGGGTTGTTCGCAGCCTCCCAGTAGCTTCCGCTTGGGACGGTTGCATCCCAGTTAGATACACTGCCCGTGGTGTTCCACGCCACCTTTCTATTCCATTGATATAGCTTGCCGTGCGATACGAGGCGTGTGCCGGTGACCTCCGACGGCAGCGTTTTCACTGTCGTACCCGGGGTGTCCACATTGTAGCGCATCCATTCGAGACCGCCTATAGTGACTGTTGTCGGAACCTCGGTTTTGCGTACGCATCGTACGTTACGTCCGACCGTTTTGTTGGCGGTGTTGGTGAGTAGTCCGCTGGTATTATTGAAGTACACGCTGTACGCGAAATTAAGGCTGGACTGTTCATACGACCAATAATGGCCGAGCGTACCCGCATTTTCCAGCGTGCCGTCGGTGTAGCTTCGGCGACCGGTGGCGATAAACTCCAATTTTTTGGCACTGTCGGTTTTGTCCGTCAAGGTAATGTAACCGTAATTGGTGTCGCTCCAAGTGCCTCCCATGTTGGTGGAGTTGCATGTGCTTATGAGAGCCTCCCATTGTGCATTGGTCGGAACGACGAATCCGCTCGGGCAAGGGTTGTTCGTATCCGTCCAATAGCTATTTGGCGAGGTGGCGGTGTTCCATTCTGTAATAGAACCGGACGTAGACCATGTGACCTTACTGTCCCACTGATAGAACTTGCCGTGCGAGTCGGCACGGATGCCTGTGAGGGAGGAGGGTATCGACTTGGCGAGCATGCCCGGATCGTCTACGTTTAACGACGACCATGTGACGCCGCCGATAGTGACTGTCTCGGGAACGCCTGCCGTCTGCGTGACGGTGAATGCGTCGGACTTGCAACCTTTATAGGTGACGTAGACGCTCGTGCTTCTGGGTGTGATGCTGCCGTTAGCCTTGACAGTGACTATGACACTCGCTTTAGACACACTCACCGTGCACCAGTCGTCCGACGAGGTGGCCGTCATGCCGGGGAAGTCGGCGGTATTCGCATTGGATGACGATACGGTAACCGATTCGTTACCTGCGACATAGTCTACAGAGAGGCTTGCCGGGTCGAAGTTGAAAAGTACCTTTTCTTGTGTGATTTCGCAGGTGGCCAGGTCGCCTGTTGCGCCTACTAACGTTATAGTCGCGCTCTTCTTGGCGAACGACTGGTCCATTTCGGCTGCCATGGCTACGGTAAATGTGCCCGATTCGGACAGATTGCCTATGGCCATGTCGGTGTTGCTCGATGTGACGAAATCGGTTTTGGCCAGGTCCCACGCCGAGGCTACGAAAGATCCGCTCACAGCCTCCGACCCGCCGATAACGGCAGACTGGCTGACCGAGATAATAGGCTTCTTGGCCTGTATCACCTTGAAGCTGCCTATGGTGACCTCTCCTGCCATTATATTGACTCTTCCGGTGACCTCCTCGTCGCTGTTGTCGCTGTCGGGTAGGGTGAGCGCGAAAGTGTAGTTATTGCCGGATGTATGGGTCACGGCACTTGAATTAGCCCCCTCGAGATCACATACGGCCTTTATCTCCATATCCTCCGGCAGAGCGGTGTCCGTCTCGAAAGTTATGGCGTACTCTTGTTCTTTGCTGTAGGCTTTGAGAGTGTTCGAGGCGGCATCCCACACCCCGTTCGCCGAGATGTTGCTAATGCCGTACGACGGCATCTGCGTTATCTCGTAGGGTTTGGACACCGTGTAGCGGCTCTGTAATCTTACGTAGGCTGTACGACCGCTATTGGTGTCGTTAGGGTCTGCAGTCAGATGCAGGTTGCCGCCGCTGTTGAAACTGCCAGCAGGTTTGGGTAGCCATGAAACGGTCGCACCGCTTTGGTCGGTGATGCTCCTGACGTTCCATTTGGCGTCTGTCTCTACGGTAACGGCAGCCAATACGCTCCCGCCCTCGTAAGATATGTTCTTATGTATCGAGGGGCTGAATGTGATCTTAGCCGGGCGTTGCGATATGGTGACTGTCGATTGCACGGTGCCGTTGATGTCTACGAAATCGACATGTACGCTCACGCCCGAGGCGTCTACGAGCGAGGCATCCACTAAAGCCATGAAGTGGCAGAGGAGGCGTTTAGCTTCACGGTCTATGTCCACGGTTACGCCGGATGTGCCGTTGTCTCCGGAGACTATCTCGAGCCCCTCCAACTCCGCATCGTCTATGTCGAACGACACTGTGTGCACTGCAGATGAGCTACCGGTGCCGCCTACCATCTCCAACTTATTATCGGTTATCGCAAGGCTCGGGCATGAGAATGTTATCGCTTTACCCTGAACGATATAGAACACGCCTACGTTCTTGCCGCCGACGCTTACCGAAACCTGACATTCGCGCTCTGTAGCTGCCGGGTTGGCTGCTACTATTATTATATTATCACGTATCTCTACCCACTCCGCAGTGCCTACCGTCTGTAGAGTCGCCACCCCGTCCGCGGACTTTACTATACATGAAAATTCGCTCCCTCCGCTATACGCACGCAGAGCCTTGGCGCTCTTGTAGTCGAAGAACTCGCCGCCTATAACCTGCAGCCTGACACCGCCCGGAAGCTCGTACTTGCCTACGTTGCCCCAGTTATCGGGAGAACCTATCTTTATATTTCCGCTCTCCATGTAACCGACCAATGCCGTCGCCTGCTTGCCTGTTTCGAGTCTGTCGATGAATGTCAGCGGTGCTATCGTAGCCGCTGTGGTTCCCTCTGTGTCTTTCACCCTTGCTTCCGCCTCTATCTTGACGTTTGCTATTTTGTTCTCCGGCACGAAGAAGCTATAGACCACCGCGTTACCCTCGGCGTCGATCTCCGCCTCCGCACTCTCGGAGTAGGTGACCCCCGACGCTTCGGTGTCGGTGCCGAAGATGTTGCCGCGATTGGGCAATCCGTTGACTGTTATGCGGGTAAGCTCCATGCGGTCGGCACTGCGGTTCTCTATACGTATGGCGCTGTTGATGCGATCGAGTTTTATCTTTATAGCCGGCTTATCGCCCGGAGTTACATTCACCTCGGTTTTCCCGGCGAAAGGCAAGCGGTCGTATCTTTCGCGATGGGGTATCATGAGCGATTCAAGCTCGTCCTGCGAGGGAGCCTCCGGCAGATCGACGAATTCACTTATATTACAAAGGACATAAACCGAATGGCGGCCGTTTTTCGTGAAATTTAATTTGTAATCGTCCCCTCCGGCGAAGATGTTTTTGGACATGAACAGGCCGTTTTCGTCGAAAATGTAGAAAACCGCCTCCGAAATGCTCTCTCTATCCGTATAATTCGAGGCCGTTTTTGCCCCGTTTTCGGACGAGTAGGTCGCGTTTTCCTCTTTTCCCGTCGCCTCTGTCGCTTCTGAGGTTCCGTTATTGTACTTCTCTTTCGGCATTCGGCCGTTTTCGACCGTTTTTAGACCCTCTATTCCTCCTATTCCGTCATCCGTGGTGGCCATCTCCGGGATTTCGAGCTCCACGGAGGCGTTAGTAGAAAAATCCAAATTTTCAGTACGATCGACGCAACTTACGCAAAGCAGCATCAGCACTGCCATTACCCTTCTCATAATATTGACCCTCTTTATATATTCCCTCTTTTAGTAAAAGTCGGATTTTTGACAGGCTTTCGAATGTGAACTGCGTGAAAATTAAGTGTGTTGCTGGTGCGTGGTGGTGAATTACAGTAACTCGCACCTCCATTCGCTAATGGGAAAGAGGGAAAAAGCCGTCGGAAGAGAGTTTTATAAAAGGTGGTCGTAAATGGTAATATGTTGATAATCATATGTTGATAATCCGTGTATTGGATATCGCATCCGCATTATGTGCTTACATGTTCGGTGCTCCGGAAACGATGTCGGAAAAATAGGATTCAGAAAACGACACAATGGATAATAAACATGATTTTATACTAAAGGTGGAGAACGAGAGTGCGATAAGCTCTCTTAATCGCTTTGTACATAGGCGTTTCGACCGAACTACCAGTGTATGGACGGATTGCGCGGAACATAACGTGCTTATGTTCGTTATGGATGGTGAGGCGGTGTGTTCTCTTGCCGATATATCAGGCGAGACGGTGTTTCACCGAAAAGTGACTGTTCTGCCTAAGGGAATGCCGTTCGTGATGGAGTTCAGGTCCGGATGCGAGGTGTTGACATATTCGTTCGACAGTTATATCCCTATGGATACTTCCGTGTATTCGGATATGCTGTCAGATACTCAACCGGATGACGATAAGCCTGTTGCTTTCGATATTCCGAGAGTTCTGAATGCCGAGTTAGTAAATGTAGCGCATAATATAGGATCTATTCGGACGAATGAAACGCTTACGTATCTGTCGATGCGAAAAGTGACTGCACTGATGCAGAAATCTATGAAACCGGCTCAAACGGCAAAATTGTTCGCAATAGGTAAGTCTGAATTGGGAGGTGAAATTTGTCGTTACATGAAAATGCTCGAAAACCGGGTAAGATTAACAAAAAAGCCGGTGAATGTTGAGTTTTAAACGTAAAAATAGAACTTAAAAATAAAAAATCCGGCAGAAAACCGGATATGCGACGGATAAATTCAGTAAAATCCCGAGTGGGATCGCTTCTCTCTTTTACTAAGCGATCGTTTGCAAAGGTATTGAATTTTTTGAAATATGCAAATATATGTCTGATTATTATTTATGCGAATCGAGGGCCGACGACACGGGCATTTCACTTTTGGGTGCGGTTGTTTGCAAAGAATAGTACGAATCGTTTATTTTGTAAGAGGGCATGTTTTTTCGCACACTGCCCGTTTAATACGATTGTCATGAATTATATTTGTGAATACGAGTCCCCTCTGGGAGCTATCACTATGGCTTCCGACGGCGAGGCGTTGACAGGTCTGTGGTTCGATGGGCAGAAATATTTTGCAAGTACATTGTCAGCCGACTATCGGCGTAAGATGTTGCCTGTATTCGAACGTACGTCCGAGTGGCTCGATTGTTATTTCGGCGGTAGCGAGCCCGGTTTTATGCCGGAACTGCATCTGTCCGGCACGCCTTTCCATCTTGCCGTGTGGGAGATATTGAAAACCATACCTTATGGCAAGACCATTACCTATAAGGATATAGCTCTGGATATAGCCCGGCATCGGGGAATGGCTGCTATGTCGTCGCAGGCGGTAGGCGGTGCCGTGGGGCACAATCCTGTAAGCATAATAATACCTTGCCACAGGGTGGTGGGGTGCAATGGGAGCCTGACAGGATATGCCGGAGGGATAGATCGTAAAATCAGATTGCTTGAGACGGAACATGCCGATATGTCGGGGCTGTTTTTGCCTTAAGGCAGGTGAAATGTAACTCCGACAGGTCGGTTCAGTGCGCATCGACGGTTATTGCGAAACAACAATGCGATCGTCTTAAATGAGAGATGCCATAGGTAGAAGATGTCAGATCCGACCATCTATCTTATATTTGTTTCTCTCGGGGGCACGACGGTTGAGAAGCTCTCCGAGGAATCCGGCCAAAAACAGCTGCACACCTATTATAAGGCTTGTAAGTGCCAGATAGAACATCGGTTGGTCCACCACCTGCCGCAACGGCTCTCCTATGCTTTGCAGGTAGAGTTTGACGGCTATGAGATATACGGTTATGCCCCCGCCGACGAGGAACATTAGCGTGCCTAAGGCTCCGAAGAAATACATGGGGCTTCGTCCGAACCTTGTGATGAACATTACGGTAAGCAGGTCGAGATAACCTTTTATCATGCGTTCCCAGCCGTATTTGGATACGCCGTATTTGCGAGCCCTGTGTTCGACGACTTTTTCGCCTATCTTGCGGAATCCGGCCTGTTTTGCCAGTATGGGGATGTAGCGGTGCATCTCGCCGTAGACCTCTATATTTTTGACTACGTTTTTGCGGTAGGCTTTGAGTCCGCAGTTGAAGTCGTGCAGCTCTATGCCCGATATGGTGCGTGCCGTCAGGTTGAAGAACTTGCTCGGCGCCGTCTTGCCTATGGGGTCGTAACGTTTGCGTTTCCAGCCCGATACGAGGTCGTAGCCGTCGCGCACGATCATGTCGTACAAGGCGGGTATCTCGTCCGGGGAGTCTTGCATGTCGGCGTCCATGGTAATGACTACGTCGCCCTCGGCAGCATCGAAACCGGCGTACAGCGCAGCCGACTTACCGTAATTACGGCTGAACTTTATGCCTTTTATGTGTCCGTCGGCTTTTGCCAGCTCCTCTATAACGTTCCATGAACCGTCATAGCTGCCGTCGTCTATGAATATCGCCTCCCACGACATACCGGCGGTTTCGACTACCCGTTTTATCCATGCCGCGAGCGGGCGTAGCGACTCCTCCTCGTTATATGTTGGTATGACTAATGATAGGTTCATGTCGTTTTTCGCAGTGTTAATAGGTTGAGTTTTTCAACTATCTATTCTTTGGCAATCGAAACGATGTCCGCAGAGGTTTTCTCGTTTCAGCAATCGGGACAGACTCGATTGTTATTAGGCTTGTATGAGTAGGTTGGACCTGAATACGATCTTTGATGAGCGTTTGTCGAAAGTGTCAAAGCGGTCCATGCGTGTGTCTGTCGCATAGACCGCTTATTTTTAAGGACTGTTACTTGATATATTCCACTCCGCCCATATACGGTACCAACACCTTGGGAATCCTTATCCCCTCCGGCGTCTGGTTGTTTTCGAGCAATGCCGCCACTATTCGGGGCAGTGCCAACGAGCTGCCGTTAAGAGTGTGTGCCAGTTGCGTCTTCTTGTCGGCGTCGCGGTAACGCAGTTTAAGACGGTTGGCCTGGAACGACTCGAAGTTGGATACGCTCGACACCTCGAGCCAGCGTCCCTGCGCTTCGGAGTAGACCTCGAAGTCGTAAGTCATGGCCGAGGTGAAGCTCATGTCGCCGCCGCACAGACGTAATATGCGGTAGGGTAGCTCGAGAGCCTTTACGATCGACTCCACGTGCGCTACCATCTCGTCGAGCGCCGCCCATGAGTTCTCGGGTTTCTCTATGCGAACGATCTCCACCTTGTCGAACTGATGCAGGCGGTTGAGTCCGCGCACATCCTTGCCGTAAGAGCCTGCCTCGCGACGGAAACACGGAGTGTAGGCCGTCATCTTCACGGGCAGATCCTTTTCGGCGACTATCACGTCGCGGTATATATTGGTTACGGGTACCTCCGCGGTGGGTATCATGTAGAAGTTGTCGACAGTGGCGTGATACATCTGCCCCTCCTTGTCGGGGAGCTGGCCAGTGCCGAAACCGGACGCCTCGTTAACCATGATGGGAGGCATTACCTCCAAATAGCCGGCCTTGGTGTTGACGTCGAGAAAGAATGTGATTAGCGCACGCTGCAATTTGGCCCCGAGCCCTTTGTATACGGGGAATCCCGCGCCGGTGAGCTTGTTGCCCAGCTCGAAGTCTATTATGTCGTATTTTGAGGCCAACTCCCAGTGGGGCAGTGCGTTCTCGGGTAGCGATGTCATGTCACCGCCCTGTCTTACTACGAGGTTGTCCTCCGCGGTCATGCCGTGGGGCACATCCTCTGCCGGCAGGTTGGGCAGGGTCACAACGACGGCTTCGAGTTCGTTTTGTGTCTGTTTGAGCTTTTCATCCAGCTCTTTAGCCTCCTCTTTGAGGCTTACGGTACGCTCTTTGGCCTTATTAGCCTCGTCGGTGCGCCCCTCTTTGAAGAGCTTGCCAACCTCCTTGGCTATGTTGTTGAGCTCCGCGCCTATGGCGTCCGACTTCTGTTGCAACGCCTTGCGGGCGTCGTCGAGTTCGGCGATCCTCTTTACAGCCTCTGTGGCATCGAAGCCTTTGACCTTCAATCGTTCTATAACACGATCGCTCTCTTCGCGCAATACTTTAAGTGTAAGCATTTTCCGTGTTTTTTATAAATTCCGGCATATCTGCCTTGCGGCGTCGTGGTTAATCCCCGTATACACCGCCCGTACGACAGAAGATGCATGCGCATCTCTGTCCAGCTATACCGGAGCGTAATTTTAATATTCGTTCCAGCTCTTTATGAGTATGTCGCTCTTTTCGAGGCGGCAGAACGCCGTTATGAAAGCGGCGCCGAGACGGGCGTTGGTTATCAACGGCACATTGAAGTCGATTGCCGAACGTCTGATAGTGTAGTCGTTGTTGAGCTCGTCCTTGGACAAGTTCTTGGGTATGTTGACTACCAGCTCTATCTTGCCATCCTTGATGTAGTCGAGCGTGTTGGGGCTGCCGTCGCGCTGGTCGGGCCAGCCGAGTATCTGCGCCCTTATGCCGTGCTCCTGCAGGAAGAGAGCGGTCCCGCGTGTGGCGTATATGGTGTACCCTTTCTCCTGAAGCAGTTGTGCCGGTTTTATCATCTCCACTTTTGAGCGGGAGTCGCCCGTGGAGAGGAGTATTGTTTTGCGCGGTATCTTGTAGCCTACCGATAGCATAGATTTGAGTATGGCCTCGTAGTAATCTTCACCCAGGCAAGCCACCTCGCCGGTGGAAGCCATCTCCACGCCCAATACCGGGTCGGCCTTCTGAAGACGTGAGAACGAGAATTGCGGAGCTTTCACCCCTACGTAGTCGAGATCGAACGCCGACTTGGACGGAGCCTCTGTCGGTAGCCCTAGCATGATGCGTGTGGCAAGGTCGATGAAGTTGACCTTTAGCACCTTGCTCACGAACGGGAAGCTACGCGAGGCGCGCAGGTTGCACTCTATCACCTTTATATCGTTGTCCTTGGCCATAACCTGCATATTGAACGGCCCCGATATGTGCAGTTCGCCCGCTATCTTGCGCGCGATCTTCTTGATGCGTCGGATGGTCTCGTTGTAGAGCTTCTGCGCCGGGAACACTATGGTGGCATCGCCCGAGTGCACGCCTGCGAACTCTACGTGTTCCGATATGGCGTATATTATCATCTCTCCGTCCTTGGCAACGGCGTCTATCTCTATCTCTTTGGCGTTCTCGATGAATTCGGTCACCACCACGGGATATTGTTTAGATACCTCAGTCGCCATCTCCAGGAAGTGTTTCAGCTCCTCTTTGTTGGAGACCACGTTCATGGCCGCGCCCGAGAGCACGTACGAGGGACGTATCAGTACAGGGAAGCCCACCTCATCCACGAACCTGTATATGTCGTCCATGGATGTCAGCTCTTTCCAACGGGGCTGGTCGATGCCGAGCGCGTCGCACATTGACGAGAATTTGTGACGGTCTTCCGCACGGTCGATATCGTGTGCCGAGGTGCCGAGAATACGTATCTTCTGGCTGTCGAGCCTCATAGCCAGGTTGTTGGGTATCTGTCCGCCTGTCGACACGATCACGCCGTGGGGCATCTCGAGGTCGGTTATGTCGAGCACCCTCTCGAGCGTCAGTTCGTCGAAGTAGAGGCGGTCGCACATGTCGTAGTCGGTAGATACGGTCTCGGGGTTGTAGTTTATCATCACGGCCCTGAAATCGTTGTTACGTACGGTGTTCACGGCATTCACCCCGCACCAGTCGAACTCCACGGAGCTGCCTATGCGGTAGGCGCCCGAGCCGAGCACTATCACAGACTTGTCGTCGTGTGCGAAGTCTATGTCGTGCTCCGTGCCGTTGTAGGTGACATACAGATAGTTGGTCTGCGCCGGGTATTCGGCCGCCAATGTGTCTATCTGCTTTATCACAGGGGTTATGCCCCTCTCCTTACGAGCCGCGCGTATGCGGAACATGTAGTCCTCTATCTCGCTGTCCTTGCACCTTAGTATTATACGTGCCAACTGGAAGTCGGAGAAGCCGCGCTGTTTGGCCTCTCGTAGCAGATTGTCGGGCACGTCTCCTATGTTGTTGTATTTGTCGAGCTCTTTTTCGGTGATTATTATGTTCCGGAGTTTGTCGAGGAACCATTTGTCTATCTTGGTGAGCTCGTGTATCTTATCTACGCTGTAGCCCTTTTTGAGCGCCTGCGATATGTAGAATATGCGCTTGTCGGTAGGGTGGGTGAGCGCGGCGTCTATATCTTTGACGGCCAGTTCTTTATTGCCCACGAAGCCGTGCATACCCTGTCCTATCATGCGCAGGCCTTTCTGGATGGCCTCCTCGAAAGTACGGCCTATCGCCATCACCTCGCCTACGGACTTCATGCTCGAGCCCAACTCGTGCGACACCCCTTTGAATTTGCCGAGGTCCCAACGCGGGATCTTGCAGACGATGTAGTCCAGCGCGGGTTCGAAACATGCCGTAGTGGTTTTGGTAACGGAGTTTTTAAGCTCGTGCAGACCGTAGCCCAATCCGAGTTTCGCGGCTACGAACGCCAGCGGGTAGCCGGTGGCTTTGGATGCCAGTGCCGACGAACGCGACAGACGGGCGTTGACCTCTATCACGCGATAGTCCTCGCTGTTTGGGTCGAGGGCGTACTGCACGTTACATTCGCCCACTATGCCTATGTGGCGTATGATGCGTATGGCAAGGTGGCGTAGTTTGTGATACTCCGAGTTGGTGAGCGTCTGCGACGGAGCCACCACTATACTCTCGCCGGTGTGTATGCCCAGCGGGTCGAAGTTCTCCATGTTGCAGACGGTGATGCAGTTGTCGTATTTGTCGCGCACCACCTCATATTCCACCTCTTTCCATCCCTTGAGCGATTTCTCTACCAATAGCTGGGGCGAGTAGGTGAAAGCCTTGCGGGCGAGCGCTTCGAGCTCCTCTTCGTTGTCGGCGAAGCCCGAGCCGAGACCGCCCAGAGTGTAGGCCGCGCGTACTATGACAGGGTAGCCGAGCTCTGCGGCCACGCGTTTGGCATCTTCAGTGGAGGTGACGGCTTCGCTCTTGATGGTCTTGACATTGATCTGATCGAGTTTCTCTACGAACTTCTCGCGGTCTTCGGTGTCGATGATGGCCTGTACCGGCGTGCCGAGCACCTTGACGTTATATTTCTCGAGTACGCCGCTCTCGTAGAGCTTCACGCCGCAGTTGAGAGCGGTCTGGCCACCGAACGCCAGCAGAATGCCGTCGGGGCGCTCTTTCTCTATTATGTCCTCCACGTATTCGGGGGTCACCGGCAGAAAGTACACCTTGTCTGCGATGTTCTCCGAGGTCTGGACCGTGGCTATGTTTGGGTTGATGAGCACCGTGCTTATGCCCTCCTCCTTGAGTGCCTTGAGCGCCTGCGAACCCGAGTAGTCGAACTCGCCCGCCTCGCCTATCTTGAGGGCGCCGGAGCCCAGCAATATGACTTTATTTATTTTTTGCATTTTCGATGTTCTCTATAAATTTGTCAAAAAGAAATTCGGTGTCGTCGGGGCCGCCCGTTGCCTCAGGGTGGAACTGCACCGAGAAGAAGGGTTTGCTCTTGTGGCGTATACCCTCGTTGGTGCCGTCGTTGAGGTTGGTGAAGTAGGGCTCCCATTCGTCGGGCAGGGCTGCGGTGTCTACTGCGAAACCGTGGTTCTGTGACGTTATCACCGCTTTAGGAGTGCCCGACATAAGGGCGGGCTGGTTGTGGCTGCGGTGTCCGTATTTCAGTTTGTATGTTGTGGCTCCGGCCGCTATGGATAGCAACTGGTGTCCGAGGCATATTCCGTATATGGGCTTGCCTATGGCTATGGCCTTCTTGATGTTTTCGACCGTGGCGCGGCACATCTGAGGGTCGCCGGGGCCGTTGGAGAGCATCACGCCGTCGTAGTCGAGGGCGGTGAAGTCGTAATCCCACGGTACGCGGGTGACTGTGGCGCCGCGGCTGACGAGGCATCTGATGATGTTGTTCTTGCTTCCGCAATCGACCAGCACCACTTTGTGAGGACCGTCGCCGTAGGTTGTCACCTCCTTGGGCGATACCTGCGCTACGAGGTTCTCTTTGTTCTGGTCGTGAAACTCCGCAGGGGCTTCGCATCCCTCGGGGACCACTTTCGACAACATCACGCCGTGCTCACGTATGATCTTTGTGACAGCACGGGTGTCGATGCCGTAGATGGCCGGGATGTCGTACTCCTTGAGCCATTCGTCGAGGCTCTGTACGGCGTTCCAATGGCTGTGGTTGAATGAATAGTCCGATACCACTAAGGCCTTGATGTGGATCCTGTCCGATTCGAAGAAGCGGGGAAGTCCCAGTTTCTCGTCGATCGTCTTGGGAGGCACGCCGTAGTTGCCGACCAAAGGGTATGTGATGACTAAGATCTGACCGCTGTAAGACGGGTCTGTGAGGCTCTCGGGATAGCCTGTCATAGCGGTGTTGAAAACGATTTCGCCCGATACCCCCCGAGCGGCTCCAAACGCGTAACCTTCGAACGTTGAACCGTCCTCGAGGATCAAGGTAGATTTTTTAGATGTCATAGCTATATGCTTTATCTAAAATACAAAATTAAATATTATTTTTTATCTTCGCAAAACTATTCGCGGGACCGAGTCTGTATGTGTCTGTTTAACGGTTTGGTATGTAGTGTATTAGACCTCGGCGCCGGCGAAAAAATAAGTTGTTGTAATGATACATGAGCTCACAAAAGCCCGCGTGGCGTTCGTAAGGTCTTTGCGCGATAAACGGTATCGCGACGAGAGTGGTCTGTTCGTCGCCGAGGGGGTTAAACTGGTGGGCGATCTGATAGCCGGCGGCATGGAGGCCGAAGCTGTATATGTCACCGGGGATGCGTCGTTGCCGGTGCCGGCGGAGAGAATATCGCCGGCCGTTATGGCGCGCATGTCGCATCTGAAGAGTCCGTCGCCGGTGCTGGCCGTGATGCGTAAGCGCGAGGCGAAGCCCGATTGCCACGCATGGCTCGACAATCTGGTGCTCGCTCTCGACGGAGTGCAGGATCCCGGCAATCTGGGTACGATAATACGTGCGGCCGACTGGTTCGGCATAGAACACATCGTATGTTCGCCATCTACTGCGGATATATATAACACCAAGACAGTGCAGGCCACTATGGGTGCGCTTTGTCGCGTGGACGTGCGTTACGAGCCGTTGGAGCCGTTGATAGAACGGGCTACGGGCGATGGCGTTCCCGTCTACGGCACTTTTCTCGACGGCGATGACATCTATGCCTCCGAACTGTCTGCTAACGGCCTTATAGTCATGGGTAACGAAGGTAACGGCATAAGCGCTTCCGTGGCAGGCATGGTTACTCACAGGCTTCTGATACCGTCGTATCCCGAAGGACGGGCTACCGGCGAGTCGCTCAATGTGGGGGTGGCTACGGCGGTGGTATGCTCGGTGTTCAGAGGCAGGGGTGCACGTAAAGTGTAAATATTTTTTTGAAGATGAAGGTATATAAGTTCGGCGGTGCTTCGGTGCGCGACGGTGCCGGTGTCAGGAACCTTATGGATATAACGGGTCGCGTAGGGGAGCCTTTGGCGGTGGTGGTGTCGGCAATGGGTAAGACTACCAATGCGTTGGAGGATGCGCTCTCTCATGCCGTGAATGGCGACAGGGAGGCCGTGCGTGTCCGCCTCGAAGCGATAAAGTCGTCGCACGAGGGCATCATGGACGAGTTGTCGTTGCAGGATCGCGATCTGTTCTACAGTACCTTTTCGGAGTTGGAGGAGGCGTTGTTGCGCCGGCCTCTCGATCCCGATTACGACATGATGTACGACGGAACGGTGAGCTACGGCGAGTTGTTGTCTACGGCCATAGTCGCCTCTTATGCGCGGCAATGCGGCGTTGAGGCTGTGCGTGTGGATATGCGCGAATGTCTCGTCACCGACGATCGTTACCGGGAGGCCACAGTCGATTTCGAGGAGTCGGCCGAACGATTGCGTAAAGTTGTGGAGTGCGGTGCCCGTATGTTCGTGATGCAGGGCTTCATAGGCGGCACGCGCGATGGCAGGGCCACTACTCTGGGACGCGAAGGGTCCGACTATACGGCTGCCGCGGTGGCCTCTATGCTCGGATGTGAGAGCGTCACCATCTGGAAAGACGTGGACGGCATATTGAGTGCCGACCCGCGCATATTCAGCGATGTAACGCTGATAGACCGTCTCTCGTATGTGGATGCGGTGGAGCTGGCATACAGCGGCGCCCAGATCATACACCCCAAAACCATCAAGCCGCTTCAGAACAAGAATATACCCCTGTACGTCCGTCCGTTCGGCGCTCCCGACAAGCCTGGCAGTTGCATTTGCCGGTGGGATGATTACGTGCCTCCGCGTGTGCCTGTGCTGATACTCAAGCGCTCGCAGGTGTTGCTTTCCGTGGAGCCCAAAGATTTCTCTTTCGCTATGGAGGAGTCGTTGGAGAAGGTGTTCACCGCCCTGAACAGGCATCGTCAGAAGGTGAATATGGTGCAGAGTTCCGCGGTGCGTATCAGTGTCAGTGTCGATGCCTCGCGCTATTTCGACGACCTTGTGAACGATCTTAAACAAGATTTCGCGGTACGTTATAACGACAATCTCGAGTTGCTTACGATAAGGGGCTACACGTGGGACATAGTGGAGCGCGAAAGCCTCGGTTACACCATATATATAAAGCAACAGACGCGCAGGTCCATAAAATTGTTGCGGGGGCGCAGTTCCTTTTGACAGACGCATGAGAGAGCGGTCGCTTCGCGATGAAAAAAATCCTTAAATTGTTTCATTGTCATAAAAAAATTGTAAATTTGCGCGACATTAAGTGTGATAAGAATAACACTTGACGTTTGTCGGCCGTTGGTGAACACTATCGCGTGCCGATTGTATTTCGGAGAAATAACACTTTAAAACATACAGTTATGTCTAAGATTAAAATTGGTATTAACGGTTTCGGCCGTATCGGTCGTTTGGTCTTCCGTGCGGCAATGACTAAAGGTGACATCGAGGTGGTAGGTATCAACGACCTCATCCCTGTAGAATATATGGCTTACATGCTCCGTTACGACACCATCCACGGCAAGTTCGACGGTTCTATCGACATCAAGGACGGCCAGTTGGTAGTTAACGGCCAGACGATACGCGTGACAGCGGAACGCGATCCCAAAGATCTCAAATGGAACGAAGTAGGTGCCGAATACGTAGTAGAATCTACCGGTCTTTTCCTCACCAAAGAGCTCGCAGGCAAGCACATCGAAGCAGGCGCCAAACGTGTGGTTATGTCGGCTCCCTCTAAAGACGACACCCCCATGTTCGTGATGGGTGTGAACAACAAGACATACACCGGCCAGACTATCGTTTCCAACGCGTCTTGCACCACCAACTGTCTTGCTCCCCTCGCTAAGGTTATCAACGACAAATTCGGTATAGTGGAAGGTCTTATGACTACCGTTCACGCTACTACCGCTACTCAGAAGACTGTCGACGGTCCCTCATTGAAAGACTGGCGTGGCGGTCGTGCCGCTGCCGGCAACATCATTCCTTCGTCTACCGGTGCCGCTAAGGCTGTGGGCAAGGTTATCCCCGCCCTCAACGGTAAACTTACCGGTATGGCGTTCCGTGTTCCGACACTCGACGTATCTGTAGTAGACCTCACCTGCCGTCTTGAAAAGGCCGCTTCTTACGATGAGATCAAAGCCGCTGTCAAAGAGGCTTCTCAGAACGAACTCAAAGGTATCCTCGGTTACACCGAAGACGATGTGGTATCTTCTGACTTCATCGGCGATGCACGTACCTCTATCTTCGACGCTAAGGCAGGTATAGCTCTCAACTCTAACTTCGTTAAACTCGTATCTTGGTACGACAACGAATGGGGCTATTCTAACAAGGTCGTAGAACTCATTCAGCACATGAATACCGTTAAATAGTTTTTCGGTTTTTCGAGAGAAGCCCGCTGACAAAGCGGGCTTTTTTATTATATCTATCCGGACCGTGTTGATCGCCGCTTCGATGCAGGCGTTTTCTCGCCTCGGCAGCTCATTGTGCCTACATTGTCGAAAACATTGAATTTCATTCGACCTTTTCTCTGCTCGGTGTTTGGAAACTTCGTCTTATTAGTTCGGCTTGTCGAAAACGTTCGCCTGAGTGCAGACGTTTTCTCGCCTCGGCATAACCAAATTCCATTTGTTTCTGCTCTCGGCTTATCGAAAACGTTCGCTTTGCAAGCGTTTTTGTGTGAATGGGACAATTTATTCTTACCTTTGTGTGTGGTTACGATTTTTATTACATGCTGCAAACCTAAATAATTTATAACTATGAGAAAATTTGCTGTTATTCTGGGTTCGGCTTTTATGATGTTGGCCGGCTCTTGTTCTTCGTTGGGCGATAGCCCTTACAGATATGCCAAGGAGATAGACGATGCCGTTAAGTTCTATGTGGCCGAGGTCGATTACTTCATACAGACCGCCAACTCTTTACCCAAGGCAGACGGCGATGATCTCGACGCCATATCTACCTACGACGAGCTTTGCGAGTATGACGATGAGATGATGAACGCTTTCGAAGAGATATACCTCGAAGACGACGACATAACCTACAAGAAGGTGTTGGAACGTGTCGCGGCTTTAGACGGTGCGCAATACGCGGGCGATGCCGCCAGCATACTCGAAAAGTACGATGCCGTTAAGACAGATCTTTCCAAATACGAGAGGCACGACGTTAAATCCGGTTATGAGAGTTGGATATTCGTTGAGAAAAATTCGGGCATTAAATTCATATTCGAGCTTGCTACCGAATCTGGCAAGAAGGTGTGGAGCTGTTATCCTGAAGAGGACTCTTATTTCGAGTATATAGATAACGGAGTGGAGAATAAGGACGAAGAGTAAGTCTTTGTGTCTGCCGGAATGTGTCCATGACGGGCCTATATAGGCATGTCCGGTGCTTTGGCGCCGGGCATTTTTTTGTTGAATGAGATTTGTCGTATATTTTGTACAATATAAATATCATGAAATCTGTCGGAAGATTCATAGTGTCTCTCGCAGTCGTTGTCGTTATGTCGCTGTCGGTTGCGGAGGCTCGCAGGCCCAAACACGTCGTTTTTATAGGGTTGGACGGTTGGGGGTCTTACAGCATGTCGAAAGTAGATATGCCCAACGTGAAAGCTCTTATGGATATGGGGGCGTGGACATTCAAGAAGCGTAGCGTCCTTCCGTCGAGCAGCGCCATTAACTGGGCTTCCGTATTTATGGGCGTAGGTACGGAGGGGCATGGATATACCCAGTGGGGAAGCCGCACCCCGGAGATTCCCTCGATAGCTGTGTCTGAGCACGGTATATTCCCCACTATTTTTACCGAAGTACGCCGTCAGAGGCCCGGTGCGGAGTTGGGGGCGTTATACGAATGGGACGGTATAGCCTATCTTGTCGACACGCTCGCGTTGAACACATATTGTCAGGTGGAAGAGGGGCCCGATAACGATTCGCAACCGCTCACCGACGCCGCGGTCGAATATATCAGGGCCAAGTCGCCGCTCATCACTGCTGTAATTTACGATAACCCCGACCACGTGGGGCATAGCGTCGGACACGATACTCCCGCTTATTACGACGTAATGTCATACCTCGACGGGCAGATAGGGCAGATAATAGAGGCGACGAAGCAGGCCGGAATCTATGACGAGACAGTGTTTATCGTAAGCGCCGATCATGGCGGAGTGGGTACCGGTCATGGCGGCAAGAGCCTTCTTGAGATGGAGACGCCGCTGATAATGGTAGGCCCCGGTATCAAGAATGTCGGTGAGCTGAAATCGGCGGTAATGCAATTCGATATAGCACCCACGATAGCGGCCCTGCTCGGGGTACGTGCCCCGCAAGCATGGACCGGGCGACCGATTGCCGAGGCTCTCGGAAGGTGATGGGGTGTCGGCTTTGGCTATGCGATAAAGATATCCGATGATAGGTCGGGTATCTTTTTTGTTTAGGGGCAGATATTGCAAAAGATTGCAAGTTTTTCAAAGATTTGCAATCTTTTGCGTATATTTGTAGTATGATATCCGTGCGGATGTCATTCTTATATTAGCTCAATGCGCCTCTGAATCACCACCTCGGAATGTAACGAGCTATCCAATACACATTGAGAACGTGCCTTACGGCGTGGGCTTTCTCATAGTGTATTAAGGCTTGTGGTGAGCCAAGAGGCGTATGACGAAAGTCTGCGCTTTTGTTTTATGGTTGATTGCGCAAACTGAGTCTGTCGTTGTTGGCGCTATTGCACAAAACTAATAAAACAATGAAATGAAAAACTTGTTCTCAACGATTTTGCCGGTTGTGGCGGCTTCTGTCGTATTGGTCGGTTGCTCTAAAGATGACGGCGGAGCAGATGCGGGCAAATTGACAAAGAGTTCGTATGTTATGTATCAAGACGACACATTCTATATTGAGGGTGAGAATATATCGAACGTCGAATGGGACTCTGAAAACGAATTTGTCGCAACTGTAGAGGATGGCGTTATTACAGGGCAGTTTGTCGGAGAAACAATCGTTACGTCCGGCGCCGGTAATCTATCCTTTTCTGTGGAGGTCAGACCTCAGTACCATATCTACGATGATCCTTATATGAAATGGGGGGCCTCTAAGGCTGCCGTTATGGCCAAATTGGGCGCCCCCTATTCGGAAGGCAAGGACAATTTGGCCTATATGACTACGAACACCAATGCACCTTTGGTTATATATATGTTTGAAAATGACAGGTTGGTTTCGTGCGGAGTGGCTTGTAAGACGAGTACGGCCTATAGGTTGTCTTATTTCCTCATGGAACGTTATGTCCCGGTTGATGTAGATGTGGATAACTACTCGGCGACATTGCTCCATTGTTATGGCAAAAAGAATGATCCGCAGGTGGATTATGGCGTTATGATGACGTATAATTCGACGGTTGGCGCTATTTTGGTCGTGTATTCGGATGCCGTTGGGTCGAAAGCGTCATACGGTTCCTTGCCGGAGATTGCGCTCTATGAATTTAATGCTATCTTGAGCGATTTGATGTAGTAAAGGATGGGTATCATATAGCCGGTTTGTGTAGCGAAGTCTTCACTGTGGGTGGGAGCTTCGCTTTTTTGTGGCTAAATGAAATAAAAAAGCACAAAACATTCGTTTTGTGCTTTTAAAAATCTGTGCCCAGAACAAGACTCGAACTTGCACGCCCTATAACAGGCACTACCCCCTCAAAGTAGCGTGTCTACCAATTTCACCATCTGGGCTTGATATGATGGCGTCTTTTTTGACTTTGCAAAGGTATGAAAAAAATGATACCCTCCAAAACTTTTAGTGAAAAATTTGTGCAGATATATGTGTTTTTACAGGTAACTTGTTGTGATATAGTCTGTTTTTGAATGTGGGTAGTATGCGGTAAATCGTTGCCGGTATTCTGTTTCCGCTACTCTTGCGAAGTCGTTGTCGGCTGTGACGTGTAGTGAAGGCGGGGATAAAACGGCACGGTATCCGTTCTGTCACAAAATTTCGGGTAAAAATAAACGGCATCTGAAAAAATAGTGCTAACTTTGTGGGATAAGTGATAAACAAAAGTTTGTACTATGATAAAGATTACTTTCCCGGACGGCAGTGTTAAAGAGTTTGAAAAAGGCGTCACGGGATATGAGATAGCCTCTGGCATATCGCCTCGTCTTGCATCGGAGGTTCTTTGCGTGGGTGTCGACGGCAAGACGCAGGATCTCGATATGCCTATCGACGACGATGCTTCCGTAGTGTTTTACAAATGGGACGACGATGAGGGCAAACACGCTTTCTGGCACTCATCCTCGCACCTTATGGCTGCGGCTTTGGAGCAGTTGTACCCGGGTATCCGTTTCGGCATAGGTCCGGCCATAGAGAACGGGTTCTATTACGATGTGGATTCCCCCGTGCCTATCACGGAGGCCGATTTGCCTGCCATAGAGGCGAAGATGATGGATATAGCCCGTAGCAAAGTGCCTTTCGAGAGGAGTGCTGTCGCTAAAAACGAGGCGCTTAAGGCTTTCAGGGATAAGGGCGACGTATATAAGGTGGAGCTTATAGAGGCTCTTGAGGACGGTACCATATCGTTCTACAAGAGTGGCGATTTCGTCGACCTTTGCCGTGGTCCGCATATCCGTTCGTCGGAGGTGGTCAAGGCGGTGAAGCTCACGTCTATAGCCGGTGCGTACTGGCGCGGCGACGAGAAGAACAAGATGCTCACCCGCATATACGGTATCACTTTCCCCAAGAAATCAATGCTCGACGACTATCTGGCCATGCTCGAGGAGGCCAAGAAACGCGACCATCGCAAGCTCGGCAAGGAGTTGGAGCTTTTCTGTTTCTCTCCGCGCGTAGGTCAGGGTTTGCCGTTATGGCTACCCAAAGGGGCCGCTTTGAGGGAGCGTTTGGAGAATTTCCTCAAGAACGTTCAGAAACAATACGGTTACCAGCAGGTCATCACCCCGCACATAGGTATGAAAGACCTGTACGTTACTTCGGGTCACTATGCCAAATACGGTAAGGACTCCTTCCAGCCCATACATACGCCGGACGAGGGCGAAGAGTTCCTGCTCAAGCCGATGAACTGTCCCCATCACTGTGAGATATATCGCAGCAAGCCGCGCTCTTATAAGGATCTGCCCGTGCGTTTCGCCGAGTTCGGCACCGTATATCGCTACGAACAGAGCGGCGAGCTTCACGGTCTGACCCGTGTGAGAGGTTTCACTCAGGACGATGCCCACCTTTTCGTGCGTCCCGACCAGCTCAAAGAGGAGTTCATGAAGGTGATAGATATCATTCTGTATGTCTTCAAGACGCTCAGTTTCGATAAGTTCATAGCTCAGGTGTCGTTGCGCGACAAGAATAATACGGAAAAATATATCGGTACGGACGAGAACTGGAACAAGGCCGAAAGCGCGATAATAGAAGCGGCTGCGGAGAAGGGTCTCGAAACGGTAGTGGAATACGGCGAAGCGGCGTTCTACGGTCCCAAGCTCGACTTCATGGTAAAGGATGCTATAGGCCGTAAGTGGCAGTTGGGTACCATACAGGTCGACTACAACCTGCCCGAACGTTTCGATCTGACCTATACCGGTGCGGACGACAAACAGCACCGCCCCATCATGATACATCGTGCGCCGTTCGGTTCTATGGAGCGTTTCGTAGCCGTGTTGCTGGAGCATACCGGCGGCAAGTTCCCGTTGTGGTTGGCCCCCGATCAGGTGGTGGTTCTCCCCATATCGGACAAATATAACGACTATGCCGACGATGTGGCGCGCAAGCTCAATATGTGCGACATACGAGCCGTAGTGGACGAACGTAACGAGAAGATCGGCCGCAAGATACGCGACAACGAACTCAAGCGTATTCCGTTCTTGCTCATAGTGGGCGAGAAAGAGGCTGCAGATGGCACCGTGTCGGTACGTCAGCAAGGCGAAGGCGACAAGGGTGCGATGACGCTCGCAGAGTTCACGGCTCACGTGGGAGATATCGTTTCAGGCGAGATTAAACCTTTGCACGAGTAATAGTTATATGTATTTGCGGCGATACCGGTGTTTTTGCGGTGTCGCCGTTTTTGTGTCTCGTGCGGTGTTTGGCATCGCTTTTGTACGAGCATGAGTCGGTCGTCTCTGTAACTATGTCTGTAGCGTGTCCGTCATTCGGACGGAGATCGTTCGGATTGGCAAAAGAGGCATGAATCCGAATACGGATAGCGATGAAAAGGCGTCCGTAGCGAGGTTTGACCGAGTTTGACAGAGTGTAAAATTTTATGGCAGGAGTGCGGGATGAAAAATATTTCTTATCTTTGCATGAGATAAACTTCGTCTCGGCAATATTGAACGGGTTTAATATTGTTCTCGCTCTGTTTGCCGATAAATAATAATCCCCCGACGGTGATTTAATGTGTCGGGAATTTATTAACGAACGATAAGGAGGATAAAGCTATCAATTCACCAAAACCATTTCGCCCCTCGGGCTTTCAGGGAGGTAACAATCGTCGTGCCCCTCAGACACCGCAGAAAGACAGCGGTTACAGAATAAACCATGAGATCCGGGTGCCCGAAGTGCGCATCGTGGGCGACAACATAGAGTCGCGTGTGGTATCTATAGCCGAAGCTCTTAAGCTGGCACAGGCCGAGGAGCTCGATTTGGTAGAGATATCTCCCAAGGCTGAACCTCCCGTCTGTAGGATAATAGACTATCAGAAGTTCCTTTACCAGCAGAAACGTAAGGCCAAGGAGTTGAAGGCGCGTGCCACTAAGGTGGTGGTCAAGGAGATACGCTTCGGTCCCAATACCGACGATCACGACTATAACTTTAAGCTCAAGCATGCCCAGAACTTCCTGCAGGAGGGGGCTAAGGTGAAAGCGTACGTCTTTTTCCGCGGTCGTGAGATCGTATTCAAAGATCAGGGCGAGATACTGTTGTTGCGTTTTGCACAGGACTTGGAAGAGTTGGCCAAGGTAGAGCAGATGCCTCGTCTGGAGGGCAAGAGGATGATATTGATCCTTGCGCCGAAGCCTAAGAAATAGCCTTACGGTAATAATTCGCGATATATTCGGACAGGCTCCTTTTATGCAGGGGGCTTGTCCGAAACGTTTTAGGCTTTCGGTGGGGCGGGAACGTTTCACCGGCTTTTTTAGCTATCCGGTATATACATATGGAAATAAAAACCTGTAACATAGTCTATTGCTCCCCTACGCATAATTCCCGCGACATAGCTTTGGCTGCCGGTACGGCATTCGGGTGCGGGCAATCTATTACGGATCTTACGCGCGATCTCTCTTGCGACGAGATTTTGTTTCCGTCGGATGAGGTGGCTGTTATAGCCGCTCCCGTATATGCGGGACGTATGGCGCCGTTTGCCCTCGAGCGGCTGGGACGGCTTAGCGGGGACGACACTCCTGCGATTCTTGTAGTGACGTACGGTAACCGCGATTACGAGGATGCTTTGATAGAGTTGCACGACACTATGACCGGCAGGGGGTTCGTAACCGTAGCCGCAGGTGCGTTCGTCGGCGAACATAGTTACAGTCGTGCTGGAATGCCGATAGGGGAGGGGCGTCCCGATACCGATGATTTGGCTTTGGCGTGCGAATTCGGAGACAGGGCGGCGGAGAAGTTGTCGTCGGCTAAGGATGTGCGGGATATAGCAGTCCCTCATATAAAAGGCAATAGACCCTATCGCTCCGTGTCGGCACCCACCCCCGCCGCTCCGCTTACGCTCGACGGATGCGTGCTTTGCGGAACGTGTGTAGATGTGTGTCCTACATACGCTATACGCATCACTGCCAACGGTGTAGAGACCGACAAGAACCTGTGCGTCAAGTGTTGCGCTTGTGTGAAAGAGTGTCCCGAGGGAGTTCGTCGGTTCGATACACCTTATACGGAGATGCTTCATAAAAATTTCTCGTCACCGCGTAAGCCGGAGTTGTTTTTCTGATTGCTTCACAGTACGGTTTGCTAGAGCCGGTCGGGGCCATATGGATGGCTCTATAGAGATAGCGTATCTATGTTAGGCGAGGATAATGTATGTCTGTGCCGAACCTGTAATATTATATGTATTAAAAATAAATAGATCCATTTTTTGGAAATAAATAAAAAAGCCTTATCTTTGCACTATAAAACGGTGTGGTAGTTCAGCTGGTTAGAATGCCTGCCTGTCACGCAGGAGGTCGCGAGTTCGAGTCTCGTCCATACCGCATAACAAAAAGTCCTTGAATTTCAGTCGTTTGATGATTGTTTTCAAGGGCTTTTTGTATTGAGAATAGCCCATAAACCACTCGAAAAAGTGTGTTTTCTGTGTTATTTTGTCGCAAAATTCACAATCTTGTCACACAATACTTGCAAGATATTTGCAAAAAATGAGCGTATGATAACCACTAAATTCTATCTCGATACCCGTAGTGTTAAAGATGGGGAATCTTGCTTTTTCGAAATCGTCTATAATCGAAAAAGGTTAGATCACTGAAAAAGGTCGAATCTCTTTTTGAGACGGCTCCTTTTTGCATTGTCACAGGCATTCTTTAAGAAATATTTTACTGTCCGGCAAAAACCTCAAAAAGCACACATAATCATATTTATGTAGATCACAGTCAAAAGAGGTTTGTTTTTATATTCCCTGCGTGTCACCAAAGCGAGCCTGCGGTTAAGTCCGAAAGATGCGATTATGCAACTTTAGCGAATAACATTTATCGTTTAACTGTGTTTATTGGCGGGCCTCCGTGGGAAGAGTTTCTGCCCACCGCTAGGTGCCGTCATTGTGTTAGTCCCTGCAGGAGACTGTCTTTTCGAGCAACGCTTTACGCGCTTTCCAATCGGGCATATAGGTGCCGACCAGTTCATGGAATCTGGGCGAGTGGTTGTGGTGAACTAGGTGGCACAGCTCGTGTATTACGATGTATTCGATACATTGGCGCGGAGCGCGCATAAGCTCTATGTTGAATTTAATAATACCGTTGCTGGAACACTGACCCCAATAGCTTTTTACACGCACGAATTTTATGGCGGAGGGTCGGCGTCCGCTCCTCTCCGCGAAAGAGTGTATCCACGGTCGGGCTATCTCCAATATTACCGTTTCGGCCTGACGCGCATACCACGCATAGATCACCTTCTGGCATCGGTCAATGCTTTTTAGCGATACTATCATATCTTCGCCGTCGAGTTCCACGCCCTCTTTGCCGGATATGATAATACGCAACGAATAGGCGTGGCCCATATATAGGTGCCGTGCTCCTTGCTCGTATCTGCGTGCTATGCGTTCGCTGTTGTCGTTCAGTATGTTGCGCCGGTGAACGGTTATCCATTCGCGTTTGTCTTCCACGAACCGGCGTATGGTCTGGTCGGAGGTGCCGTCGGGTACGCGCACCGATACGGAACAGTCGCTTCGTCGTATCGTTATCGACATGGTGCGACGTCTCGATCTTACTATGGCGTAAGTCACGACATCTCCGTCGCATATCACCTGTCCGCGGTCGGCAGGCGGCGGTGAGGACAACATCTGCCGGAGCTTTCTTAACATATCTCTTCCCCGATGATTTCGAGGAAACGCTCCTCGTCTATTATCTCTATGCCTAACTGCTCGGCCTTTTTCAGTTTGGCCGGCCCCATGTTGTCGCCTGCCAGCACCCACGATGTGTTTTTGGATATCGACGAGCCGTTCTTGCCCCCGTGTGCCTCTATCATGGCCTTGTACTCCTCGCGCGAGTGGAGGGCGAATGTACCGGATATGACTATGGTCTTGCCGGCGAGGACGTCGGATACTATCTCGCGTTTCTCGGCTGTCATGCGCACTCCTGCCGCACGCAAACGGTCTATTATGTCGCGGTTACGCGGTGAGGCGAAGAATGCCGAGATGCTTTCGGCTATCTTGTCGCCTACCTCGTCTATCTCCATAAGTTCGTCGTACGATGCTGCGGCTAATGCGTCTATAGATCCGAGTGCGTCGGCTATCTTGACGGCGGTGGTGGCGCCCACGAAACGTATGCCGAGGGCGAATAACAATTTGCCGAGCGGTGTCTGTTTTGATCTCTCTACGGCGCTTATTATGTTGTCGGCAGAGCGTTCGCCCATGCGGTCGAGCGAGGCTATCTGCTGACGGGTCAGTGAGTAGAGGTCGGCATAGTCGTTCACCAACCCTTCGTCGTACAACATCTCCACTATCTCTTCTCCGAGCCCCTCTATATCCATCGCTCCTCGGCTGACGAAATGTATTATCCTGCCCACTTGTTGCGGCCGGCATCCGTCGCTGTTGGGGCAATAGTGGCGCGCCTCGCCCTCGGGACGTACCAGTGGCGTGCCGCATACCGGACAACGGTCGATATATACGAGAGGTCGGCTGTCGGAGCCTCTGGCGGAGAGGTCTACGCCCACCACCTTGGGTATTATCTCGCCCCCCTTTTCTACGTACACGGTGTCTCCTAAGCGTATGTCGAGTATGGCTATCTGGTCGGCGTTGTGAAGCGATGCCCTTTTTACTACTGTGCCTGCCAAACGTACCGGTTCGAGGTTGGCGACAGGGGTTACCGCACCCGTACGTCCCACCTGGTAGTCGATGCTAAGGAGCCGTGTGGCCGCGCGTTCCGCCTTGAACTTGTAAGCCACCGCCCATTTGGGCGCTTTGGCGGTGAAGCCCATGCGGCGTTGCAGGCGTATGTCGTCCACCTTTATTACTATGCCGTCTATGTCGTATGGCAGTTTCTTTCTTTCGGTGTCCCAATAGTCGATGTATTCTATTACCTCGTCTATAGACCCGAAGCGTTTCATGTGTTCCGATACCTTGAAGCCCCACTGACGGCAACGTGTCAGGGCGTCGAAGTGAGACGTGAAATCGAGATTGTCGCCTACTATATAGTAGAGGTAGCTGTCGAGTCCGCGTCCGGCCACCACTTGAGACGATTGTTGCTTGAGCGTGCCGGCAGCGGCATTTCGCGGGTTGGCGAAAGGTTGTTCGCCTATCTCCTCGCGTTCGCGGTTGAGCCTCTCGAACGAGGCGTGCGGCATTATTATCTCGCCGCGCATCTCGAAAAACGACGGATATCCGTCGCCGTGCAGTTTCAGCGGAATGGACCGTATGGTACGTACGTTGGCCGTTACGTCGTCGCCCACTGTGCCGTCGCCGCGTGTTAGCGCCTGTGTGAGTATGCCGCTCTCGTATGTGAGAGAGATGGCGGTGCCGTCGAATTTGAGCTCGCATACGTAGTGAGGTTCCTCGCCCGACTCACGGCGGCATCTGGCGTCGAATTCGAGCAATTCGTCGGTGCCGTATGTGTTAGACAGTGAGAGCATAGGGTAGCGGTGGCGTCTCTGCTCGAACCCCGCCGTTATATCGCTGCCCACCCTGAGCGTAGGCGACGATGGGTCGTAAAACTCGGGGTGTTCCTCTTCGAGCTTTTTTAGCTCCGATATGAGGCGGTCGTATTCGCGGTCGTCTATCTCGGGATCGTTGAGAACGTAATAGCGATGGTTTTCCCGGTCGATAACCTTTCTTAGAAAGTCGATGCGATCTTTTATATCTTGTTCGGACATGTGTCTGCAGGGCTCTTTTATGTGTTGTCGAATGATACGCCGGACCGCATGAACAGGGGCTATGGCGGTCGGCTGGGTAAAGATACGATTTTATTTATGAAAAATATTTCGGATTTGTTTTTTTTGTGTATTATTGCAGTCGCAAACAGAAAGAAAAGTACTATTTATCATAGCTATGAACACTAAAAAGAGACTGGTAGTCAGCTATAAAAACATCTCGGAAGAGTTGAGGGAGGAGTTGAAAAAGAGTTATCCGTCGGGATTTCAGGATGCCATGATAAGGGTCGACAAGGGGCCGGGCGACTTCTTCTACGCCGTAGACCTCGAAACCGACGATATTCACTATCTTATAAAGGTGGATGTGAAGATCGACGATAAGTTGGAAGAGGACGAAGAGAAAGATTATTATGCAGAGGAGGATATCGAAGGGGCTGAAGATATAGCCGACGATTCCGACGACGACGAATAATGCGAGAGGCTCCCGCAGGGGCGCTTCGCTATTATGCCATGATGGTTTTATTCCGGATAATCATTATCCGGGATTTTTTTATATACTGGTAGGGCCTGTTATCTACTCTGTATGTCGGGAGCCTCTGTCTTATGGCGGATGGAAACGGCCTGTCGGTAATTTTTTCGAGACCTTGCCCGAGAGCGTGGAAAAGATAGCCCTTTATGGTGTACGTATAATACTTATCGGTCGGCCGTTGTCACTTGCGTGCTTCTTGTGGGCGGACTCCGATGCTTCCCGTTTTTAGGGGCGGAAAGTCAAACTGTTTCTCGGAGCGTAAAAGCGTAATTAGGCTCTAATCTTTTTCGCTTCGCCCGGATCCATTGCGAGCCATTTCTTATGGATGCTCTTCGCTCGGGAGTTCATTAATGTTCCCGATCCGTACCGGGGTAAAAGCCGGAAGTGTAATTTCAATGCGTATTTTTGTGGTATCGTTTTTGTAAAGTAGGTTAAATTTATTTCCGACAATTTTTCGCCTCTGCGGTAGGAATATCGTTCCGATCGGATTATTGGAAACGCTTGTAACTTATAATGTCATGATAAACAGTCGTGTAGTTAATGCCTCGAGAATTATTCTCGCTATTCTGTTCATATTTTCCGGGGTTACCAAATGGATAGATCCCGCCGGTTCTCAGATCAAGTTCACCGAATATTTTCACGCTTTCGGAGCCGATGCGCTCGTTCCTCTCGCTTGGCCTATGGCCGTAGCGGTGCCGGCCATGGAGTTGTTCATAGGTCTGATGCTGGCTTTGGGCATATATCGTCGTTTTTTCGCATGGGCCTCTTTGATTTTCATGAGTTTCTTCACCTTGCTTACGTTCGTGATATGGCAGTTTGTGCCGGTGAGCGATTGCGGGTGTTTCGGCGATTTTCTTAAACTCGGTAACGGCGAGACTTTCGCCAAGAACTTAGTGTTCATGGTTCCCGCCTTGTTGTTTTTCCTCGGGCGAGGCATTAAGGGGTGTACCACAGGTAACGAGTCTACGGTGGTATTGTTGTTCGCCGCGTGGTCGTTGCTTATGCCGTTGTATGCGGCCACGCATCTTCCTTTGCTCGATTTCCTGCCTTACGGCGAGGGTGCGGATATAAAAACAGCTATGTCTATTCCGGAGGGTGCCGATGCCGGAGAGCACCGCACGAGGCTCCTCTATCGCGACAGACAGACCGGCGAGAAAAAGCTCTTCGAGATAAACGATACCACATGGTGGGACGATACCCGGTGGGAGTATCTGAGTACCGAACATGAGGTTATACGAGAGGGCTATACGCCGGCCATAGCTTCGTTCTCGGCCGTAGACGCCTATGGGACGGAGCGTGGCGGCGAAATTCTGTCGCATGACGGCTATATCGCTTTGGTGACGGTACGTTCGCTCGATGAGGCCGCCGATCCGTCTTTCGGCGAGAACCTCGACATATTGCGCGGTTATGCCGGTTGCGGCGTGGAGACGGTGATAGCCACGCAGCTCGATCTTAAAGCCGTGTCCGATGTCGTCGGAGGCGGTATATTGTGTCTGAATATGGACGAGACGCAACTCAAATCTATGGTTCGCAGCAAGAGCGGAGTGATGTTTCTCAATGACGGTGTAGTGGTGGCTAAACGCAATATGTTGAGGGAATTGCCGCAGATATGCGGCAGATCTCCCGAGGAGGTGGTCTCGAGCGAGCGACGTCGTATAGTATCGGCCATGGCTATTTATGCGTTTGTGGGGCTTGCCATAGCTGGCGGATATCTCGTTATGAGGAAAAACGGCAGTAAATTTGTTACTTCGGTAAAAAGTGATAACTTTACGACCGAATTATAATGGGGAGAAGTTGCTTGCTCAATCTGCCCATGTCGTAAGTGGTTATGATATAGCCAAGTTACAGAAAAACACATATAACTGATGAAAAGGATTTTGGTATCTACCAGCGGCGGCGACTGTCCCGGATTGAATGCCGTGATACGCGGCATAGTCAAACGTGCGGCTCAGGACGACGAGGAGTGGGAGGTGCTCGGCAGTATTCAGGCATATAACGGTATTCTGTGGGAGCCTACTGAGATAAAGTTGCTCGACGAGAAGACGGTTGCCGGAATACACTATCAGGGCGGCACCATCATAGAGACCACCAATAAGGGCGGCCCTTTCGCATGGCCGGTATTCAACAAGCGTACCGGTGAATGGGAGTATGTGGACCGTTCCGAAGAGATGATACGCAAACTCCGTTTTATGGGTGTGGATGCCGTCATAAGCATAGGCGGCGACGGCTCGCAACGCATATCGCAGAAGTTGTTCGAACAGGGGCTCGACATAGTGGGCGTGCCCAAGACCATAGACAACGACCTCTCTGCCACCGACCTTACCTTCGGTTTCCAGACAGCTGTGCAGATCGCTACCGATGCCATCGACAAGTTGGTGACTACCGCCGCATCTCACAACCGTACTTTCATTCTAGAGGTGATGGGACGTCATACCGGCTGGATAGCGCTCCACGCTGCCATAGCCGGAGGTGCTGAGGTATGCCTTATCCCTGAGATACCCTACGACGTCAATAAAGTAGTGGCCAAGCTCAAGTCGCGTTACCATAAAGGACGCGGTTCGGCTATCATAGTGGTGGCGGAGGGTGCGCGTCCCATAGCCGGTACCGAGACTTCGCACACCTCTACCGAGGTGGGTTACGAGAACGCACGTATGGGCGGTGTGGCATACGAGGTGAGCCGTGCCATCAAAGAGGCCGGTTTCGATAGCGGCGATGTGCGCGAGACTATACTCGGTCACCTCCAGCGTGGCGGTGTGCCCATCGCTTACGACCGTGTGTTGGCTACACAGTTCGGTGTCAAGGCTTTCGAGTTGGTTAAAAAAGGCGAGTTCGGCCGCATGGTCTCCTATCGCCATCCCGACATCATAAGCGTGCCGCTTACCGACGCCATAGGCAAGATGCACTATGTTGATCCGAACTCCGATATAGTGGAGACGGCCAAGGGGGTAGGTATCTGCTTCGGCGATTAGGGGGCACACCCCCTTTTTGAATCAACTTTATATGCTTGTTGTGCAGCCATGTGAGAGTGAAAACGGCATCTTGACGGATGCCGTTTTTTTATATATTACCGTAGCGGAGAGTGTTTAATGCCATCGGGCTACTATTTGCTGAAATAGCCTTCTCGATATTATTATTCCGAACTCGCTTCCTACCGGAGGAATGGCTAAATAGTCTTTTTATCGTTGAATTTAATACGACATTTCTCGCCTCGGCAATCGGAGCGAGCTACATTGTATTATGCTTATAAAAAACGTTCGCTTGGATGCAGACATTTTTTCGCCTCGGTTAAGACTTCGTCTTATTGCACTCGGCTTATCGAAAACGTTCGCCTGATGCAGACGTTTTCTCGCCTCGGCAATCAAGACTTCGTCTTATTGCACTCGGCTTATCGAAAACGTTGCGATAAAAACGGCGCACCGCATTTGGTACGCCGTCGGATAAATACTCTATTATATATAATAAGGTATGGAGGTTTTGGTAAAGCCTTACGTCGACATCTTGTATCGGAGTGTTATATCACGGGGGCGGTAAAATTCTTTATCGGGCACATCATCGCCGGCATCAGCATGTCTTTGGAGCCGTATATATCCGTGTCGGCAGTGTCGTATAATACTCCTGCGGATTTGGTGCCGTCGCTTGTGAACGAGAACAGGGCGTTATATGCGGAGCTGGCACCGTAGCCTTTTATAGCGGAGCATATCAGTTCGCCCCTCTGGGGATCGAAATAGAGCGATGTGGCGTAGAGCATGTAGTTGTCGAGTGCGTCGGCGGTGATGAATTGCGGAGTCAGCACGTCGTTGGTTATGTCGTATTTGTATATCTCTTTGCTGGTCCCCCAAGAGTCTTTCGTAAAATACATTACGTTTTCTGCGGTGGATGCCACCCACGACACCTGTTTCCACGGAGAGGAGGAGAATTTGATCTCGGCGCTTATGGTAACCGTCTCTACGGAGAGGTCGAGCGGGTCTATGCGTAGGAGGTTGCCTCCTTTGGCCGCCCACACATATCCGTCTTTGCTCTGGACGAATCCCGTATTGGCATCGCCTAACACTTTAGGTTCGCTTGCGGCGGTGAATCCCTCCGCCTTATATGCCAGAGCCTTGCCGTTTGCAATTACGAATATGCGACCGTCCGTGACGAATGCGTTGGTGGCTCCGTTCTCTGTGCCGTTGACCTTGTCCGTGCCTATACTGAAATCGCCGTTATCGAGCGTCGCTATCCATGCGCCTTGGTTCGATGTTATGATACCTTGTGTGGGGGATATGCCTGCAAACGCATGTAAAGATGCGGTGGCGGCGTCGTTGACGGATTTTGCGGCCTTGACGAAAGTGCCTGTCGTGGCGTCGAACGACGAGAACGATACCCCCGATTGGTTGTAGGGCGATATTACATAGAGGTATCCGGCCCAGTTGCTTATGTATTGGGCGGTAGCGCCGAAGCAGGTGTAGTCGCCTTTGACGAAACGTTCCACGTCGGTAGCGCCGTAGGTGTAACGGTTTATGCCTCTTATGTTTTCAGAGCCGGTCATGTTGGGTTCGTTTAGTATGTATATGCCGTTGGAGGTATATACGTTTGCTGCGACTGTTTTGGTGATCTCCTTGCCTGTAGCGGAGTATTCGGCCGGAATCTTATAACTTACCGTATGGTTGCCGGCTTCGGCGACGTAGGTGAAGTCGAGGCCTTTGCCTTTGAGCGTTTCGTCTACGTACCATTTGACCATGTAGGGGTCGGGGTCTTGTGCCTCTATTGCTATGCGGTAGCGTTTTTCGATGCCAACGGGGCTTTCGCTGTAGAACAGGTTGTCGTCGCTGACGGTAAGCAGTTTCTCTGCGGGAACCGTTGTGGCTCCTCCGAATGTTATATATCCGTCTTCGTTTGCTGCGATGTTGAGTTCGTCTCCTATGCGGGCATCGGTTTGTTCGTTTGTCGTTAGCAGAACATTGCCGCTCTTATCGGTGAGGGTTATGGAGAAATTTTCCGAGTAGGGCTTGTCTTCGGGAGCCGAATAGGCTTCGAGTATGTCGCTTACCTGATACCATACCGTTCTCGCCGATGTGTTTCTGAGGGTTGGGTCGGTTTTGGCGAACGTAACGTCGGGGGCTCCGGTAAGCGAGAGCTTCAGGCCGTCCATAGTGTTTTCGTCGAGATCCACCGTCACTTTGAACGACACCGGTTTCATTTCTAGATTCAGCTTATCGCCGGTGGTGTTTATACGTCGGGTCGTTTCGGTATAGTAACGCTCTATGGCAGGCAGTGTGTATTTGCCGCCGTCGGCCGTCTCTACCTCCGACGAGGAGAGGGGCAGCTCGCTGTCGTCGTAGCGAAAACCGTCGGTTGCCGATGTGCCGAACGGTTTGCCGTAGGTGTTGCCGTTTTTGGATATCTTGGTGTCGGCCTGACGTATGGTAGTGGCCGCTACCTTGTAGCTTTCACCGGTTACGGCGTTGAACTCGGGTGAGGATGAGGCGTCGAAAAGGCCGTGTGCGTAAGGTTTGTAGTCGCCCGATTCGTCGGCACGGTATATCTGCACCGCCATGATGTCGCCCTCCTGCATGGCATCCATGCCGGTGGTTGTGACGGCCACTACGGCCTTTTTGCCGGGGGCGTCATGCTTCTCGTTGTCGTTCTTGGCGCATCCGGATAGCAGAAGTGCGCCCAACGATAGAAAAAGAGATAGTTTTTTCATCATTGTCAATATAAAAAGTTTGTAAAATCGAGCAGTAGTGATTTTACATCTTTTCATACAAGCGCACGAGGGTGTGTACCGATTGAAACGATTTTTCAAGACCATTCTCCGCAGTCTGCAAAACCACCGTCGAAAGGCAGGTCTTCTGACTTGTTCCTGATCGGAGCGCCTTCCCATCGTTAAGACAGTGGCAAAAGAGTGTCCTGATCTTGCGAGGCCGTAGCCTCAGAACTTACAGCAGCGGGAACTGTTGCCGATTCTCACGGCATTCCCTTTTAATTCCTCGTAGAAGTCACTGACGACTTCAGCGGAAACCTTTCGGGGGCAAAGATATGTAAAAAATATTCGATTATGCAATTTTTTTCGCGAGGAATTTTTCCGTCGTAATCGGGTGGCAGGCGGTACGGCTGGTTGCGCCGAAAAGTCGTTTGCAGGTGCGAATAGCGTTTTTTGTGTAGGTGTATTTTAGAAATATTCATCCGTGTGCCTGTTAATGGGGGTTTAAAGGTGGTATTTTTGCATGGCGTCGATCTCGTCGATTTGGATTTAATGAAAATTGATATACATTTGCCGCATCCGATTACTAAAATTCGATTGTTATGAAGAAGATTACATCGCGCCTGTTTATGGCTCTTATGATAGCGACAGTATGCTCTTGCAGCAAACCGTCGGACGATGGTGGAGAGATGCCGCCGGCGAACGGAGGAGGTACCGAACAACCCGGCGACAACCCCGGAGGGGGAGATCAACCGGGTCAGGGGGGCGACAATCCGGGTGAGGGAGGTGTCGATTTCGATCCGGAAGCTCCGGTTAAATGGATATCGGAGGTGCTGGAGTTCATGCCTGCGCCGGGTCAGTTCGTCAATACCGCCACTGCCGATATGGCGGCGGCTGAAAAGTTGGCTTACACTGTTAAGGACGGTAAGTTGCATGCCGGTAAGAGCACCGTGTCGTTGGGCGGGTTCGGTGGTTACGTAGTTTTCAGATTCGACCACGATGTAATCAACCGCGACGGTGTAGACTTCGTGATACTCGGCAACGCTTTCGGCGATGCGCAATATCCTCAGTACAGCAATTCCGAGCCGGGCATAGTGCAGGTGGCTTTCGATGCCAACGGCAACGGGGTGCGTGACGACGACGAACCGTGGTACGAGCTTAAGAGCGAGAATCGTGCCGAGGAGGTGGAGATGACCGATTATGAGATTACCTATTATCGTCCGGACGATTTGTCGAAGATATCGGATATAGCATGGACCGATAACAAGGGCGGAAGCGGCACCATCCCTACTTCTGATGTGGCCCAGTTTTACCCGCAATGCATATATCCGCTGGCGGAGTATTTTGCCGACGGTAATGTGCCGGAGAGGTTGACGTTCAGAGGGACGAAGCTCAAAAATAACGCTAAGAACATGGGCGGCGACGGCGATTCCCAATATTGGACGCATGAGACGTTGAGTGTGGGGTACGCCGATAATTTCTCCGACGATTACGAGGCTATCGTAGGTGACGATCCCGATACGAAGGGCGGCAACAAGTTCGATATAAGCGATGCCATAGACGGTAACGGCAATACTGTCGTTTTGGAAAAGATTACATTCGTACGCGTATATAACCCCATAAACCAGCAATGCGGACGGACCGGCGAGACGTCGCCCGAGATATGCGGGGCGATATCGCTTACGGCTAAGCAATAGGGGCAGTCCCCTTATTGAATCGACTTTATATGTCGGTCGTTTTATTTAGTGGTGGTGAAAACGGCATAGTGGGTTATGTCGGTTTTAGCGGGGCATTTCTTGAATACATAATGGATCGGGTCTCGTTCGGCCCGAAGAATAAGGCCCGCCGAGCGTAATGTGTCCCTCGTTTTGTTTGCTTCTCTCGGGAGACAAAAGTAAGTTTCCACGGAGTAGTCCCCTGTAACGGCTGACGGAGGACAGCCTCGCAACACACGTCGAATAAAAGCCGGAATCGAAAAAAGGTGCTTTAAACTAAAGCACCTTTTTCAATTCCGCTCCGGTCAATGAATTTTCAATTTCCGCTATCTCTTCGGGTGTGCCGGTGGCTACTATTCTGCCGCCTCCGTCTCCACCTTCGGGGCCCATGTCGATGATATGGTCGCAACACTTGATAACGTCCATGTTGTGCTCTATGATGAGGACGGTGTTGCCTTTGTCCGCCAGGCGGTCGAGTACCTCCATCAACACCCTTATATCTTCGAAGTGCAGGCCGGTGGTAGGTTCGTCCAATATGTAGAGGGTGCGTCCGGTGTCGCGTTTGGATAGCTCTCCGGCCAGTTTCACGCGTTGGCTCTCGCCGCCCGACAGGGTAGTGGAGCTTTGGCCGAGGGTGAGATATCCCAAGCCTACGTCGGATAACCCTTTGAGCTTGCCTCGTATGGATGGAATGGCCTCGAAAAATGCGAGCGCTTCGTCTACTGTCATGGCCAGTACGTCGGCGATGTTGCGGCCTTTGTAGCGTACAGACAGGGTTTCACGGTTATAGCGTCCGCCTCCGCAACATTCGCATTTTACATATACGTCGGGGAGAAAGTTCATCTCTATCACTTTCAGACCGGCGCCTCTGCACTCTTCGCATCGTCCGCCTTTGGTGTTGAATGAGAAGCGGTCGGCCTTGAAGCCGCGCACTTTGGCCTCTACGGTCGATTCGAAAAGTTTGCGTATGTCGGTCATGACATTGGTGTAGGTGGCCGGCGTGCTCCGCGGAGTGCGTCCTATCGGCGACTGGTCCACCACTACCATTTTGTCGATATTTTCCAATCCGCGTATGGCCTTGTAGGGCAAGGGCTGTTCGAAAGAGCGGTACAGCTCGGCTGCCAGAGCGGGACGCAATGTGGAGTTTATCAACGTAGATTTGCCGCTGCCGCTCACCCCCGTGACACACACCATGCACCCGAGCGGGATGTTTGCCGTGATGTCTTTGAGATTGTTGCCCGAAGCCCCCTCTATTGTGATGAAGTTGCCGTTTCCCGCACGGCGTTTTTCGGGTACCGCTATTGAGCGGCGACCGCTCAGATAGTCGGCCGTGATGCTTCCCGATTTCAATATCTCGTCGATGGGGCCTTGCGCCATAAGGCGTCCTCCGTCCGAACCGGCCTCCGGGCCTATGTCTATTATCCAGTCGGCCGCACGCATCATCTCCTCGTCGTGTTCCACCACCACCACCGTGTTGCCGGCGTCGCGCAGATTGCACAGCGAGTCTATCAGCCGTTTGTTGTCGCGTTGGTGCAGTCCTATGCTCGGTTCGTCGAGTATGTAGAGTACGTTCACTAATTTGGAGCCTATCTGCGTGGCAAGACGTATGCGCTGGCTTTCGCCTCCCGAGAGTGTGCCGGCACCGCGCGACAGGGTCAGATAGCCCAACCCGACGTCTATCAGAAACCCCAGCCGCTCCGATACCTCCTTAAGCACTTCGGCGGCTATCACGCGTTCACGTCCCTCGAGCTTATCGGGCAGGCCGTCGACCCACTCCTTGAGCCGTGTCACCGACATGGCGCACACCTCTGCTATATTGAGCCCGTCTATACGGAAACATAGCGACTCCTTGCCGAGCCTCGCACCGCCGCACTCGCTGCACGGACGGGTGCGCACGAATTGCGACCGCCACTTCTCGCCGCGCGATACGAACTCCTCCTCCACGCATCTGTCTATGTAGTCGGCGATGCCGTTCCACGACACCAGCTGGGTGCCACCTATGCGCCCCAATGCGCTCGCTTTTATGGTGAGGGGTGCGCTGTCGCCGTTTATGAGCGCCGACAGAGCCTCTTCGCTCAGGTTGCCGATGGGATCGTCGAGAGTGAAGCCGTGGCGGCGTCCGAGCGCCTCTATCACTACGAATGTGTAGTTGTTCTTGTATTTGCCCAAGGGTAATAGCGCCCCCTGACGTATGGAGAGCGTATCGTCGGGGATTATCTTGTCGGTGTCGTACAGTACCTCTACCCCGAGTCCGTTACAGTGAGGACATGCCCCGTGAGGCGAGTTGAACGAGAATGTGTGCGGCGACGGCTGGTTGTACGATATGCCGGAGGTGGGACACATGAGGTTGCGGCTGTAGTAGCGGCATTCGCCGGTGTCCCAGTCGCACACCATGATGGTGCCCTTGCCCTGCCGCATGGCCTCGGATATGGCGCGCGAAAGACGCTCCGGATCGTCCGACGAGGTCTCGGCGCCTATGTTCAGGCGGTCGATCACCAACTCTATGTCGTGTATCTTGTAACGGTCGAGCTTGCGTCCGTAGCTGACCTCCTCCATCTTGCCGTCTATGCGGGCGTAGAGATAGCCGCGTTTTAAGATGCTCTCGAAAAGGTCGCGGTAGTGCCCCTTGCGCCCTTTGACGAGCGGAGCCATGACGGCGATGCGTCGGCCTGCGAAGCGTTCGGTTATCATCCCGGCTATGTACGACTCGTTGTAGCGCACCATCTTTTCGCCGGTCACATACGAATAGGCTGTGGCGGCTCTGGCATAGAGCAGGCGCAGGAAGTCGTTTATCTCGGTGACGGTGCCTACCGTGGAGCGCGGGTTTTTGCCCGTGGTCTTCTGTTCTATGGCCACCACCGGGCTTAGCCCCTCGATGCGGTCGACATCGGGGCGTTCCATCGAGCCGAAGAACTGCCGTGCGTATGCCGACATAGTCTCCATGTAACGACGCTGTCCCTCGCCGTATATGGTGTCGAAGGCGAGGGTGGATTTGCCGCTCCCTGAAAGCCCTGTTATGACGGTGAGCTTGTCGTGCGGTATCTCCACATCTATATTCTTGAGGTTGTGGGCACGAGCCCCCTCTACAACTATCTTGCTCATGATCGTCAGCGTGTTATGGCGGTGCGCATACCCGGAGCGGGAACCTTTACCGTATAGCTTCTGGCGGTTTTGTTCGGGTGCTTGTATTCGCGTATCCACGGGTTGAGCTCACGAAGTATCTTATAGTCCGTGCCGTTGTCGCGCGCTACCTTAACCCAGTCTATGTCGGGGCCCGATACGGTAATGTCGCGCGTGACGAAGGGCAGGTAATAATCTTCGTCGTCTATGCGGAAACCGTAAGCCTCCGGGTTCTCCGTGGCCAATTTGAGAGAGATGATGCGGAACATGTAGCGCATTGTTTCGGCGGGGAGCCACAGGTCGTAATAGTCGGCTGTCTTCTGTACGGCCACGCGTTTGGCAAGGCCCGCCATGCCCAAATTGTACGAGGCGGCGGCCATGGTCCACGAACCGAACCTTTCGCGGGCCTGTCCGATATATTTGCATGCCACGCGGGTGGCTTTCTCTATGTTGTATCGTTCATCGACATAGTCGTTCACTTCCAGCTTGTTATCGGCCGCCGTAGACGACATTATCTGCCATAGCCCGGCCGCACGGGCCGCCGAATAGGCCTCGGGGTTGAGGCTGCTTTCGGCCATTGCCATATATTTGAAATCGTCGGGAATGCCGTTCTCCGCAAGGATGGGCTCTATGATAGCGAAATAACGCTTGGACGCCCGCAACGAGTTGAGTGTACGCGAGTGCATGTACATGGTGACGCCGCACTCCTCGTAGAGGCTCTCGCGTGTGTCGAAGTTGCCAGTGGGTACGCTCTCACCGGCGAAATTGATCTTTTCCGGCACGGGGGGCACTACTACTGCCGACGGGGTGTCGTCGTCGCGTATGATACCGCCGTTCTGTTGGGCCGAGACCGAGTCGCACGATACGGCCAGCGAGGCGAGCGCGGTGAAAAACGTAATATATATCGCTTTTTTCATGTCGTAATATTTAACGTTAATCTTAAAAACAATCTAAGCAATGCCGATCTGTTTCGCCCGGCAGGGATCGTTCCGTTTCCCGTGCGTATGAACGGGTAATATGGCGCAGCTTTGCCGTCGACGCGTACTTTGCCGTAAGCAGTTTGAAGCCTGGTCGGAATTCGAACGGTTTACGTTTAGTCCGGCTCTATAGTGAAGTCGTCGGCATCGTCCAATGCGTGGAACTTCTGCCGGAACGAGTCGATGGCGGCCCTGTCGACCGTGAAGGTGACGTAATCTTCGCGTCCCTCCTTGGCCCGGGCTACCGGCATGCCTTTGCAGTTGACGGCTATGCTGTAGCCGCGATATGTCTCTTTCGGGTCGAAGCCCACCCGGTTTACGCCTATGGTGTAACATAGATTCTCTATGGCCCGTGCGCGCAACAGTGTTTGCCATACGTACGAGCGCGAGTCGGGCCACGAGGCCACGTATACCAGCAGGTCGTAATCGCCGCGGCACCGCGACCATACCGGGAAGCGCAAGTCGTAGCATATAAGGGGCAGGATGCGTATGCCCTTATAGTGTATTATGCACTTGTCGTGTCCGGCGGTATAGTGCTCGCTCTCGCCTGCGGGGCCGAAGAGGTGGCGTTTGTCGTAGGAGAGCACGGTGCCGTCGTGAGCTATGAAAAGCAATCTGTTGACGTGCGACGAGCTGCCGTCGCGCCTACGGTCGATTACTGCCAGCGAACCCATCAGCGCTATGTTGTGGCGACGGGCTATGTCGCGCAACCGTCCCACCACCGGTCCGTTCATCTCCACCGCTACCTGTGAAGCGTCCATAGAGAAGCCGCTCAGAAACATTTCGGGGAAGATAGCCATGTCGGTGTTCTCACCGAGCTTTTCTACTATCTCCTCCACGTGCGCCAGATTGGCATCTATATCTTTCCATATTATATCTGTCTGACAGATAGTGATCTTCATATGCTATATTTTACCCTTGAATCCGTGTGACGAACTGCAAATATAGTCATTTCCGTCGAAACCGCGTACCGGAAACTCAAGTTTGTCCACACCGTCCGGAAGATGTTTTGCGCATGATAACAACGTGAGATATCCGATCTTATTTCATGCAGTGGGTATGTACCGGTCGTTTTGTCATGTATGATTGGAACCGGCGCGGTAGTTTCGCACGTTGCCTCCACGTGCGGTTCTCTGTCTGTAGTGCCTGCAATTCGGGGCGGAAAGCAGAAGCTGTTTTGAATTTACGCTTGCTGCGATGTGTGTCCGTCTATGCGGGAAGCGCCTCTTGCGGCTTTTTAGGTATTTATCCATTTTATTCGTACCTTTGTTCCGGGCAGCAGCATAATAGACGTCTCGCCCTAAAACCTTGGGCCTGCGTGCCCGTAAAAATGCACATTTGATGTTGACACCGGGCCTGTTTCAGAAACTTCATCTTGCGCGCTTCACGGAGAACGGCGCCTATCTCATGGACGAGACGGGTGCCGAAGTGTTGTTGCCGCGCCGTTACGTAACCGACGCCATGAGAGAGGGCGACACCGTGGAGGCTTTCGTCTATTTCGATAGCGAAGACCGTCCCGTAGCCACCACACAGCATCCGCTTCTGACCCTCTCGCAGGTGGGGGCGTTGGATGTGGTGGCCTCTTCGCGCATAGGCGTGTTTCTCGATTGGGGGTTGCCGAAAGATCTGTTGTTGCCGCGTGCCAACTACCGGGGCGAGCTTCGTACCGGCGATACGGTGGTTGTGGCGATAGAGGCGGACCGCGTGTCGGGCAGGTTGGTGGCCACCACCAAGCTGGGGGCCTATGTATCCAATCGCGAAATAGCCGTCAGCGAGGGCGACCGGGTGGATATTCTGGTGGCACAGAGGCTCGATAACGGTTTCAGGGTCATAGTGAACGGCGTCAACTGGGGCATGATCTACGACAACCAGCTTTTCGCTCCGGTTAAGATCGGCGACCGTATGACCGGTTATGTAGGCAGGATAACGGAGTTGGGACGCATAGACATAATGACCCGTAGAGAGGGCTACGACGGTGTTGTCGAGGCGTCGGAAAGGCTCCTGCGCATGATGGAGGATAACGGCGGATCGCTACCCGTTTGCGACTCCTCTGCCCCTAAGATTATCGCAGATGTGACCGGTATGAGCAAAAAGTTGTTCAAAAAGGCGCTCGGCGGCTTGTTGCGCGAGGGTGTCGCCTATAGCGATGACGGCGGGATAAAACTCGTGAGAAGACGATAACGCCGGATAGCGATTAAAATTGTACGGAACCGGTGCCGATAAGCGGTTTTGGCTGGAATTTTGCTGCGTTATATTCGGGTGTTTGCCTTTGTAAGATGTTCACGGCATGCGATTTTACCGGGCATCCCAACGGCATGGTAAGAGATTGTGACTACGGATATTGGTGGCGTATGAGGTACTTTTTAGTCGGCGACTATTCATAGTTTACCGTTTTTTATTAATTTTACACCGTAAAAATCTATTCAATCAAACTGAAAACCGATGAAAGTTGATGTTGTTCTCGGCCTCCAGTGGGGAGACGAGGGTAAAGGCAAGGTTGTCGACGTTCTGACGCCGAGCTACGGCGTGATAGCCCGTTTCCAGGGGGGCCCCAACGCCGGCCATTCTCTCAAGTTCAATGACAGAAAATATGTTCTTCATACCATTCCGTCTGGTATCTTCCGTGCCGGTGCGGTCAATGTCATAGGCAACGGCGTGGTGATGGACCCTGTCATCTTCGCCGACGAAGTACGCGAGTTGGAGAAAGAGGGTGAGGACATCGAGGGTCGCATACGTATCTCCAAGAGGGCGCACCTTATAATACCGACCCACCGTATGCTCGACGCGGCTTCGGAACAGGCCAAGGGCAAGACCAAGATAGGCTCTACGCTCAAAGGCATAGGCCCTACCTATATGGATAAGACCGGTCGTAACGGTCTGCGTGTGGGCGATATACTGTTGCCGGACTTCAAGGAACGCTATAATGCGCTCAAAGCCAAACACGAACAGATGCTCCGTAACTACGATTTCAAATACGACATAGCAGAGTATGAGAAACAGTGGTTCGAGTCTCTCGATGCGATTAAGCGTTTCGATATCATCGACAGCGAGTACGAGATGGATGCCTACCTGAAACGCGGTAAAGGCATTTTGGCCGAAGGCGCTCAGGGCACCATGCTCGACATAGATTTCGGTACCTATCCTTTCGTCACATCATCTAATACCACCACAGCGGGTGTGTGCACCGGTCTCGGCGTGGCACCGAGCCGCATAGGCCGCATCTACGGCATATTCAAAGCCTATTGTACCCGTGTAGGTAGCGGTCCGTTCCCAACCGAGTTGTTCGACAAGGACGGCGACACATTGTGCGAGGTAGGTTGCGAAGTGGGCGCTACTACGGGACGCCGCCGCCGTTGCGGATGGCTCGACCTCGTGGCACTCAGGTATGCCGTTATGATCAATGGCGTCAATTCGCTCATAATGATGAAAGCCGATGTGCTCAACGGTTTCGATACCATCAAGGTGGCGACGTCTTATATCGTGGACGGCAAAGAGACCGACCGTTATCCGTTCGACTCTATGGCTAAAGTGGAGCCTGTTTACACCGAGTTCGAGGGTTGGAATTGCGACATAAGCAACGCCCGCAGCTACGACGATCTGCCTTGTGAGCTTAAGAAATATATCTCGTTCATAGAAAACGAGTTGCAGGTACCTATCAAGATCGTATCGGTCGGTGCAGACCGTGCTGAGACGATTTTGAGATAATCTGTCGCATGAATAAAAAGCCGGAGAAGTTTTCGCTTCTCCGGCTTTTTTGTGTTGGGGCGTTGCCCTGTAAATGATGTTTAAATTTGCTTATACGATATAATAAATATTGCTGTCCGATGTAAGGCATGGCCCGAGCTCTATTTTCTGCCCGAGATCTATCGCAGGCACCGTTCCATGCTCTGTATCGCTGTAATTGCAGAAAAAAGGTTATAATTACAATAAAATTAAATCAGGCTTATTCTCCGAATTCGTTTTATCTGTATATCGTGGTTTGGGAAAATGATATTTACGTATATTTATCCGGTGTAAATTTCATTCGCTTTTTGACGGCCCGAACAATTAAACCTCTTGCCAGTCGTTTTGATATGGCGGCATCTGTGCCTATCGTTCGGTTTATATCTGTCACAATCACAGGTCGATGAGGCGTAGGTTGCAGGTGTTGTTTGCAAATGAAAAATAAAAGGGGTATATTTGTACTCATATTTGTGGAAAGATTTGGATTGATTGCAACCACATTAAAAAATGCTAAAAAGCGTTTCTTAGTGAGTGCCCGTGTGGCGCCTGTCTTCAGAATCTTCCCGTTTGAGCGAATTAATTCATACTTTTTGAAATGGGATTTCTATTTACTTCAGAATCGGTATCGGAGGGACACCCCGATAAGGTGTCGGACCAGATTTCGGACGCTATTCTCGACGAGTTCCTGCGCAACGATCCGTCGTCCAAAGTGGCGTGCGAAACGTTGTGTACCACCGGGTTGGTGGTTGTAAGCGGCGAGGTGAGTTCGTCGGCATACGTCGACGTACAGTCGGTGACGCGCCGTACCATAGAGCGTGTGGGCTATTCCAAGGCGGATTATATGTTCGAGTGCAATTCGTGCGGCGTGCTCTCCACCATACACGAACAGTCGCCCGATATAAACCAGGGCGTAGTCAGGGAGAATGCGGAGGAGCAAGGCGCCGGCGATCAGGGCATAATGTTCGGTTACGCCTGCCGCGAGACCAAGGAGTTGATGCCGGCCTCGCTCATGTTGTCGCACTATATATTACGGGAGTTGGCCGCCATACGCAAGGAGGGCCGCCAGATGACCTATCTGCGTCCCGATTCGAAGTCGCAGGTGACTGTGGAGTACGACGATAACGGCAAGCCGCAGAGAATACACACTATAGTGGTGTCTACACAACACGACGAGTTCATACCCGGCGGCGACAAAGAGGCGGAACGCCGTATGCAGGATACCATACGTGAAGATGTCGTAAATATATTGATGCCACGTGTAAAAGAGTTTCTTAAGCGTAACGGTAACGAGCTATTGCTCTCTCTCATACACGACGATTACATTCTGCACGTCAATCCCACCGGCAAGTTCATAATAGGCGGTCCTCACGGCGATACCGGTCTTACTGGCCGAAAAATCATCGTCGATACCTACGGCGGCAAGGGAGCTCACGGCGGCGGCGCATTCTCGGGTAAGGATTCGTCGAAAGTGGACCGTAGCGCCGCTTACGCGTGTCGTCACATCGCCAAAAACATGGTGGCGGCAGGTGTGGCCGACGAGATGATGGTACAGGTGGCCTATGCAATAGGGGTAGCAGACCCGGTAAGCATCTTCGTCAATACATTCGGGACGGCTAAGTGTGCGCTTACCGACGGAGAGATAGCCCGCAAAATTGCGGTGTTATTCGATCTCAGGCCTGCGGCCATAGTGAAAAGATTCGGTCTTACCAATCCCATCTTCGAGGCTACGGCGGCATACGGCCACTTCGGTCGCGAGCCTTATACAGCCGATGTCACCGTTATGGAGAACGGACGTCAGGCGGTGCGTAAAGCGGAGTTCTTCGCATGGGAGAAGCTCGATGCGGTGGATGCTATAAAGGCTGCATTCGGAATGGCATAGTTTGTGAAGGAGTATGGTCTCTCCGTTCCGCATTATGTGTTGTTTACATTAAAAACATGATATTATGATTGCAATAATCGTTTCTGCCGTGGTGTTGTTGCTCATCCTCATAGGAGCGGGCATCTACAACCGTATCGTCAGGTTGCGTAACAACCGCGAGAATGCTTTTGCCGACATCGACGTTCAGCTCAAACAGCGTCACGATCTTATCCCCCAGTTGGTGGCTGCGGTCAAGGGTTATGCCGCTCATGAGAAAGAGACGTTGGACAGGGTTATACAGGCGCGTAACGGTGCCGTGAGCGCCCGTACTATCGATGACAAGATCGCGGCCGAAAACACCCTCACTTCGGCGTTGGCCGGTTTGAAAGTAACGCTCGAGGCCTATCCCGATCTCAAGGCCAATACCAATTTCCTGCAACTGCAGGGCGAGATAGCCGATGTAGAGAACAAGTTGGCCGCCGTGAGACGCTATTTCAATTCGGCTACCCGTGAGTATAACAACGCCATAGAGACATTCCCCGCCAATGTTCTGGCCGGTATGTTCGGTTTCCGCAGAGAGCCGATGTTCGAGGTGGCGGCCGGTGAACGCGCCTCTTTGGATAAGGCTCCGGAGATCAAGTTTTAAGCTATGAAATACGTTGGAATAGAGACCCAACAGAGGCGCAACAACACCAAGTCGTTGCTATTGTTGTCGCTTTTCCCGTTGATATTGGCAGGAGCCACATATCTGTTCTGTCTGTTCGTAAGCTTCTGCGTGCTGTCTAATAACGGATATGTTTCCGATGATTTCGAGTCGGTGGTCTTCGCTTTAGGACGGGAGTATTTTCTGAATGCGATACCTTTCGTGATAGGGGCGGTGGTCCTGTGGTTCGTGATAGCATACGTGAGCAACACCAGTATGATAAGGTCGGCCACGAATGCCCGTCCGCTCGAGAGACGCGAGAATCCGCGTGTCTATAATATGGTCGAGAACCTTTGCATGTCGCAGGGGATGGCTATGCCTAAGATCAATGTGGTGGACGACCCCTCTCTGAACGCTTTCGCCAGCGGGATAGACAAGAAGAGCTATACTGTGACGCTGACCACCGGCATAACGGAGCGTCTCGACGATGCCGAGCTGGAGGCCGTCATAGCACATGAGCTCAGTCATATACGTAATCGCGATGTCAGGCTCATGATAGTCTCCATCATATTCGTAGGCATATTCGCCATCCTCGCCGAGATCATTCTGCAGGTGATGCTGTCGGCCAGATATAGCCGCGGCAGTTCGCGCGATAAAGGCGGCACTATTCTCGTAGCTTTGGTGGCTCTCGTCATAGTGGGGATATGTTATTTCTTCACCATGCTTATGCGTTTTGCCGTGTCGCGTAAACGTGAGTTTATGGCGGACGCCGGTTCAGCCGCTATGACACGCGATCCGTTGGCATTGGCTTCGGCCCTGCGTAAGATCTCTGGCGACCCCGGTCTGCAGAATACCGGACGTGACGATGTGGCGCAGCTGTTCATCTTCCACGGTGTCAAAGGCGGCACATTCAACAGATTGTTCGCCACACATCCGCCCATAGAGGAGAGAATACGCGTACTTGAACGTTTTTGATAAGCCGAGCGCAATGAAACGGAGTTTCGATTGCCGAGGCGAAAAAACGTCTGCCTCAAGCGAACGTTTTTGATAAGCCGAGCGCAATGAAACGAAGTTTCGATTGCCGAGGCGAAAAAACGTCTGCCTTAAGCGAACGTTTTTGATAAGCCGAGCGCAATGAAACGAAGTTTCGATTGCCGAGGCGAGAAAATGTCTGTATCAAAGCGAACGGTTCTGTCCGTCTTTAGTTAAAATGTTTTACGCCGTACGAAATAATCTGTCCAGTACGGCGTTTGTCATTTATACGGATTTATCCCCGAAAGCTATTCCTACTGCGGTGATTCTCCGGGGACGTACAATAAACCCGCATTCAATACGTATTTTGTAAGCAGAACAACAAATCATAACGGATATGAGAAAAAAAATTTTTGCCGTGGCCTTTTTCGCTGCGTTTATCGGCGGTGGTCTTTCGGCATACGGAGTTTACAGATTCGTTAACTTCGACAGTAACGCCTTGACAGAGGCGACGGCTTCTCATTCGATAAAAGTCTCGGATGCGGCCGGTTATTCGTTCGCCTCGGAACAGATGCGCGAGAGCGGTTTCCCCGACCTGACATACGCGGCCGAAAAGACGGTGCCAGCCGTAGTTTACATAGACAAGACAGAGGTGGTGGAGGCACAGGAGAATCAGTTTTTCGGAGACCCTTTTTTCGAGTTTTTCGGCATACCGCAGGGGTACGGTAGCCGTGCGGTTCCACAGCAGGAGCGTCGTTCGGGAGGTTCCGGCGTAATCATTTCGCCCGACGGATACATCGTCACCAACAACCACGTTATAGAGAACGCGAGCACGCTCAAGGTGACGCTCTCCGACGAACGTACCTACGATGCCCGTCTTGTAGGTACCGACCCTACCACCGACATAGCTCTGGTTAAGATAGATGCCGCCGACCTACCCTCTGTGGCTTTCGGCGATTCCGAGCGTTTGCGTTTGGGCGAATGGGTGGTGGCCGTCGGTAACCCGTACGGTCTCAACTCTACGGTTACCGCAGGTATCGTAAGCGCCAAGGGGCGTAATCTCGACGTGATACCCGATCAGTTCCGTCTGGAGTCGTTCATACAGACCGACGCCGCGGTCAACCCCGGCAACAGCGGCGGTGCGCTCGTCAATACCGCCGGCGATCTGGTAGGTATCAACACGGTGATAAAGTCGCCCACGGGGAGCTATGCCGGTTACTCTTTCGCCGTGCCTTCGAGCATTGTAAAGAAGGTGGTGGTGGACCTGATGGAGTACGGTTTCGTACAGCGCGCCCTTATGGGTATAGGCTATAACGAGATAACCGACGATTTCATAGAGGCGCGCGGCAAGAAGCTAGGTATCGAAGATAAAGGCGGCCTTTACGTCGCTTCGGTGGATGAGAACGGCGCCGCTGCGGCCGCGGGTATAAAAACGGGCGATATAATAGTGTCGATAGACGGCGTGAGAACAGACCGTAGCGCCCATCTGCAGGCCGTTATAGCGCAACATCGTCCCAACGATAAGGTGATTGTGGAGGTAAAAAGAGACGGAGATGTGAAACAATTCGAGGTGGTTTTACGTAATAAGGCTGGTGAGGCCAAACTCCTCGACAAGAACAGTGTCGACGTGGTGGCCTCGTTGGGCGGTAAGTTCACCGATGTGGGCGATAAGCTCAAAGAGCGTCATAAGTTGAGTTTCGGTGTACAGGTAGTGGAAGTAGGTAACGGGCTTTTGTCGAAAGCGGGCATACGTGCAGGTTACATAATCACCCACATCAACGGCGTTGCAATACGTACCGTTTCGGACCTTAACCGTGTCACATCCGCCGTGCAGACTATAGACGGGCTCTATCCCGACGGTCGTTACGTCAGCTATTCGATAGTAGACCGTCAGTGATACTACGAACGAAATTAACAGGAACAGAGATAAAAAATGAGACAGTTAAAAATTACCAAGTCGATCACCAACAGGGAGAGCGCATCTTTAGACAAATATCTTCAGGAGATAGGCCGTGAAGACCTTATCTCGGTGGAAGAGGAGGTGGAGCTGGCCCAAAGGATCAAGAAAGGCGATCAGGAGGCATTGGAAAAGCTTACTCGTGCCAATCTGCGATTTGTGGTGTCGGTGGCAAAACAGTATCAGAATCAAGGGCTTAGTCTGCCCGACCTTATCAATGAGGGTAACCTCGGTTTGATACGTGCGGCGGAGAAGTTCGACGAGACACGAGGTTTCAAGTTTATCTCTTATGCCGTATGGTGGATCCGTCAGTCGATCCTGCAGGCTTTGGCCGAACAGTCGCGTATCGTGCGTCTGCCTCTCAATCAGGTGGGGTCGCTCAATAAGATCAACAAAGCGCTTGCCAAGTTCGAACAGGAGCACGAGCGTACTCCGTCGCCGGAGGAGCTGGCTATGGAGCTCGACCTTCCAAAGGAGAAGGTGGCCGACACTTTGCGCGTTTCGGGTCGTCATGTATCTGTGGACGCTCCGTTTGCCGAAAGCGAGGACAACAGTCTGCTCGACGTGCTGGTAAACACCGATTCGCCCAATGCCGACCGCGGCCTAATCAACGAGTCGCTATCGACCGAGGTGGAGCGGGCGCTTGCCACACTCACCGAACGTGAACGCGATATTATCCGTTACTTCTTCGGTATAGGATGTTCGGAGATGACTCTGGAAGAGATCGGCGAGAAGTTCGGACTGACACGCGAGAGGGTGCGTCAGATAAAAGAAAAGGCTATACGACGTTTGAGACACAATTCGAGAAGCAAACTTTTGAAATCCTATCTCGGGTAGGGTTTATTATAAATCATTTCACAAAGGCCCTTTTACCGGGGCCTTTGTTTTTTGGGAGGGGGGGAACATAGCCCCCTTTTCGATGGACTATCATTGCTGTCCGGTAAAACTTATATTCGTTGCCGGATACAGTCTGAGCGAATGCGAGTGCCATCAAACACTTTCCTTTTGGCGGGTTTGAAGCGTAGCGAGAAAACCGGCGGGCCGCACCTCGCGGCGGGCATAAACTCTTCATTCGACGGAGGTACGTTAGTGAACGCAGTTAAGTCTATAAGAGTTGTTCGCTAAAGGTGCATAATTGCGTTTTCGTACTTTCCGCCGGTACGGTCCACTGCAGGCTTTTGTTTTGGTGACTCGTATGGAAGATAAAAACGAGACTTTTACATAATGTGATTATGTGCTCTTTTAGTGTTTCTTGCCGGACAGCAATAATAGTTTGTCTATCCTCGCTTCGCTCGGGAGCGTCTACGCCTTTAGCTTCTGCCGGGCGGGCTGTTTGTCGTTGAAGATCATTTGAACACGAACAGATCCTCGTCTTCTCGTTTCATGTAGTAATGTTCCCTAGCGTATCGTTCGAGGAATTTGTCGTCGTTTTCGAGGCGTTTTATTATGATGCTGTCGCGTTTTATTTGTTCGCGCAGGCTGTCGCGCATTCCTACGAGGTCTTCGAGTTTGTCGTCGAGAGACCTTTTGTACCTCATGTTACTCCTGTCGAAATAGAGTATGAGGGCGAGGAATACTGCGGTGGATATCAGTATCAACTGCCAGTTGGTGAGTATGTTGCTACGCTTTTTCTTGCTCATGGTCCGTTCTTTCGGGTATGGTGTCTGTTAGCGGCTGATCTTATAACCTCCGCATCGTTCTTGTAGCGTTATGAAATGGTCGATGGGGCCGTGTCCATCTCCCCATATCCTGTAACATCCACGTCGTATGGCCATATGCATGAACTCCTCGGCCGCTTGTACGGCATCGCGTAGACTCTCTCCCTGCGACATACGTGCCGCTATCGACGCGCTGAGCGAACACCCCGTGCCGTGTGTGTTTGCCGTGTCGATACGCTCGAACTCGAAACCGTGTACTTTCCCCGACTCGAAGTCGTAGAGCATGTCGGTGAGCGTCTTGCCATGCAGGTGTCCGGCCTTGAGTAACAGAGCCCGGCATCCCGACCTGCGAAATACCTCTGCGGCGCGGTCGAAGTCGCGTTCGCTTCGGATGTCGACGCCTGTCATGCGGCATGCCTCGGGTATGTTGGGCGTCACTAACGTAGCTTGCGGCAGCAGTCTGTTTATAAGCGCGTCTATGGCGTTGTTGTCTATAAGCTGGTCGCCGGAGGAGGCTATCATCACAGGGTCTAATATCAAGCCCGGCAGCTTCCCTGCGGCGGCTTTGTCCGCTACTGTCTCCACTATCTCCTTGTCTGGCAACATGCTGCATTTGACGGCTGTTACGTTCATGTCGTCGAGCACGGCGTCTATCTGCGATGATACCGTTTCGGGCGACATGTTCGCTACGGCACGCACCGAGCATGTGTTCTGAGACGTTACGGCGGTTATGACCGTGGCGCAATATACCCCGGCGGCGAACGCGCTCTTGATATCCGCCTGTATTCCGGCGCCAGCCGACGAGTCGCTGCCGGCTATGGTCATCATTATCTTCTCTTTCATCTTCTTTACCGGTGTATATAACCGGCGAATTTTTCGTTTACGGCGGCGCCGTCGCGCAACCACTCTATGCCGCATCCTGACGTTATGCGTCCGATAGGGGAGGGGGCATAACCGAAACGAGCGGTAAAGTCGGCAGTGAGCTTGTCGGCTTCGGCCTCGTTTACAGTGAATAACAGCTTGAAATCCTCGCCTCCGCATATCGCCGGAGCGGCTGGATCAATATTCTCTTCGGTGCAATAATGCAACAGGTCGTCCGATAGGGGCAGATGCGTCAATTCCACTCGTGCGCCCGTTCCCGACATGTCGCATATCTGCATGAGATCCTTGGCGATGCCGTCCGATATATCCGTCATGGCGTGCACTTCGTTTCGGCTTCCGAGCCATTGCCCTTCATCTACCTGAGGCGTCGGCGACAGGTGGGCGTTAAGCAGGTGCGGGTATCGTGACGATCCTCTTTCGGCGAGCGATAGCCCGGCCGCACTGTCGCCCAATGTTCCGGCCGTCATTACTATGTCGCCGGGGAGTGCTGCCGAACGTCTTTTTATGTGCGCCGCTTCTCCCTCGCCTATGGCCGTAACGCATATTGTCAGGCCCGATCCGGAAGCCGTGGTGTCGCCACCCATTAGCGGTACGCCGAACTTTACGGATAGGTCGCTGTAGCCGGCCATGAACTCCTCGTACCACCTGTCGGGCACTCCCTCGGGACGCGATATGGCCATGAACGATGCCACGGGACGTACCCCCATGGAGGCTACGTCGCTTAGATTGACCGCCAGCGCTTTCCAACCTATGGCGTATGCCGGGGCCGTCGATAGCCTGAAGTGGACCCCCTCTGCTAACATGTCGGTGGTTATGACGGTGGCACGTCCGTTCGTCGCAGGCATTACGGCGCAGTCGTCGCCTATGCCTTCGCCGTATGGGGCCACGGCCGATGAAGACCGTTTTACGAGGTTTATGAATTCCAGTTCGTTCATCGAAATCAGACTTTCTCGGTCGACAAATATAGCTATTTGAAAGTTGTGTTTCGGTATTTATTTCTTTTATATCGTGGCTTTTGTCGATTTTGTCGGCGATACGGTTCGTTTTCGTTCCGTGTTGTGAGGTGCCTTTGTTGTCATCACGTTCAAGATCGACCTGAATACGATGTTGTATCCCGGCCTTGTACGACCGAAATTTCGGAACTTTTCTAAAAATTATTATCTTTGTTTTGCGGTATGTTTTTTGTATCGTAGCAAACGGAATTTTACCATGAGAATATTGATTATAAACGGTCCCAACCTCAATCTGTTGGGTAAACGGGAGCCCGGGATATACGGTAATACCAGTTTCGAGGAGTATTACGAAACTCTTTGCGAGCGTTATCCCGATGTGGAGTTTTCCTATTTCCAGTCCAACATAGAGGGAGAGCTGATAGATGCGGTGCATGGCGCCGACGGAGCCGTGGACGGCGTTATACTCAATGCCGGGGGATATACCCATACTTCCGTGGCTCTGGCCGATGCCATAGGCGGTGTGAAGGTGCCGGTGGCCGAGGTGCATATATCGTGCATACTGGCCCGCGAGGAGTTTCGTCATAAATCGCTTATAGCTCCGGTGTGCGTCGGTTCAGTCATGGGGTTCGGGCTCGACTCGTACCGTCTTGCGGTGGAGGCTTTTCTTATGAGGGCCGGGCTGTAGAGCGTAGGCTACGGTAATGAGGGGAAGCCTTTTTCAATCTCTGAAAAAATCTATATATGGATAATAGACGGACTAAAATAGTTGCAACGATCTCTGACCGCCGGTGCGATGCGGAGTTCATACGCTCGCTTCATGAGGCCGGCGTAAACGTGGTGCGCATCAATTCGGCCCATGCCGATATGGACGGTGCTGCCCGTATAGTGGCCAATGTAAGGTCGGTTTCGGAGTCGATAGCCATACTTATCGACACCAAAGGCCCCGAGATACGCACATCGCGTGTGGAAGACCCTGGTATTGCCGTCAAAGCGGGCGACATTCTGGGCGTAAAGGGCGGCGACAAGGAGAGCTTAGGTAGTCGCGATCTTATATACGTGACTCACAAATCCATCGCCGACGATGTGCCGGTAGGAGCCTCTCTTCTTATCGACGACGGAGAGATAGAGCTTACCGTTATATCCCGCGAGGGCGACACGTTGATAGCTAAAGTAGTGAACGACGGTATTATAGGTAGTTTCAAGAGCGTGAATATTCCCGACGTGCCCATTGATCTGCCGTCGATAACGGAGCGCGACGAGATGTTCATACGTTGGGCCGTGGAGCAGAATCTCGATTTTGTGGCCCATTCGTTCGTACGTAGCAAGGACGACGTCATGGCCGTGCAGCGTATAATAGACGAGTGCGGCGGTCATCTTAAAATCATATCCAAGATAGAGAACCGCGAAGGGGTCGACAATATCGACTCCATATTGGAACATACCTACGGCGTGATGGTTGCCCGCGGCGACCTGGGAGTGGAGATACCGCTCGAGAGGATACCCATAGTTCAGCGCACTATTATCAAGAAATGTGTCGAGGCCAAAAAGCCGGTGATAGTGGCGACGCAAATGCTGCAGAGTATGATATCGAATCCGAGGGCCACTCGCGCCGAGATCAGCGACATAGCCGGCGCCATATACCAGCGTGCCGACGCCCTTATGCTAAGCGGCGAGACCGCTTCGGGGCGTTATCCTGTGGAGGCGGTGAGAACTATGGCCCGTGTGGCGTCGCGCATAGAGCAGGACACCTACACTATAGAGAATGTCAATATGACGGGTGTCAACAACGAGATAACGGCCCAGTTGGCGCGTTCGGCCGTCAGGGCTTGTCTCAACTTGCCGGTCAAGGCAGTGGTGATAGACACATTGTCGGGACGTACCGGGCGTTATCTTTCGGCCTTTCGCGGTAGCCGTACGGTTTATGCCGTATGTTATCGTAAGAATGTGATGCGCGAGATGGCCCTGTCGTACGGTATATGTCCTCGTTATCAGGAGCCGCCGCGTTCGCATCATAGCTTTATATTCAACATATTGACCTCTTTGCGAGACGAACATAAATTGACCGACGACGATCTTATAGTGGTGGTGGGCGGTGACTTCGGCGCGGCCAAGGGGGCATCGTTCATGGAGATAGGCTCGGTCGGCAATCTGGTGGAAAAATCGTCGCGCCAGAGGTGTGACGATCCGTGCGAGAAGTAGGGGGCTCTCTGTGAGGGACTGGTTTCCCGCCGATGTTTCGGAAATATTGCCATTGATATTATGGATGCCTCGACGAAGATAAAGTAAATCAATTAAATAGGATATTATGAGAACAATACCGGCCTCGGAGCTGATCGTAAACGGTGACGGAACCGTATTTCATTTGCACATGCGCCCCGACCAGCTCGCACAGAAGGTGATTTTAGTGGGCGATCCGGGTCGCGTGCCTATGGTTAGCGGTCGTTTTTCGGAGATTGAGTGTAGCGGCGGCAATCGTGAGTTCGTATGGGCCACGGGACGTTACCGCAACGACCGTATGACCGTACTGTCGACTGGGATAGGTTCGGACAACATAGACATAGTGATGAACGAGTTGGATGCCCTTGTCAACGTCGATTTGGAGACACGGCGTCCGCGTTCCGACCGTAATTCACTTACCATAGTGCGCTTGGGTACCTCCGGGGCATTGCAGGCCGATATCGAGTTGGGGTCGTTCGTGATGTCGTCGTGGTCGATAGGCATAGATCCGCTGGCCCGTTTTTATAAAGGGGCCGGAACCGTGTGCGCCACTGCCGTAGAGGAGGCGTTCATGAAGCATATGGGTTGGCCGGCTAATTTATCGCGTCCGTACGTGATAGAGTCTTCGTCGATGTTGAGACGCCGTTTCGAGCCTATAGCCTCGGTAGGGTTCACGCTTTCGGCTCCAGGCTTCTACGCTCCGCAGGGCAGGTGGCTCACACTCGAGCCGGAGATAGCCGATTTCATTCCCCGGCTCGAGAGCTTCGAATATAACGGACGCCGTATCACCAATATAGAGATGGAGAGCTCGTCGATAGGCATGCTTTCTGCGCTTATGGGGCATCAGGCTATTACCGTTTGCCTGATTATAGCTCAACGTCATGCGCAACTATCCGATGTGGATTACACCGGTGCCATGGATACGATGGTGGCTTCCGCATTGGCTTGCTTGGCTGATTAGGGGGCATGGCCCCCTTTTTTATAGGCTTTATTTGGAGGGGGTAGCAGTTCTTATATCCGTTGCTGTAGTGAGAGGCTGGAGTATGTCGTTTAGGCTATTGGGGTTTTTGCGATATATTGTCGTGTGTTGACATGGGCGTAGCTTGCGGAGGCTGCGATCGGTTCGGACAGGTAAAGAGGAGTGTGTCCGATCTCCATTGGTTTGCTTGGGAACGGATATGTCTTGTCGCGTTAGCGTTTGCAAGCCTATTCATTGCTTTTTTAGCGGCAGTGCGGTATATGTTGCCCTTTCGTTCGTATGGTAAGAAGTCCGACTCTTTTTCTTATATGTCTTTCGGCGGCACAGATGGAATCCTATGTGTCGAATACAGGCGTGTAGATAGTCTGAATACGCCTTGTTTTTGGTTTGTCGCGAAAAAATATTACCTTTGAAAGTTAAGAGGAGTTAGCGGTTCCGGTGAAAAACAGGCCCTAACTCGTTTGTAGCGCATTTTTACGTCGTAGCTGGTTGTTCGACGATGTTTCGGTACGTATGGAATGCGTTGTTTCATAATTGCGAAGATAAAAATTTTAGATATATGAATTTTACTATTTCAAGCTCGGCATTGTTGTCATTGCTTCAGAATACGGGTAAGGTTATCCCCCCCAAGGCCACCATGCCTATTTTAGACTATTTCCTTTTCAACCTCAGCGACGGGAAGCTATCTGTAACGGCTACGGACCTGGAGACCACCATGATCTCCGAGATACGTGTAGATACCGTAGAGGAGGAGGGTGTGGTAGCAATCACCTCCAAGCTGTTGATAGACGCGTTACGCGAGTTGTCGGACCAGCCTGTCAACATAACTGTAGACAAGTCGACGTACGAGGTTATTCTTTCGTGGCGTACAGGCCGCATATCCATCCCGGGTCTCGGCGGTGCGGGCTATCCCGAGTTGGCTTCTTTGGCGGACGAGAGCCAGAAGATAACGATTCCCGCCGATAATCTGCTCAACGGAGTGTCTAAGACCATATTCGCCACCGGCGAGGGCGAGCTCCATCCCGTAATGAACGGTATCTATTTCGATATAACGCCCGAAGCCATAACCTTTGTGGCTACCGACGCATTCAAGCTGGCTAAGATAACCATGCGTGGCGAGACCGGCGCTTCCGAGGCCGCATCGTTCGTGCTGCCCAAGAAACCGGCGCTTCTGCTACGTGCCCTGCTCGCCAAAGAGACCGAGAACGTCTCAGTGGAGTTCGATTCGCGGTACATAGTCTTCACGTTGAGCGGTTATAAGTTGATAACACGTGCCATAGAGGGCCGTTATCCCAACTATAACAGCGTCATCCCCACCAATAACACTAACAAAGTCATAGTCGACAGAGTCGCTTTCTTGGGAAGCATCCGTCGGGTGTCGGTCTGCTCGTCGGCCGCTAACAGTTTGGTCAAGTTTACGATAGAGCCGGGCAGAATGGTGGTGGCAGCGCAGGATACCGACTTTTCGGTGTCGGCGGAAGACACTATCGAATGCAACTACGAGGGCGAACCTCTGGCAATAGGTTTCAAACATACCATACTCGTGGAGATGCTCTCCAACATATCGGCCAAGGAGGTCTCTTTCGAGCTTGCCGATTCTACCCGTCCCGGCCTTGTGATACCTGCCGGCGAAACGGATGAGTTCGAGGCGGAGATGGTGATGTTATTGATGCCGATATTGAGTTAGTCATGGAGCTGGCGATAAAAAATCCGTTGATATTCTTCGATTTGGAAACGACGGGTATCAATGTCTCTGCCGATCGCATCGTGGAGATATCTATGATAAAGATCACCCCGGGTGGCGAGAAGATCGTCAAGACGCGTCGTGTCAACCCGCAGATGCACATACCCGAGGAGGCTACCGCCGTGCACCACATAAGCGATGAGGATGTCAAGGACGAGCCTACTTTCAAGGAGATAGCCAAGTCGTTGGCCGCGTTCATCGAGGGGTGCGATTTCGCCGGTTTCAATTCCAATAAATTCGACGTGCCCATGCTCGCCGAGGAGTTCATACGGGCGGGAGTAGACGTCGACTTCTCCTCGCGAAGGTTCATAGACGTGCAGACTATCTTTCACAAGATGGAGCAACGCACGTTAGTGGCGGCGTATAAGTTTTATTGCGATAAAGATCTTACGGAGGCCCACTCTGCTGCGGCCGATACAATGGCTACCTACGAGGTGCTTAAAGCCCAGCTCGACCGTTATCCCGACGCGCTTAAAAACGATGTCGCTTTTCTGTCGGAGTTCAGCTCCCACACCCGTAATGTCGATTTCGCGGGTCGTGTAGTCTACGACGATAACGGTGCGGAGGTGTTTAATTTCGGTAAACACAAGGGGCGAAAAGTGGAGGAGGTCTTTGCCAAAGAGCCTAGCTATTATAACTGGATGATGGACGGCGACTTTCCCGAATATACCAAGAGGGTAATAACAAGGATCAAACTCAGAGGTATCAATAAATAATGCGGTATTCAGGTTAGTTACCGCGCTCCGTAACAGATTTATTCAGAGGGTTTACTTCTCCTTTCAGGGCTTTTAGCAGGCTCTTTGTCGGTTGTAACCCGGTTTTAACCCGAAAAGAGATGAAACGGTTTCTTATAATGTTTCTTATGACGATGCCGATAGTGCAGCTCGCATACGCTTCATGCGACGCACCCGGCGGCTCGGCTTATGAGAATAGCGAGTACGCTTCACCGAGACGACGTAACCGCAACGCTTATATCTCCCATGTGGTAGGCACGGGCGAGACCGTTTATTCCGTGTTGGTGCGTTACGGGTTGCCGCTTTCCGTGTTGCGTGCCGATAATCCCGGCTTGCCCGACGATAACGAGATAAAGGCCGGTGAGACGTTGCGTATCAATAAGAGCCGTATGGGTAGCGTAAACGAATCGCAGATATCGGCTGAGATAGCCGCCGATGCCCGCATCAGGGAGTTATCGGAGAAAGATAGCGGTGAGACGGAGAGCGAAGAGGTGGAGGTTCTCATCGGAGATTATGATGAGAGCGGATACGATGTCCCTCCCATAGAGGTGGATGCCGCAGGTTTCGTGCACCATGAAGTGGTGGCGGAAGAGACCCTTTTCGGTATAAGCCGTTATTACCACGTATCTGTGCCGGTGATACGCGAGAAGAATAGCGACAAGCTCGTAGACGGTCTTAAGATCGGCACCGTGTTGTTGATACCCGTCGACATGTCGTTGATATATAACGGCGAGATGTTTGGGCGTCCTGTCCGTTTTATAGGTACTGACTATGACGCATACGAGGGAGAACGTCCGCTCAAACGTTTCGGTACGTCGTACACTCCCATCAATGTGGCTCTTATGTTGCCTATGACCTCGGACGGCCATCCTCAGATGCAGTTCTCCGAATTCTATCAAGGGGTGCTTATTGCGCTCGATTCGATAAAACGGGAGGGGGCTTCCATAGACCTTAATCTCTACGATACACATCACGACAGTTCTAAAGTATATTCGCTCATATCGTCCGGCGATCTGGCCGATGTCGATCTTATGATCGGTCCTGTGTACGGAAACACTTTCGAGCTTATGGCCGAATATGCCCGGGCGCGCAAGATACCTATCGTGTCGCCTTTGGCCGAGGTGGGATGTCAGGACAATCCGTACGTCTACCAGATGGCTGCCGACGCATCTACGCATTACGACAAGATAGGCCCGCTTTTGCATGGTAAACACGTCGTGATAATAGAGACCGGCGATGACGACAGTCTATTTGTAGATTATGTCAAAAGACATGCGATAGATTGCTCTTTCATCGCTTTCGACAGAAGCGCCAAACCCGATGTGATCGTTCCGATAATGCCGTACGGCAGGGAGACGGTTTTCGTAGTGGCCTCCAAGACCCGTGAGATGACGGATCAGGTAATATCCAAGCTATTGGGTCTTAAGATGCTGACCTCCGGGCGTAAACAGATGAGCGTGGTGGCCTCCTCGCGTATATCGCGTATGGGGCTCGATCCCGCATCGCTGTTCAGGCTCGGTGTGAGTTATGTTACCTCGTATCATGTTAACCGGTCGGATCCTTTGGTGCGCAAGTTCGATGCCGATTATATACGCAGGTTCGGCAAGGTGCCGTCGTTATACGCCTACAGGGGGTATGATGTAGCCATGTTCTTCTTCGGTACCATGCTCGAGATGGGGTCCGGATTCGGCGATTATATGGATAACTATTATACCACTATATTGCAGAGCCGGTACAAGCTGAAAAGGTTCGCCCGGAACGGTAAGTTCGTCAATACCGAGTGGGTGTTGGTAGATTATGCGCCGTCTTACAATATATATGTACGTTAGGTAGTATGATGATTTTATAAGAAGGGGAGGGTAGACCTTCCCTTTTTTATTTCTGGTTTAAATATAGCGCATGGGGAGGTAGGTTCGGGGGCGTGGATTTGCCCGGAGTCACAGGGATGGAGTTTGCGGGGGACTGCGCCTCGCGGAGGGCAGAGAAAGTTCCTGAATATATAAAGTATAGTAATAGGTCTTAAAACGGGCCTTCGATGGGTGGAGGACTTCTGCCTGAATTAGCTATCGTGTCTCTCGCTTTTTTTACTGATGCAAGATGTTTTACGGCATGTTTGATATTACTATTCGGTAAAGTGGAATTGTATTTTACTCTCCAAATTTATCTAGAGAACAGGTGCCCTTTGAATAGCTAACGGTTTGCGAGACGATGATTTTTATTTTCAGATTGATGGTATGCGCATTAGCCGAGATTTTTGTCCGGATGTAGATAGACACGATTCCTATTTCGTGTGTTTAGAGATGTTTTGGCGATACCTTGCCGGAGTCACAAGGGCCGGAGCCTGCGGGGGACCGCTTAAACGTGACGTTCTTTCGATTCCTGGCGGTGATTTAAGCGGAAAGGTTTAATGATTGCTGGAACTTACGCGGGCCTCCGTTGGGGGAGGCTCCGGCCCGCTCATCCCTCGTTCCTCGGGATTTAACGGCGGAATTTGTGTTTGATAGCCCTCGCTACGCTCGGGCTTTCTGCCTGTGCGAATACGCCTTACGGCGTGTTTGAGTCTGCTCGTTCATATTTATGCTACTCGCTTCGCTCGTAATTTTGCTGTTGGGAATATGCCTTGCGGCGTTCTTTATTAGTTTTTGTTTGGCAGCTTTCTGTGCCTTGTCTTTTCCGGTTGTGTTTAGTGTAGTTGGAAGTTTATATCGTTTCCGCTTTAGTCTCGTTTGTTTTTGTTGGGGCCGTTTTTGTATTGCTCGTGCGGGTGCATCCCCTTCGGGGACG
>CAJURV010000004.1 GCA_910588925.1 uncultured Rikenellaceae bacterium
TCCCCGAAGGGGATGCACCCACGACAGCAATACAAAAACGGCCCCAACAAAAACAAACGAGACTAAAACGGAAACGCTAATAAATTTCCAACTACACTAAACACAACAGCAAAAGACAAAGTACAGAAAGCCGCCCAACAGCTACTAACCCAAACGCCGTAAGGCGTATATACTACAGAAAGGAATCAAAGCGTAAAACCGAACAAGCAAACTCAAATACGCCGCAAGGCGTACCCGCATAAGCAGAAAGCCACGAGCGAAGCGAGAGGCATCAAACACAATTCCGCCGTTAAATCCCGAGGAACGAGGGATGAGCGGGCCGGAGCCTCCCCCATCGGAGGCCCGCGTAAGTTACAGCAATCATACAACCTTTCCGCTTAAATCACCGCCGGGAATTGAAAGAACACCACGCTCGAGCGGTCCCCCGCAGGCTCCGGCCCTGTGAATCGCTTCAACCCCACGCAAACACTCCACCTCCAGCAAAAAAGACCTTTACATAAGGAATCCCTACCTATGGCCCTCGCTTCGCTCAGGCCGCCATCCGGGCAAAAGCACATCTCATGCGCATACCATCAAGCCTAAACACGCCACCACAAATACCGTAATTACACATTCGTCCGAGCGAAACGAGAACAATCAAACACAAACTCAACCTGACAGTCAGAGAAACCCAAGCTGTAAACCGTCACGCAGTTGGCAGAAACTCCCCCAAAAAAGCCCCGAAACATGTTCCAACAATAATAGACCTTCTCTGTGAAACCAAATTACAATAACCGAATCGCTCCCCGCTACAAACGAAAAGCCCGGAGACAATAACCTCCGGGCCTTTTAGACAAATAATACGATACTACTTCTTATAGAAAGGCGGCTTAACCACCTCTGCCTTAAGTTTACGTCCGCGCACCTCTATGAATATCTCGGTACCGGGCTTTGAAAACGCTGTTTCCACATAACCCATACCGACCCCTTTCTTAAGCGACGGAGCCATGGTTCCTGAAGTAACACGACCTATATTGCGGCCCTGTTCGTCCACTATGGGATAGTCATGACGGGGAATCCCCTTGTCTATCATCTCGAAACCGACGAGCTTGCGTTTCACCCCTGCGGCTTTGAGCGCCTCCATCTTGTCGCGGTCTATAAAATCCTTACCGTCCACGAATTTGGTTATCCATCCCAAACCTGCCTCGAGGGGAGATGTGGTGTCGTCTATATCGTTGCCGTAAAGACAGAAACCCATTTCGAGACGCAATGTGTCGCGTGCGCCGAGTCCTATTGATTTTATACCGAACTCCTCACCGGCCTCGAACACCGCTTTCCATAGCTTGTCAGCATCTTCGTTGGCTACATATATCTCGCAACCGCCGGCGCCGGTGTAACCGGTTATGGATAGAATCGCATCCTTTATGCCGGCTATGTCTACCTTGCGGAAAGTGTAATACTCCATATCCTCCACAGGCTCCGACACCAATTTCTGGATGGCTTTCATAGCCAACGGCCCCTGAACGGCAAGCTGAGCTATCTCGTCAGAGGCGTTATACAGCTCCTTGCCGGGGGTGAGACCGAACGCAGGAGCCTCCGCGCAGAGGAAATTCCAGTCTTTCTCTATATTGGCGGCGTTGACAACCAAAAGATAGGTCTCGGCATTAATCCTGTAGACCAAAAGGTCGTCCACTATACCGCCCTTGCCGTTGGGGAAACAGCTATACTGCACCTTACCGTCGTAGAGTTGCGCCACGTTGTTGGAGGTGACATGCTGCAGAAAAGCCTCTGCCTTGGGACCTTTCACCCATATCTCTCCCATGTGGCTTACGTCGAAGACGCCTAAACGTTCGCGTACGCACGCATGTTCGTCATTGATGCCTGTAAACTCTATCGGCATATTGTACCCTGCGAAAGGTGCCATCTTGGCGCCAGCCTCGATGTGATACTTGGTAAACGGTGTGGTTTTCATATATCAAGTTTTTTAATTGATTACCGCAATAATACGCCCCGACATAGCCGAAGCCGGTTTTTAACCTTTACAAAGGTAATATTTTTTGTACCTCTCGAACATTCGAATCGAAAATAAATTTGCATTTTCAAAAATTACCCGTAACTTTGTAGCGCAAAGAACTTTTAAATACTCGAAGAGATGAGGAAAGACGAAGCCATAGAGACGATCGACTCGATAAAGAAGATGATGGAGAGCTCCACCCGAATCATGTCGTTGAGCGGCGCGTCGGCCATTGCGGTAGGCATATATGCGCTGGTAGCGGTAACTATAGGCTATTTGAGCGCAGGAGGCGATTTCTCCAACGACAATCCGTTCGTCTCGTCGCTCATAGTCTTCTCCCGGCACAAATTGGCCGTGCTGATACTTTTAGCCGCACTGCTAATCGTAGTGTGCATAGCCACTGTCATCGCCATGTCGGCGAGAAAGGCCCGTGCGCGCGGCGAGAGATTACGATTCGACAGAGTGTCGCGACGACTCTTGGGCAGTTTCTTCATGCCGCTGACGGTAGGCGCCGCACTGTGCATCATATTGTACGCAGGCGGACACTGGGGACTCACCTCGTCTATAATGCTCATATTCTACGGTCTGTCACTGGTAGGCATATCGCACTACACCTACTCCGACTCGCGCTACCTCGGTTACGCCGAAATAATCCTCGGGCTAATAGATGCCGCCGCGGACGGATATGCCATAATATTCTGGGCCATAGGCTTCGGCGTATTCCACATAATATACGGCATCTATTCAGCCGTAAGACACCGATAGAGATGAAACCGTTATTGGATAACATAAACAAAGCCTTCGAAAACAAAGCACGGCTCGGCATAATGTCGGTGCTGTCCGTAAACGATAGCGTATCGTTCGTAAGGCTCAAGGAGCTGCTCGGCCTCAGCGACGGCAACCTGGCAAGCCATATACGCGGACTGGAAGAGGCCGAATATCTTACCACCCGAAAACAATTTATCGGACGCAAACCTCACACCTCCTTCTCCATAACGGAAAAGGGCAGAACCGCTTTCAAAGAACACCTCGCCGCACTCGAAGCCTTGATAAAAGGAGGTGTGTAAAAATTTTTACCTTTAAACTTTGAAAAACAAAGAACTTTTAAAACAATAAAGACATGACAACTAATCAAACCGATCCGACAAAACGAAACGAAACCGACGGCTCTAAGAAGGACACCGTTAACAAAGAGACCTTCGATCCTTACGCTTACGCCTCGCAATACATGGCGCGCAGACAGGAGTCGCCGGCCAAAAAAATAGTACTGAAAACGCTATTCATAGCAATACTGTCGCTTCTGTTGCTCATACCATTACAGTTAGTGAAAAATCTGATAGAGGAGCGCGAGGAGATCTCTACCCAAGCCCGTCGCGAAATATCCACCGAATGGGGCAAAAGCAAAAGACTGTCGGTGGCGATAGCCGTACCGTACAAGGTAGACGCAGGCAAAACGCACGATAGCGGCGTCATATATATAAGCCCTGACAAGTGCGAAATAAAGGCCGGGCTAAGCCACAAGATACTCAACATCGGCAGATACGACCTCCCGGTGTACGAAGCCGAAGTATCGTTCTCCGGACATTTCGACTCCGGAGAGGAGTTCGTAAACGTATCTGATACGGAATACTACGATGGCCATCGCATAAAAGAGATAAAACCCGACTACGGTAAAGCGGAGATAGTGGTCATAGACCGCGACAGAGGCAAAGTGATACGTCGCAAAGCTCTCGGGGTAGAGAAAAAAGGCGATATAGCCGCCTTTAGCGACACCTTTCCGATAAAAGGGTCCGAATCGCTCTCATTCATAACCGCCGGAAATTACACGGTAGAGATGACGGGCGACACCCCCGACCCCAACTTCAGGATGGGCCGCATACCCGACAACCGTAACGTAACCGACAAAGGCTTCGAGGCTATATGGAGCGGAAGCCGCGACGGCAACATCATCGACCTGCACGAACGCAAATACTACGAAGACATTACCGGCGTGGAGATAGTCTCTGCGGTAAGCCAATATCGCATGACCATGCGTACGGTAAAATACGCCATGCTGATAGTGGTGCTCACGTTCGTAACGTTTCTGCTCGTGGAGATATGGCGCAAAAAGAGTGTCAATCCGTTGCAATACATACTGATAGGACTCGCATTGGTACTATTCTACACCTTGTTGCTATCGTTCAGCGAATACATGAGCTTCCATTACGCCTACCTCATAGCGGCGGTAATGACAACACTCCTGTCGACGACATACACCGCCAGCGTATTCTCCGACAAACGCACCGCCGCAATACTGATGTCGATGCTCGTATTGCTATACACCTACATATACGTTCTCACCCAAATAGAGTCGTATTCTCTGTTGGCCGGAAGCATAGGCCTGTTTGTCATATTGGCAGTGGTGATGTTCTCATCGCAGAAAGTGATAAACAAACGCTGAAACATGGCATAACTTTTGCGTGAAATCAACAAAAACCGACGTTTTCGATAAGCCGAGTGCAATATTGCCGAGGAGAGAGAACGTCTGTATCAAAAGAAACATTATGAAAGAGAACAAGAACATCACAGCCAAAGGAGGCGCACCTCTTACGCTTTTGGGCGACATGGTAACGGTAGGCATGACTGCTCCCGATTTCACCGCATACGACAACAACATGAAAGAGGTGAGATTATCCGATTTCAAAGGTAAAAATGTAGTTATATCGGTATTCCCGTCGATAGACACCCCCGTTTGCGCTTCGCAGACACGTACATTCAACAAGAAAGCCGCGTCATTTGGCGACGACACCGTAGTGCTATCGATATCCAAAGACCTGCCGTTCGCATTGGGACGCTTCTGTGCAGCGGAAGGCATCGACCGCAACTATACCCTGTCCGACTACCGTCCGGGAGGCTTCGCGCTCAAATACGGATTCCTTATAAAGGAGATGGAGTTACTCTCACGAGGCGTGATAATAGTAGACAAAAACGGGAAGATCGCATACGTTGAGTATCTCGACGACATAACGAAAGAGCCCGATTACGACAAAGCATTAGCCGCACTCAAGAAGCTGTAAGCCCACACGGACCCGCACGTAAAAACGCACGAATGGTCCGGACGTTTTCAACGACAACATCTTGACTGCCGAGGCGAAAAACGCTTACACCAAAGCGATCGCAAAGGCATCACACGACTCTATATAAACGAAGTTCCCGATTTTTTTCGGGAACTTTCTTTTCATACATATCTTTTTTGTCTACCTTAGTGGAATCAAACCGAAACGCCATGATAGCCAAATCTACATTCGAGTTTCTATCCGAACTCCGCGACAACAACTACCGCGAATGGTTCAACGCCAACAAAGCGCGTTACGAAGCGGCACGCGACGATGCAATAGCTTTCGCCGAACAGTTACGCGAGGAGATACACGCTTTCGACCCGGAGATAGCACTCGACTATCCGGTCAAGCGTTCGATGTTCCGCATATACCGCGACACGAGATTCAGCCGCAACAAAGATCCGTACAAAACCCATTTCGGCATCGTACTAAACGACAACGGCAGTGTCAAGAACCCTCTCGCAAGCTATTACATCAACATAGGACCCGGCGACAGCTATGTGGCCAGCGGATGTTATTGTCCCGACCCGCAATTACTCAAACTTCTGCGCGACGCTTTCGACCTCGACTGGGAACTGTTCGAAGAGGAGGTGTTGGGCGATAAGATGTTCATGAAATACATTGGAGGACTAAGCCGTGAAGAGAGAATGCTCAAACGCGTCCCCAACGGTTATCCCAAAGACTCGCCCGCAGCCGAATACCTGAAACTAACCAGCTTCTACGGTTATGCCAATATCGACGACCGCACAATGCTCGGCCCCGACGGCATAAAAAAGGCGCTTACTCTGTGTCACGCACTAAGACCTCTCAAAGAGTTCCTCAACCGTGCCATACGTTACGACGGATAAAGCCTCTCAAAAAGAGGAGCTGCCGCTTACCTTATAGCAGCCCTTATCCTTACCAACTTTTCCAATAACGACGGCAACAGCTCCAGTTTGAGCATATTCGCACCGTCGGACTTGGCTACCGACGGGTCGGGATGGGTCTCTATGAACAGCCCGTCCACCCCTACGGCCACCGCCGCACGGGCTATCGTCTCGATCATGTCTGGACGTCCGCCTGTAACCGCACCCTGATTGGGTTGTTGCAAAGAGTGCGTTATATCCATCACCACAGGCAATCCCGTCTTCTGCATGGTGGGTATGCCGCGAAAGTCGACCACCAGATCGCCGTAACCGAACGTAGTGCCTCTGTCGGTCAACATCACCCGTCCGTTCCCGCACTCCATAACCTTTTCAGCGGCCATCTTCATCGACTCCGGAGCCAGAAACTGACCTTTCTTGATATTGACCGTCTTGCCGGTAGCGGCTGCGGCTTCGAGTATATCGCTCTGACGACACAGGAAAGCCGGTATCTGCAACACGTCTACATAGGCGGCCGCCATGCCTGCCTCCTCTGCCGAATGTATGTCCGTCACCACCGGAACAGCGAACCTCTCGCGCACCTCGGCCAGTATCTCCAACGCACGTATGTCGCCTATCCCGGTGAAAGAGCTGCACGACGAGCGGTTGGCTTTCCTGTACGAAGCCTTGAATATGCACGGTATTCCGAGCGAGCGAGACACTGCGGTCACCTCTTCGGCCACTGTCATTACGCACTCGCGGCTCTCTACCACACACGGACCGGCCATAAGGAAAAAATTACCCGAATCGGTATCGGAGATCATCGGTATGGAAGATATAATCTCTTGTTTTGTCATAGTATTATGTATTTGGTCGTCTTTCACGAAAGCCGTAACGCCCCGTAGAAAGAACACTATCTGTATTTATCATTCCAATACTCCTCCTGCACGCGGGCAGTTTCGCGTTCGCGCGCATTGTCGGAGGGGGTGTAGAAGCGCATCGACGAGATCTTCTCGGGCATATACTCCTGTCGGACGAAGTGCCCCGGATAGTCATGCGCATACTTGTACGACGCCCCGTAACCCAAATCTTTCATCAAGGCAGTAGGAGCGTTGCGCAGATGCAACGGCACGTCGTGACGACCGCCGGAACGCACGTAATCGAGCGCCTTGTTTATTGCCATGTATGCGGAATTGCTCTTGGGGCTGGTGGCTAAATATACCGTAGCCTCAGCCAACGGAATACGACCCTCGGGCATACCTATGTTCGACACAGCGTCGAAACATGCGTTGGCTAAAAGCAGTGCGTTGGGGTTCGCCAACCCTATATCTTCGGCGGCCGATATAACCAACCTGCGGGCTATGAACTTAGGGTCCTCTCCGCCGTCTATCATGCGGGCCAGATAGTAGACCGCCGCCTGCGGATCGCTCCCCCTGATAGACTTGATGAAAGCGGAGATTATATCGTAGTGTTGCTCGCCCCCCTTGTCGTAGACGGCTATATTCTCCTTGAGGGCGTCTATCACATGGCTGTCGTCTATAACCACATCGCCCTCCGCGGCGCCGCACAACACATCCAGTATGTTGAGTAGTTTACGGGCATCGCCGCCGGAGAAACGAAACAGAGCGTCGGTCTCCACTATCTCGAAGCGGCGCTTTTTAAGCTCCGTATCCTCCTCCACCGCCCGGCGTAGCAGTTTATCGAGATCGTCGGCAGAGAGAGGCTCGAGAGTATATACCTGACAGCGGGAGAGCAACGGCCGTATCACCTCGAACGAAGGATTTTCGGTAGTGGCGCCTATCAGCGTCACCACACCCTCCTCCACGGCACCCAACAACGAATCCTGTTGCGACTTGCTGAAACGGTGTATCTCGTCGATGAAAAGCAACGGCGACGGCGAATCGAAGAACCTGTCGGCACGGGCCTGCGCTATCACCTCCCGCACCTCCTTAACCCCCGATGTCACAGCCGACAGGGTGTACATCTTACGATCGAGAGCTCGTGCCACTATCTTAGCCAAAGTGGTCTTGCCCACCCCCGGAGGACCCCACAATATGAACGACGGCACAGCTCCGCTCGATATAAAGCGACGGAAAAGGCCGTTGGGACCGACCAGATGCTCCTGACCTATATAGTCGTCGAGAGTCTGCGGCCTAAGACGTTCTGCAAGCGGGACGAAACTCATATCTTCAGCTAATCTTTACTTATTGCGTACAAAGATACGGATAAGCCGAGTACAAAAGCAAACTTGTTCGGTTTTGCCAAAGGCGAAGTATCTAAGACGGAGTCAAAGATACGGAAAGTCGGTCGCAGAAGCAAATGAATCTCGATATCGCCACAACTTCTCCGCCATGTTTCCCGAACCGTGCCAGACGCATATCGCAGCGGACAAAACCGCCCGCGAAGAGTCGCGACAGTCATCGGCAATAGCAGACATTACATACTTAAACGACCGGAAAACGCTTCTTTGCAACCGATGGTTCTACACGGCCATAGCCGCGACATGCGCGACGCCGCCGTCAATCTCCCACCGGCAAATTGGTGCTCCTCTGGAACAGACGCAACCCGAATGCCCGTGCGGCGATCATGAGGTGTTCGGTTATCTCGGCCACTATGATTTCGTGTTTCTCGAAACCTTTTTCATACGTGAACCCGTATATCTCCAAAGGCAACCCCTGATCCGACAATGGAAGATAATGCACCACGAGACTGAGATCGGTATTGATGTTTTTGTTGTTCTTCAGATAGGCCGACACATAGACGCGATACAGCGTCGCATTGCTCAATTTGTCGTAGGGATGGCGACGCCTGTATTCGTCGATGGCCGCGAACATGTCTCCGACCACCGGATTGTCTGCGAGGGCCGATACACGCTCGTCGGTCACGGTGCGTATCGACAGAAAGTCGATGAAGAACGGACGCTTGAACCTCCTGCCGTCGCCCTCCTCCATGCTGCGCCAGTTGACGAACGCCTCGCTCACCATCGAGTATATGGGTATCATAGTTACGGTATTATCCCAGTTCTTCACCTTTACCGTATTGACGGTCATGTCTATAACCACGCCGTCGGCTCCCTTGCTTTTCATCTCCACCCAGTCGCCGGGACGCACCATATCCTGGGCCGACAACTGTATGGATGCTACGAAACCGAGAATAGTATCTTTGAACACCAGTGTCAGAATGGCTGCCGAGGTGGCTAAGCTGACCATTATCGTAGTGACGCTGATTCCCATCAACATGGAGATCATCAGGAGTATGCCTACGATATAGGTGATTATCTTCAGCGACTGGACGTAACTTTTTATGCTTTTCTTATGCGTCCGCGGGATCATCATGTAGATATCGGAAGCGGCATCGAGCAACGCGCCTACCATTATCATGAGGAAGAAGACGGCCAGACACTTGGTGAGCAATACCACGCCGCCCACCATGCCGGGATGAAACCCCTTGAGCACCTTGTCTATGAGTATCGCCAACACCAACGCTACTATGAACCGCAGAAGACGCTTGAAAAAATGACGCGATATGAGCGCCTCAACCCAGTCGGTCTTGGCATTGGTACGCGCATGGGCCTTACGGGCGATGCTGTGCATTATGCCTACGATCACTTTGTTACACAACGCATCGAGCAACCACAGCACGAGAAAGACCAATGCCATGGCTATGATGAATGTAAACAGATTGGTTACCGAATACGACAATCCCAGCCCCAGTAACATGTGCTGAATATCGTCTATGAACCAGAATTTTTCGGTTACAGTTTCCATAAACAACATATTTTCGTACGAGCAATTCCTCCGGCAAACCGGCTCGACGCTATCGCAACCGTAAAAACGATCTGCTGCGCCTACCGACCGTTCCCGTCACGGACCGTTTCGCCATAAAATGCCGCGTAGCACGTTTTATGCCGCAATATAAATAAAATATATTGCAGGGCAAATTAAAATACACTATATTTGCGAATCTTTATACGGAAGCTGTCTCATCTCTTTCAAACACATGTTTTCGCCAATGCGTTGAGCCTGTTTCCGGTTCTGTCCGCCGTTCCCGTCCGTCAGATAGTGCGCTATCCACGCTGGAACGACGAATACCGGACAGACACGGAATCGTACGGCGAGGAGATCGAAACATAGCCCGACCTTGTGAAATAATTAAAAGAGACCCAGACGTCTCATAGTGAAAAATAATAACCTTAAACGCAATGCAAAACAAAGGCGCACTTAAATTCCTGACGATTGTATTGGCGCTGGCATGTCTCTACCAGTTGTCGTTCACCTTCGTCACCAAGAGCGTTGAGAAAGAGGCCTTAGAGGCCAGCCACGGCGATCCGGCGGCAGAGCAGCGCTATCTCGACTCTGTCAAATCGCAGGTGGTCTACAACCTCGGCCTGGTGAAATACACCTATGCCGAATGCAAGAGCAAGGAGCTCAACCTCGGTCTCGACCTCAAGGGCGGCATGAACGTCATGCTCGAGATCTCGGAAGAGGATATCCTTCGTTCGCTCTCCAACAACAATCCCGACCCCGCTTTCAACAAGGCTCTAGCCGAAGCGCGCACAGCCTCGCAGAATAACGGCGCCGGCTATATCGACAACTTCCTGAAGGCATACGAGAAAGCCGATCCCGCCGGACGTTTGGCCGGTATCTTCTCTACCATAGAGATGGGCGACAAAGTCACCGTAGGCATGAGCAACGACGAGGTGATAAAGGTGCTCAAGGAGCAGGCGAGCGACGCTATAACCAACTCATACAACGTGTTGCGCAACCGTATCGACCGTTTCGGCGTAACCCAGCCCAACATACAGCGTCTCGAAAACTCGGGCCGCATACTCGTGGAGCTTCCGGGCATAAAAGAGCCTGAACGCGTACGCAAGCTCCTGCAGGGGACCGCTTCGCTGGAGTTTTGGTCTACATACAACAACCGCGAGATATATCCGATGCTCGAAAGCATCAATAACCGCCTCGCGCAGACAGGCGCCATCGACACACCCGACACCACCGTAGCCGAGGTAGTCGACTCCATGGTTCAGGCCGACGCGCTGGCAAGCCGTCTCGACTCGCTGGAGAGCGGCCTCGACTCTACGGCCAACGCGGCTCTCATAGCCAAACAATATCCCCTCTTCTCCAAGCTGATGCCCGTAATGGACCAGCAAGGCAGAGTGGGCGAAGGTCCCGTGGTGGGCTATGCCAACGCGGCCGACACCGCCGCTGTCAACTCCATGTTGAACCGTCCCGACATACGCGTGATGCTTCCGCGCGACATCAAACTCATGTGGGGTGTAAAGGCCATGAAGGGCACCGACGTCATATACGAGCTCTTCGCCATCAAGGCCAATACCCGCCAGCAGAAAGCCCCGCTCGACGGCTCGGCCATAACCGAAGCCCGCGCAGAATACTCGCAGAGCAACGGCGCCGCAGCCGAGGTGTCTATGGTAATGAACGCTATGGGCGCCAAGACATGGGCACGCCTTACCAAAGAGAACACTGGAAACTACATAGCCATAGTACTCGACGACTACGTATATTCCGCACCCCTCGTACACGGCGAGATACCCGGCGGACGTTCGAGCATCAGCGGCAACTTCACCTACAACGAGGCCAACGACTTGGCTATCGTGCTCAAATCCGGTAAACTCCCCGCCCCCGCCCGTATCATACAGGAGGCCGTGGTAGGTCCGTCGCTCGGTCAGGAGTCGATCGACGCCGGTATGATGTCGTTCATTTTGGCATTCGTGCTGGTAATGCTCTACATGGTTATCTTCTATAACACGGCCGGTATCATCGTTAACATCGCGCTTCTTACCAACCTATTCTTCCTGTTCGGCGTACTCGCGTCGTTCGGAGCCGTGCTCACGCTCCCGGGTATCGCGGGTATCGTGCTCACAATGGGTATGGCCGTCGATGCCAACGTCATAATATTCGAACGTATCAAAGAGGAGCTACGCGCCGGCAAAGGCATCAACTTAGCCATAGCCGACGGTTTCAAGAACGCATACTCGGCCATCATAGACGGTAACATGACCACCATGCTTACCGGTATAGTACTCTTCATATTCGGTACAGGTCCCGTGCAGGGCTTCGCCACCACTCTTATCATAGGTATCATCACCTCGCTCTTTACGGCGATATTCATCACCCGTCTGATGATCGAGGGAGCCATATCGCACGGCTGGAACATCAAGTTCTCGAACAAACTCACCGAAAACTTCCTCAGTAACACTAACATAGATTTCGTCGGTAAACGCAAATACACCTATATCATATCCGCCATACTCATCGTCGCCACTTTGGTATCGTTCGCCGTCAGAGGCATGAGCTACGGCGTCGACTTCTCGGGCGGTCGTGCATACGTGGTGCGTTTCGACCAGAACGTCGGCACCAACGACGTGCGTGCGGCATTGGGTGCCAAATTCACCGAAGGTCTGGAGGTTAAGCAATACGGTAACAACGACCAGATGCGTATCGTTACCCAATACAAGTATCAGGAGAGCAGCGACGAGGTTACCGACGAGATAAACATGATGCTCTACGAATCGCTCTCGCCCCTGTTCGCAACTCCTCTCACCATAGAAGAGTTCATGACCACTGCACAGAACCCTTACGGTATCATATCTTCCGACAACGTGGGCCCGAGCGTGGCTAACGACATCAAGCGTAACGCTATCATCGCGGTCATATTCTCGCTCATAGCCATAGGCGGCTATATAGCGTGGAGGTTCAAGAAGTGGCAGTGGGCGATGGGTGGCGTCATAGCCCTCATCCACGACGCGCTCATCACTATCGGCGTATTCTCAATGTTCTGGGGCATACTCCCCTTCAACCTCGACGTCGACCAGTCGTTCATAGCGGCCATACTGACTATCATAGGTTACTCCATCAACAACACGGTGGTTATCTTCGACCGTATCCGCGAGAACCGCACACTATATCCCAAACGTAAGCTGAAAGACAACATCAACAGCGCTGTCAACTCTACGCTGGCCCGTACGGTCAACACCACGGGCACGACGTTAGTGGTGTTGCTCGCCATATTCATCTTCGGCGGCGAGGTCATCCGAGGCTTCATATTCGCGCTTCTGTTCGGTATGGTCATAGGTACCTTCTCGTCAATATTCGTATCTACCCCCGTATCTTACGACTTCATGAAGAAGAAACTCAAGAACGGTGTGGAGGTAAACTAACGATCAAATCCATATTACAGCGGCGGGCGGATAATTCTAATTATCCGCCCGCTCGTTTTTCTATATGTCAAACCCCACAAAATCGAAACATCTTCTTAATTTTGCTAATAATAAAATATCGGATATGAGAACACGAGCGGCCACCGTAGACGACATCGGCCAGATAATGGAGATAATCTCACAGGCAAAAACCCAAATGCGACGTCTCGGAAGCGGGCAATGGACCGACGATTACCCATCGCATCAACACATAGCAAAAGACATAAGCGACGGTCACGGTTACGTCATGACGGACGACGACGGCGTAGTAGCCTACATGGCGATATCTTTCGACGGCGAACCGGCATACGCACCCCTCGACACGTCCGGCGAGAAAATACCATACGCCACCGCCCATCGTCTCGCCGTAGCCGACAGAGCCAAAAGACGCGGCATAGCCACCGCACTAATGCGGGAAGCGGAAAGGATAGCCAAAGAGGCCGGCATAACGCTATTGAGAGCCGACACCAATTTCGACAACGCCTACATGCTACGTCTATTCGAAACACTCCGATTCACTTATCGCGGGAAAGTCGTCTACCTTAGCGGAGAGAGGTTGGCATACGAGAAAAGACTTTAGCGTTCTACCCTCTAAAGCCTCTTCCCGTATGTACATATATCGCTCTCTCTCCGATTTTCAATAGAGATATTTGCGGTTACAGGCAGGGGTTTCAGACAGAACATTCAATGGATAGCCTCCCGGCAACCTATGTAGGGAGAGTTACATTATCGCTCTGAAGTCACAGCCCTCTATCAATGCTCGTGATATGCAGTGAATCGAGAGACTATATATCTTTAGTTTGGAGAAAGTTCATACGGTTTAATTAGCGCTTATGCTATGGCTGGCGAGACGATAAGATACTACAAAACACACTAAAAGCATGCGCATTAGCTGAACTACTCATGCGGCACGTGGTGCCGCTCCGCGATAACCGTCACGAATTAACCGGACAGAGGTTGGGAAAACCGCAGGCGAGACGAGAAAAAACATAGGAGCCTAACGATATGCGCATTAACCGCAAGTCGCAGGCATGCTTGCGCGGGTACACAACCACAGACCGCAGGGCGCCGAAGCTTTTTAGACCTCAAAAATCGTCGATCGCGGGCGTGCGCCTCCGGAGCGTACTCAACGTACGTGAGGATGGCTCACGAACGGGATCGGCGATTTTTGTGGCTAAAAAGCGACGGAAGCAGCCCCACAGTAACTAACACTTGCGCACACAACCCGACAATTCATGCGTTCAGAGATCGCGTACATAACTGAATATCACGAAAACTTCCTCCCCATACGACCCGAACCTATAAAATCCCTAACGCGTCCCCGAAGGGGATGCAACCGCACGAGCAAAACAAAAACGCCCTCAACAAAAACAAACTAAACTACAGCGGAAACGCAAATAAATTTCCAACTACACTAAACACAACCGTAAAGACAAGGCACAAAAAGCCACCCAACAACAGCAAACCAAGACGCCGTAAGGCGTACCCGCATAAGTAAGGCCCCGAGCGAAGCGAGGGCAATCAAACACAAATTCCGCCGTCCCATTCCGAGGTACGAGGAATGAGCGGGCCGGAGCCTCCCCCACACGGAGGCCCGCTTACTCGGTTGGTTACTATAGTATTTCCCGCCTACCTTATATAAAACCACTCTATCAAACTCCACACCCGGCGCGGTCCCCCGCAGGCTCCGTCCCTGTGAATCGCTTCAACCCCACGCAAACAATCCACCTCCCGCAAAAAAGACCTTTGCATAAGGAATCCCTGTCTATGCCCTCGCTCCGCTCGGGCCGCCATCCCGACGCAATAGTTCAGCTAACGCGCATGCCATCGAACTAAAAATAAAACCATTGTCCCGCAAAACCGCTTAGCAAAGACACCACAAGGCATACTCTGGCAGAACGAGTATAAAAAACTCCTCTTCCCGACCACTCGCCGCTTTAAACAAATAAACTAAAAAAGGGGGCCAAGCCCCCTCCTTCTATTCGATATTCGGCTCCTCAAGCCCATACCCCATCTTCTTATCATCCGCCTTGAGCAGAAGCGCGAAAACGAGCCCGAGCAATCCGAAAGTAGCGAACACCAACATCGGTACGGTATAGTCATAGACCGGCACTTCCGTTCCGCCTACAAGCTCCATGCCTACCTTACAGCAAGGTCTGTCGAGTATGTAACCTATCAACAGGGGCACTCCCATAAGTCCCCAGTTCTGTATCCAGAATACGAGAGAATAAGCGGTACCCAAACGTCGCTCGTCTATTATCTTGGGGACCGACGGCCACATAGCCGATGGCACCATAGAGAAAGCCACCCCCAGCAAAACCATCAGAATCACGGCAATCACCCAATTATTGAGCGCAGGCACCGAGAAGAGCAGGTGTATAGCTATCAATATGAGCGACCCTATTATCATAATAGTCGCTCCACGCCCTTTACGGTCGTATATGCTTCCGAACAGAGGTGTAAGAAACAATGTCCCGAGCGGCAACAGCGACGGTATCGTACCCGCCAACTGACTATCGACCCCGAATTTCTGCACCATAAGGTCGGAGGCGTACTTCAGGAACGGGAATACCGCCGAATAGAACAACACGCACAAGGCTGCTATGTACCAGAAACTACGTATTTTGACGATACCTACTATGTCGCGCAAACGAAACTCCTCGCCGCTCGCTTCTCTTTCCGCTACCTCCTCGCTGTCGAGCCTACGGTCGAGTACACAGAACACCAAAAACGACATCAACCCCACCACGAGCATCAGAAGACAGAACAACAAAGGCATCGAGGGGCTCGAGAACTTCTCTGCTATTACCGGCGACACGGACATGGCCAAGATAGTACCTATTCGCGCCGTCGCCACATTGAGACCGAGGGCCAGAGCCGTCTCCTTACCCTTGAACCAACGCACTATCGCCTTGGTGGCCGTTATACCTATGGCCTCCACACCGACGCCGAATACGGAGAAACCCAACGCCGCATACAAAACCTGTCGTTTGATAGAGAATATCTCCCACGACCCTATGGATAACGTCGCCATAGGATTGTCGAACACCGTCGACAACGCCCAATATTTGATACCGGCACCCGCTATCATAACTATCGTAGAAGAGACACCGGTGAAACGTACACCCATCTTATCGAGCACTATACCGCTTATTATGAGCATGAACACGAATACGTTCAACCACCCGTAACCGCTGGTGAACAGGCCGTAATCGTAACTGCTCCAGCCCAAATCCTGCTCTATCATGGTCTTGAGCGGAGCCATGACGTCGGTTATGATATAACCGCACAACATAGTGAAAGATACGAGAGCCACCACGCTCCAGCGTACTTTGGCCGAATCGCGCATGCTTCTTTGGATAGAATCTAACATAATAATGATCTGTTTGAATGGATATCACCCGTCGCCGTTTCGCATCATGAACCGCAAAAGGCGAGGCGTTCCCGAAAGCCTCGTACGCGGAAACCGTCCGAATTTGGGAAACTCGGAGACAAAAGTATCAAAAATTACCGTAAAAATATAATCCGCCAAACGAAACGTCCTGCATCGGCAAACGAAGCGTACAGATTATTGATGCCTCATAAAAAACGAAACGTATAATTTCGCCAAACGAAACGTACCTAAAAAACGGATTGTTTTTCTTATATTCAAATGGTATTAAAACAATGTTTGATTGCCAATCTTATAGTTGCACACAATCCACTCCTCCTGTTTTCTCCGAGACTCCCTGCTCGCAGATATAGTACGACATATACGATGTATCACCCAATCGTTCTTTAAAGCATAACGCTCAATAGGTTCATAAGGAAACATAGTCAACATAAATTTGCCCTTAGTGTGCTCGAGCAACTGTAGTAGCCGTTCCATATCTAATTCGTTGAATGTACCTTCATAATGCCCGCAATCACTATTCACGTAAGGAGGATCGACGAAATGGAAAGCATCCAAGCAATCGTAACGTGATATAATGGATAGTGCATCGTCATTCTCTACAGTCACCCGCTCCAAACGCTTACACAACCGCTCCGTAAACTCATCTTTGGCATTGGCTACTTTTAATGCCATTGTTCCCCCTCTGTCGAATCCAAAAGTTCCGTCTTGTTTTGCCGCGAAGGACTGCTTACTTAACACCCATACAGCCCACGCCCATTGGGCTGGATTAAAAAATTCAGGGTATTCCGTTATATGTCGAGCATGGGCGTGTTGATCACGACAATGTAGGGTGCCCTCTATCACATCTTTCAGCAAACCATAATGTCTTTTAGCGACGAGATAGAAGTTGACAAGACCTCTATTTACATCGTTAATCACCTCGCAGTCGACGGGTTGTTTTGCGAACAATACGGCACATCCTCCGCAAAATGATTCCGTATATAGTCTATGTTCGGGAATTAGCGGCAATATGTACTTTAGCATTGTTTGCTTGCCCCCATAATAAGTTATAGGTGTTTTCATTCTCAAAAAATCGTATATTTGCACATCTCACCCTTCAAAACAAAGTGCACCACATGCAACCAAAGACGACATGTCCTCGGTTGTGCGTGTGGTGCACTTTATGTTGATAGGGGGTGAGATATCTATCAACAGCCGGGGGCTTTTTTACTCCCCCTCTCCTAAATCCGGTTTAGGTAAATCCTCTCGAATCTTAGCCTTGGCGTCAAGCCATTGTTTGAATACACTGTATTCCGGATGAGCCCTCGCAAATTCTTCTATTGCATCGATCATCAAGATATCCGTCTCATTCTCGTATCGCATTTTACGACTGGTCCTTATTAGCTCAATCTTTACATCCATACGCACCTGTCTCCGGGTCGCTATTACATCTGCAGTAGCCTCCACTAACCTGCCATTAACGATGGTCATATCTTGCCAGTTATCCGGGAGTTCGCTCTCGAGAACAATAGCACAGTTTGGCGGTGGAAAATTGGCCGCCAATTGACTTTTGGTGTCCCAAAAAATAGCATTATGGATTAATTTATCACCATCTAATATAAGCACATGATAAGGCAATATTGGCTCATGTTCATTTTTATTATTGTCCATGATTATTTTTTTATATATTTGACTTGAACCACTACATCAGCATGCCACTCATTCTTTGTCGAATGGCCTTCCCCTGCTAATTTTGCCTCAAATACTATAGGGTTTCCTATAAACTCATCAGGAGACGTCCATAAATATGCATATCCGCGAAGACTTTTACTATCCGTACTGTGACTGCAAAACGGAAGCGGCACAATGACTGTATCTGCAGCCCGATAGCGACAATAACCTTTTACTGAGATTATCTCCATATTATCGGAACCCGCGCTACTCAAATATACTTTCATGGCTTCGTTTGTACTGGCTGTCTGACTGAATTTATATGTGCGCAAATAGACATCCATACGATCTCCATTCTCTACATCCGGCCAATACTCGCCCCAAATCTGATGTTCGAGCATGTCGGTATGATCGACAATCTCATTTATGAATTCCGGCTCCCACACCTCCTGAGTACCGTCTTCACGGATGAACCTTCGCGCCGTTTGACCTTCTTGTGTGAATTCCTGAAGGTAGGTTCCGTCCTTTTCCGGAACGGCGACAGATGTGAGTAGTGCGGGTTCAAAATTCAGAGATCCCATTGGGAAACTCCCGTTCATAGCTCCGACACGGTCGAGCACATACCTGCCTGTCTTATACAGGCGATCTATATTGGTTCTTTCTGGCATTAGCTTCGCAACGAGGCCATCGCCTCCCGAACCAAAGCCATTCCATAAAACACCGGCGCCTCCTGTGGCACTGATCTGTCGGAAATAACACTTTTCAGAACCTATAATAGTCTGAGTAATCTTGTCAGCATCCGACGTCCTTGTAACAATGATTGAAATGTCACCTTCTCCTATGTCATCCGGAAGTGTCGACGACGTAACATTAGCCAAACGCCCATAATAAATCCCTTCTGTGGTCAGAGTATCGAGGCTTCCCGAGAACCTATGTGACATGGTGACACTCCCCTCGAAAATCGTGTTCACCCCAACCGTGTTCGTCATCTTACCGGAGGTATCGACTGTTGTAGTTACTATCGGCGCACCTTTCGTGCCGTCGGTGTTGGCGCGACATAACTCTATCTGTCCCTTTTTAGAAGAGAACACTCCGAACTCAGGTGTGGCTCCATCAGACGAGAATAGTAAAGACCCGTTGACAATACCGCCCCTCTTTTCGAGCAGATCGCCGTCAGCTTTGCCCAAAGCGTCTATCTTGCGTCTTAGCTCTTTCTCATCGATGAAGTATTGCGGTCCCTCAACACCTATCTCGATATATGGCCTGTCTTCAGGCTTTTCAGAAGAAGCGACAGCCCGGTAACTATAACTTACAGGCTTAACCTTATTATCCACGTAGAGGCGCTCATGCGTTTCGTATTCGAGCGTCAGATACACAGGCATAGTCATGCCTGTAGCTCCGGCAAACGGCACCACTTTCGCGGTCTGCCCGCTATTGTGGTCTGTTCCTGCGAGTACCACCATGCCCGGAGCGATATCGTATATTCCGCTATCGTCATTGGATGTGACCTCGCAACCGGACACTACCATGTTACCGTATCTGCCAAGGAATGAGTCGAGGACCTTCAGGGACTCCTCTTGCAATGAAATCAAATCATCACCGGCCCATTTGCGTATGCCCGGTAACTGAACATGTCTATTCATATCATCTGTATTATCTTGTATCTCGTACCAGCCTGTCGATACCTTTCCACCTCTGCTCTTATCTGCTCTATATCGATATCGTTAGGAACATATATTATGAAGTCTACATCTCCGAAGTTTTCGCGCAATTCGCCGTATAGCGGGATATCTATCAATCGGCACTGTTCTTCATCAAGGAGTGACATCGACATAGTATTCTCAAGACCCTCTATTTCGAGATACACCTCTACAAGGCCATCATCGAATGTCCCTATTCTTATCGACACCGGCCGACCGACCTTATCACTCAGGTAGCCCTCAAGTAAAGCAACCTGCGATGTCACGTTGACGCGTCGTCTGACCTGTCCGCACCAGTTTGTGAAATCGTTAAAAAGTAACCGTAGTGGCGAAAGAAAGCCACTGAGCAATGCCATTCTCACCGGCGTACGCTTGTACCATGGCAACAGTTGTCTTATGAGATTCCCGAAATCTACCTTTATCATAGCTCTATACTGTTAACCGTCTTCATTTCGATACGGCTACCACTAACGTCGTAATCGAAATACCCGGCATCGAGAGCATCGGCAACACCTATCTCAGAGAACTGGTCGCCGTCTGCGGCTCCGGCCCGGCTGATACTCCTGACGTCCACCGTAATAACACCTTCGGCCGCCATTACCGCATCGATGAGTCGCTGACGATATATGATGCCATCAAAACCAATGTCTGTCTTATATGCTTCCAAGGCCGCCTCTACACTCTCTTTGACGACGGACGGCGGATAAGCCGCATCGTGGTAGACTATCATGTCGTAACGTAACCTATCGGCATTCTGTGACACAACATCGACCGAAATACCGGCGAATTTGATGGCGTCCATGTATGATACGAAGTTATAGCGGTCTTGTTCTAAAATAGGTTTTATCTCTCCGTCGTCGGTCTGAGTAGCTACCTTAACGGTTAGGTGATTAGGAGTCTCGATAATGGCCACCACCTTTATCACACGTGCAGCAGGATCGTCTACCGGATAATAGAGCATAGCCGTTTGGGAGTCGTACTCGAGTTTATGACCCGTCTGGAACCTCATTACTTGGGCGGCGTACCATCGCAGCGTGCCGGGAGTGACTCTGTCGGTTAGGTCGTCGACCTCTTTACGGAATATGTCGAGAATGTGTTCGAAAACGTTTATCGCGGCGGCCACGACGAAGCTCCACAATCGCCACTCTGCCACTGACGAAGACGACAAGGTCAACCCCTTGTCTCTAAGGTTGCCCTCTATCACTGTCTGTATCTCGTTAATCGTTCTTGCCATAGTCCCCTGTGTCGAAAGTGGTTATAACCCGTCCACCGAGTTCTTTTAAAGTATTGTCGCGCCTCATCCGGCTATCGTCATCGATATTCACAGCTATCCCCGGCCTTATGGCTATGTCGACATAGAAATTATCCGTGTCGACTATATCGAGCAAGGCCATGGCCTTGGCGTCGTTGACAAGCGTAGGATTGTCCCTTAACACAAGCCCTGCCGCCTCGGGTGTACCGTAATACTGCACAGCCACATCGTAGATAGTCTGATTGTCTCTAACCGTTACTGTCTTCATAATCCGCGTCTATTACCAACTGTCCGTGCTCCCACGCCACACGCTTCACGTTCATACCGTCGGACTGCATCTGCTTGCGCACGGAACGCAGGAACATAGTAGGCTCGTTGTCGTTCACATCATTGCCCGAATCAACGCCCGAAAGAGGAGATTGTTTGTAGTCGCCGGGAGCGGCCATCAGCAAGTCGTACTGATGCTGGGCCGTACTCTCCGTGTAGACGATGTCACCTGTCGAGATGTCTATATCGCCGTGTTTGTCGTATTTGATGTCGCGTCGCATTATATATCAGTGCTTAACTTTACTATTTTCCATTGGCGAAAATGTAATAGACTTACCGGCCATCGCCCCCGAGTAAGCTCCATTACCTCCGGAACCTGTAGCCGCAGGCCCTTCGCCTACTCCTGTAAATCCGGCCGAGATAGCATTATTCATGGCTGTCACGTAATCTTTCAACTGGTTGAGATTATCCTGCACTTTTTGCAATATCACAAGACCGCCATTGTCGCCACCGTTGAATGTTATCTGGTCTGTCGTAACCTCCACTTTGTCACTATCTACACTCACCGAACACTTATCGCCGATAGTTATCATTGCCGCCTCTATCTGAGAGTACATCGACAAATATAACATATTGCTTCCGGCGATCTTCGTGACCAGCACCCTACTACCTACCGACGGCGTCACAGTCATTCCCCTTAGCGAGGAGTCCTTCACAGCGAACAATAGCACATCATCATAGGTCACTCCGTCATCATCGACGACGCATGTGCGAGCCGTCTTGTCGACAGACACCACTTTTGCAGGAAACGTGGTCGCCGATGCCGACCGAGCCATCGCCATCAGACGTCTACGCACCTCATCTATATCCTTACTTACGCCCATTTGCTAAACTTTAATACCTATATCTACTTTTCGACGTGCCCCGCCCGTCCCGAACGTCACTTCTGTCGCTTCTACATAATAGTCGCCGTTCTTCTCGGAATATACAGGGTCGGTAATACTCGCCGTATCCGTAGGCGAGACGAACGGTGCGAGAAAAGTGGTTATTGACCCGTCATAACCGTCATAACTCCGTCTGTCGAGCTCCTGTTGCGCCATCACGGCCAATTCTTGCATGCTTTCGACGTCGTAAAAGCTGAGCGTCACGGCCTTGCCCGAGGTGTCGCCGCGAGTAGCCTCTATCTTGGTGCCGTCGGCCTTGAAGCATACTGCCTTGATGTACATCTTGTTATCTGCTTTGCGATAGTATTTCAGGTCGTCGTCGCTAATCACGTTCTTACGAAGTGTGTACTTCACTTTACGACCGCTCGCCACTCCGTAAGGTCTGCATGCACAGACTTTGCCGTCTAGGTCGAAGAAGATGCACAAGCCATAGTCGGCCTTTAGTTTCTCAAGAACCTTGTATATGGCCATGTCCTTTGCTATGAAATTTTTCATCGTCAGGTTCTCACAAAAAGCGACCGTAAGGCCGCACTCCTGCAAGACCTCTTCTAACTTCTTCGTACCACTGAGTGTTACGTTCCGGGAACGGGTGAGATAATAGTTGTCTTCGCACTCTACCTCTATCGGTGAGGTGAAATTGACTCGTTTGACATAGCCTTTGAATTCTGTTTGAAGAGCCTTATAACCTAACCTTATTACCACCTCATCGCCAACGTTTACCACCTGTGCGGTATTGACCCTAGCCGGTGGTTGTTCTTTCTGCTTTAGCAGTGCAGTAACAGGAACCTTGATAGTAGCTGTAGCCCCTATTTCATATATGGAACGCTTCACCACCACCTCATTGACAGCGCTGAAGCGATAACCGCCTATCGTTATATCCGACGCCAATACGAACATATCACACCTCCTCTAATTCGAGCATCCGATCTGTCGTAAGAGACATCTCGACAATCTGCTGGTTCTCGTACGCGCCTACGGCGGGGAATGATATCGACTTTATCACCACATCACAATCGGCACCGAGCACTATGTCGGTAAGCGCACAGATAAGCTCTATAGATTCGTTCCGTTTGTAAAGCTCCGACAATGCCCGCACCCCGGCTTCCGGATATCTGTCAACACCATCTCCTACGACGGTTCCAACAAGCGATATCTCGTAGTCGGCGAGACTTATCAGCTCTTTGACACTCCCTTGGGTGCCCACTAATTGCGTCTCCACTATGTTCTTCCGGCCCGTCATGCTTATAACGGCGTTCGGAATCTCAACACGCTCGCCGCCTGACGGTTGTAACCAGACCGGCATGAAGTAGTGGCCCCCCAAGACATCTTCAGCGCGCAACGGAATGGCGTTATCGGTCTCGGCGGTGGCCTCGATACCTTCCGGAACCTCATAGTCGCCGCCCTGCGCGCGCGACCGACCTGTCTTATTCAGGAATATACCAGAATAGAATATTCCCTTACTCCCCAAGTAAGAGGTCAATATGTTCGGTATGGAGAATCTGTGTTCCATCACTTAAGCATAATCAACAACAACGTCCAGTAACGCCTTAGTCACCTCTTCGCGAATGCGGTCGTATCCCTTGCCGTCCGCATTGGCGATATGTATTTCGATAGTGTCGCAGATTTTCTGAAGCATCGTTCGTCCTTTTACGGAAGATGTTCCGGACTGCGGCGAGGTACTCGGCATTTCCGGGGATGACTGAGGCATGGTCGGCACTACGCTTCCATCTGATGGCATAGCCATGGTCGACGATGCGGACGTAGGCGACATTACTACCGGCGTGAGCTTGGCGGCTATGGCGTTGTACGCCGTACTACCCTTGAGATCCGATATCTTATTGAGGTCTATGACAGAAGACGTCTGTCTGCCTATCCCCTTTGTCTTGGGAGTGGTTTTCTCCTGCAGTTCCTCCACATCCCCTGTAGTCGATGCGGCCGGCGACGTCGGTGCTATGGCAGCCATGATCTCATCTTTCGTCTCCAGCACACCTTTTCCGTCTTTCTTTAAGGAGAGCTTCCACTGGAGAGAGTCTTTTGTTTGCCGGGCAAGCGAGGCGACCTCCTTATATCCGTCTGCAATGACTTTTTTACGGCCTTCGACTTCATTAGACAGGTTGCTTATCATCCTATTATTGAGGTCGCTATCTCCGAGGCCGAGCGACTTCTTGAACTTATGCCAACCTATCTGAATATAGTTCAAGCCTATCATGAATGATTGATAAACGGTATTCCAGTAGGCTTTGAACGAGGCCACGAATGTCTTCCAAGACAGCTTCATGAAATTCATTATCGACTCCCACTGGTCGCCCCATCCTTGGACTTTCTTTACGCAAATTATAATGATCGCTATCAGCGCCACTATGCCGGCAATGACAAGCCCTATGGGATTCGCGGTCATCGCCGCGTTGAGCAACCATTGGGCCTTGGTCCATAACGTTGTCGCAACTCTCACCGTGCCCGCGACTATCGCGTGGCCGTTCATAGCTATGGTCAGGGCGGCTATAAGAGCTGTCAATCCGATAATGACCGGATTACCGTTCTTTATCTCACTAATCCAATCGCCGATAAAGCCAGTAATCAGTCTGACGCCACCCGAAACCATATCTACGACGAATCCTAACCCTTGTAACCCCGTCGTAATAATCGGCATTACGGTAATACCGAGGTCGGTTCCGATATTCTTGAAATCAGCAATAACGTCATTCAGGTCCCTCATCGGATTCTTTGCCAACGCTAATGCCTTATCCATTTCCCCTGAAGAGTTGCGTACTTCGTCCATCGATCTGGCGAGTTTGTCGGTGTCGCTCTTCATGATAGCGAATGCAGACTTGGCCTCTTTGTCGGTGATACCTATCCCTTGCATGAACGCTGACGATTGTTCGTCACTCATGGGAGCCATGACAGTCTTGAGGTCTTTGAAGATGTCGACTATGTCACGCATCTTTCCGGCTTCATCAAAAACGGTAATACCGTTAGCTTTCAGTTTGTCGGTAACGTCCGTACGCTGGAGCATGGACAACATGTTACCCATCAGAACACTCGCCCTTTCCGCCGACTGCCCCTTGCCTGTCATGTAAGCAAAGACACCGGCGACATCCCGATACTTCATACCGAGCGTATCGGCCGAGGCTATAAGTCCGGGCATATAATTGGCGAAGTCCGCGAACTCACCGGCACCCACGCGTTTCGATGCAAAGAACGCATCGAGCACATCGTTGGCATCGGCACCCGTGATGGAGACAGTCTGAGCAGCCGCGGCCGATACCGTGTCGAGGTCGACGAATCCGGCGCGCGTGGCCTTGATGGCGGCATCGAGAATATTCAGTGACGAATCGACATTACCCGTTTGGGAGATTATCTTCTCGAATCCATCAGGGGCCACCGCCAAATCGAAGCTGTATTTTTTCGCAATCTTGGTAATCTCGCCAGCCAAATTTTTCTTGGCTTCCGGATCGAGCTGTGCCGTAATATTGATTTTGGACATGCCCTCCTCGAACGACATGGCGGACTTTGCCGAAAAGCCAGCCGCAGCCGTGCCTATTGCGATCGGATTGAGAGCTACTCCAAAGACGCTATCCTTAAGTTCATTGAAGTATTTTTTTAATCCGCTGCGTCCGGCGTTGTCGAGTTTATCTAATTTACCCGAAAGTAAGTCTATCTGACTGTTGATTTTACTTATACCCCTTATATTATCAGGATGTATGAGCTCCTTCTGCGCTCTCAGCAACTCTATGCGATGACGAAGTTCACCCATGGAGCCGCTGAGATCTTGCGTCTTCTTCTTGGCAGTATCGAACCCTTTCAGACTGGTCTGCATGACCTTGTTAACGGCGGAGAGTTGCGACGACACCCTGTCGCGCAACTCTATGATGTATTGAAATTTGCCGTTAGCCATTTTTATTTGCAGAAAAGTTTACTCAGTAGTTGTCTTTTATTGTTTTCGCGCCGCGCCTCTACGTACAGGGCCATCCGTACCTTGAGCGCCCAATCTTCGTCAGAGAGGGTGTCAGGGTCGATGTGTAGCTCTGCCGCCACGAGGGCGGAGCCTACGAACATCCACCCGGACTTATCAATGATATCCGTGCCGCTTAGAGCTTTTTTAGCGTACCCTCCTTAATCTCGACAAGTTCTCCGAGCATCTTGGAGAGTCCTAGGAAATAAGCGTCATCAGCCTTGATAACCTCATCTCCTGCTATCCAACAGTCGGCGATAAGTATTTCCGAATATTTGAGAGGATCTGTCGCAGACGCACTACCGGCGCGAGAGAGAGTAACACGTGACGGTTTGTGGAGATAGCAGATATGCTCGCCGTCATCAGTCGAGTATTCATAGATATCGCCAAACTTCTTTTTCCATTCTGAAATCTGTTCCTTTGTCGCTTTCATCTTTTATGCTTTTGTTATGTTAAACTCAATATCCAAAGCCACGAACGGAATGGCTATTTCCTGATTCATGTCGCCCTCTTTGAGAGCCTGAGGAAGTTCGGTGAACGACGCCTTGACGATCCGGTCTATCGTTGTTATGCCGCTGGCGTCTGCATACGCTACCTGTATATCCATGTCGACATCGAGGATGTCCGTGTATCCGGCGGCGATGGCCGACTTGTTCAGTGCGATCAGCTCGCTCTGCAGAATGGTGAGCGTCCCCTCCGATTCGCGACGGCCATGCTGAATAGATTTAGGATATCGTCCGGCGGCATATAGGGCTTCTTTGTTCTTTTTCTGATTGTAGTCAATGCCTCGGATGCCGAGTACCGGCTGACCGAACAGAACTATTGACACATCGCCCCACGCGTATTCGCGCGCATTGATTCTCATTTTCATTAGTCAGATGTTTTTGCGGGGTTACTAAAAGCCAAATCGACGTTTATCCGGTTGATAACGCCCATCGGAACAATGGATGTAGACACCTGAAGATTACCAGTAGCAAGTATGTTCTGTGCCGGATCGATATATGCGTCAAAACTACTTATTTGGCCATCCATCTGCGAAGTTACAGCGTCTATAATCTGATTCTGCAGATATATACACTGATTCTGATCGAGCGTACCGTCATCGTTTATCGAGATATTGTCGAGTACCTCGGTGATGTAGGTGTCGTATATGATGGTCACAGCCTTGTCTACAACGCGCCCAAGATAGAGCTGCGAGTAATCATCGGTAACAGGTGCGGCCATAGGGTCGCCGTTCAGGTAGCATCCGTTACGGGTCGGGTACTTCATATAGAATATGTAACCGGCATCGTTGAGTATCTCAGCCATGCCGCTACGGTCTGTATATAGGCTTCCGTCGGTAAAGTAACCTGTCGTGGCGATAGCGCCGTCTTTGACGCGTCCGATGCTTTGATGGACCTCTATCTTGGAGGCTCGGCCCAATACCTGACCAATGGCTGCCGTATGCCCATCCGGGTCATCTGAGGCTAAGACGAGAGCGGCATCATTGTACGAGCTCGAACGCGGCTTGTATAGGTTGTCTGTAGACCCTGTCCATGCTACTGCCGGAAGCAGTGCTCTAAAAGGTCGTATCGCCTTTCGAGCAGCCTCGGCATTCTGCTGTATCTTCTCAAGAGCCGCTACTACGTCGGCATCGATGCCTTGGTCGGTAACTAAGTCATACTCCTCCGGAAGGATCTTGTTCACACCCAACAAGCGGATGCGTCCGCCCGCCGCATCGAGTAACTTGCCGACAGGAGAGCCATCGCCCGGGTCGCACATTGCCGTAAGAGTGGTCGCCTCGGCCACTACGAGCAGATGAAGCTCGGCACCCTCGCCGGCATGTGCATAAAAGGCTCGCACCTCCTTGTCGATTAGTCTATTGTCTTCGGGGGCGATTCCGAGTGTCGCCAAGTCGGCGGTGCCGGACAGGAGATAGTGTTTGTTGAGTTCTAATTTGCCCTCTACGGCCTTTCCCGTGAGGACGAGGCCCGCCACGCCGTCGCTTGTCGATGCGGTACGGCCGAGATTACCGTTGCCAAGGGTGATATATACGCCCGGTAGATTTCCCATGATCAGTCTATTTTAATCGTTACAACCTCGCCCGTGCCTATGGTGCGTTGGTGCATCTCAGCAAGACACTTATTATCGGACAAGAACACCTGTCTGTCGGAGGTTATGTAAAACACCTTGTTTTTCGGATAGCTCTTGGCGTATCGTTGCGCGATAGCTTCGAACTCATTCACCTTTCGTTTACCTTTAGGCTTATCGGGTATCTCGGTCCTTTTCTGTTCCTTTGTATCGGGCAATACCTCCGTATTACTATTATTCTCTTTTTTCACGTTTACCTGTATTTTCTTATTACAAACAGAACTAATCCACATACCGTCGCTATTATAAAGAGTTCGCCTAGGCGCAGTCGTAGCTTTTGCCATCCGGTCAACCGATTCGTTTCTACAACGCTTACTTTATAAGAGGTCTTATAATGCTCTTTATATCGGTCCTTAAACTCTAGATATATGCTCATGGAGTCGACCACTGATTTGGCGATTAACACGTTGTCATTAATGCTTACCATGGGAGGCCTTGTCCTCTTTCCCGATTCGTAATCGAGAAGCCGGGACAATCTCACCTGTCCGAGACTATCGCATTCCATGAGTGCTCTAAGCATGGAGCTGTCGGGCTCGACGGTTACGACAGTGTCGCGCACTACTTCCGTAACGACAATACTGTCACGAACACTCTCGTTTACACTCAGAGGTTTCGAGGGTCGGCAACTACATAAAAGCGTGCCGACGAATAATAGAAATATCAGATGTTTCATCGTTTTTAGTTTTTAATCAATACCCTGTATACGGTTCCCGGTTAGAGCAGTTTCTAACGTGACACAACCGCACCTTGTCGGTCTCGGCGGATATTCTCAACCGCACGTTTTCCTGCAATATCTTATCGCAGTCGGCTCGCACTTCATGCAGTTGCTTAATGGCCTTGCCGAGCTCATCTCGAGTGTCTGCCGCAATACGCTTCCACTCTTCGGTAACCTTACGATATTCCTCGTTTATCGACGACTGGTTATCTATTTCGGCCGCTGTTGCCTCGGCCCGCTCTTTTCGTTGTTTCTGACGATAGAAGAGAAGAGCGCCGAGCACACCGCCACTTAACGCCATGCTGGCTATGGATAATGCTATGTCCGTCATATTTTGTAGTATTCCGTTTTACCGCCATGCCTTACCGACCGCAATACTTCTCGGCGATTACCCGAGGCCTTTAGTGATACATGTATCCAATCGGGAGAGCGGTTATCGCCGAATTCCCATATCAACTGGTCGAACTCGAGATTACTTCTCACGTGATCGAAAAGTTCGCGATTAGTACATCCTCCGTATATGTCGGCGTCTATATCCATTGCTTCCCCGCGAGTGTGTTGCGATGATAGACTGCCGCCGACTGCGGCGTTAACATCCGCCGAGCGGAAAAAGGAGGTGACCGCAAGAGGCTTTCCATCGGCAACATCACGCCTGAGGGGTTCGAATATTCGAGTGGCGACACGCTTCATGTTTTCGATCTCCTCGTGTCCGGGCGTGTTGCCCAACCCGAGGCGCACAGCTGTCTGACTCTTGACAGCCTCCCACAGTGTTATGTTAGCACTTATGCGGTCATCCATAGTTACGCCTCTCTGTTGGAGTATATGGATGCGATGTACTTCGACTGATACGGCATTGCTGTAAATCTCATCTGGAAGCCCACTACATCGCCACGCTCCGTGACCGACTTTTCGTTAAGGAACATATCTACGTTACCAACCGCTCTGACCACCTCCGTCTTGACGTAAGCTATAGAAGCCTGTGCACTGGTGTCATCTGTGGCGGCACCAAGGGCGAGTTTGGCCTTATCTGCAGTATTGTAATACGGCAGATCGGCGTACGAGAATAGCTGGAATGCTCCCACTCTCTTAGTATCCATCGCCGCACGATACAGTGTCATATTCTCGAGCTGAAGGTCACACAAATGGTCCGGCGAGAGGACAAGAACGAGCCTGTCGAGAGGAGCGTTCATGTTACGGAACGCGCGCTCTAAAGACAACAGATCGGCGAATGTCATTCGTTTACGCTTGGTATCGTCAGCTATACCTGTAGTCTGCAATACCGGCGTCATAGTCGTATGACTTTGCGGCGCCCATGCATTAGCTGCGAACATCGCGGCCTTGCTCTGCAAGCTACGTCTATGTCCTCTTATCACCGACTCCATCTTCTTGTACGACGATTCCATCTCTTCTATGTTACGCACCACCGTATTCTCGGTGTCGAGCGTATGCAACAACACCTCTATGGGTACGTCCTCGCGTGACTTAGTGGCAACGGGATAGGTCGTATTGTCAATTAATACTTCAGGATCCACACCGGCTGCGGCGAGGTTAATCTTGTTGTGTTCGACAAGTTCCGACAGGTCATCTGAAGCCGACAAGAAGCTCGTGTCGGGGGTGAACTCTTCTTTTATTTGGTCGATCCAAATCTGTTTTTCTATTGCCATATACGTGTATTTTATTTGTTATTTACGCGATTTTTTGAGTATTGACGCATACTCATCGGGATTATTGACACGAAGATTCTCAAGGCCTGCCGGGTCGTTTTTCTTCCAGTCGTGATAGTTCCAGTCGTCATGAACGGATGCCGTCGACGATAGCGACGCTGTCGGCGTTATGCGATTTCCGTATGTTGTCTTACTCGGTATTGCGGATAGTGCAGACTCCGCCGCCGCATAGTCCGATAAGGCGAGCTTTATGAAAGCCTCCTTACGGTCGGCAGTTATCTTTCCGGCCGCAAGGGCATTTGATACGAGTGCCTCGGCCCGCGCCTTGACTTCATCCTCCCTGGCTCGCTTCATGGCATCGAGGTCATCCTGTGCCTGTTTAAGATCGGCGGCCATCTTAACTATGGCGGCACTCGCCTTGAATGCCGAATCTTCGGCATTAAGACCGAGAACCGTGAGAGCCTCGGTCGTCAATGTTGGTGCAATGTTCATTCGTTCGATATTTGTCATGGATAATTTCACGATCTTGTCGAGGTGAGCCGAGAGTTCTGTGTCGGCAACCGGCGTAGCGGCATCGGAGTAGACCTTAAGTGCGACAGGGTTGGCTGGCATGGATACCACTGACACCTCCAACAATTCCCACTCGGTAACGTATAATTCCTCTTCATTGGATAGCGGGTTAATGCGCCATTCGGCACGTTTGACTATGATTCCTACGCTCGCGCCTATCAAGTAGTCTCTTTCGACCTGTCCGGCTACCTCGGCACCCTTGGCACTATCCTTGTCGAATATCGCATCGGCCGTGATGCGAGCGCCATTAATGGCAAGGTTGACCCATTTTCCTATAACATCTTTCGGATCATGCTCCAACAGCATGACCGGGTTGTTTGAAAAGCGAGTGAAGTCGCCGCCGGAATTCTGCAAATAGAAACCGTGGCTGTTTTTGACAGACTCATCTGAGATTACAAATTTGCTCATTTTACCCACCTGTGCTTTTTTGATTTCAAGGCAAAGTACGCAACATGTAACCAGCTGTAAAAGAATCGCCTAAAGGGTTCCAACTATTTTTTTACACACTCGTTTTTACATCGATTTTTGTCATGAAAAACACATAAGACATGGCAAGAAATTTCAAAACACGAAATCCGGAAAAATACGACTATGCCCAACTGTTATATATGGATGGGGCGACACAAAAAGAGGTAGCCCGAAAGGTGGGTATTACCGAATCGACAATATCTAACTGGGTACAGTCAGGCGGATGGGAAGCCAAGCGAGCGGCCCGCAACATCTCGCCGGAACAGATAGCGAACAAACTGTTGGCCAAGCTCAACGATATGCTTGAAGCGGGCGAAGACTTCAACCCTGCTGCATTCGCCAAGATAACGCGACAACTCAAATCATTCAAGAGAGAGGCCGGCATTGACGATCTGATATATGCGTTTATAGCGTTCGGGTCGTGGTTGGAAAAAGAGTCGCTGACCGACGATCGGATAACCCCAGAACTTATAGAATTGATAACAGGCTTACAGGATAAGTTCATTTTATATCGTCGCAATGCCGAGAATCAGTAAGGAGTTATGGGACAGGTGGGAGCAACGCAAAGCGCTCGTCTCATCCACCGGATATCTGAGGGGCGACACTGAAACGGAACGTAAGTCTCGTATCGAGAGGGCACGCAAGAACTACGATTATTTTGTAAAAACGTATTTTCCCCATCTGGCCAAGTGCCAATCAGCAAAGTTCCAGATAGCGGCGGCCGAATGGATATTGCACCATCCAGATGGTCGCGCCGCATTCGAGTGGCCGCGAGGGCATGCTAAAAGTACGCACTTGTGTCTGTTGGTTCCGCTGTGGCTCATGATTCAGAGTCCCCGACAGGTCAATATGATGGTATTGGCGAGCAAGAGCCAAGATGCGGCCACCGGGCTTTTACAGGACATACAGGCCGAGCTCGAGAGCAATGAACTTTTTGTTGCCGACTTCGGCCCTCAGCTCAAGGCTGGGGACTGGGCTTCGGGTCGCTTCACTACAGCACAGGGTTGTACGTTCGTGTCTATAGGTCGCGGGCAGTCGCCGCGAGGCCTTAAAAACAGAGGACAACGCCCCGACTATATCGGTATCGACGATATCGACGACGACATACTGGTCCGTAATCCTACGAGGGTAAGAGATACTTTCGAGTGGACGATGTCGGCACTGATAGGCGCTATGGCTATGGGTCGTGGCCGGTTCGTCATGGTTGGTAACCGCATAGGAAAGGACAGTGTGCTGACCCGATACATAGCGCGCCCGGGAGTGCATCATGTGCGTGTCAACGCCCTCGATTCCAAGGGGCGACCGTCGTGGCCCGAGAACTATTCGATAGATGAAATAAGGAGACTTCGCACTACGATGGGGGAGCGGATGTTTGCCAAGGAATACATGAACGATCCTCAGGTCGAGGGGTCTGTGTTCCGAGAAAAGGATATTCGCTACGGCAAGATGCTCGAACTGCACAAGTATCGCTCGCTCGTGTGCTATACCGACCCGTCTTTCAAGAGCGGTACGGTCAATGACTACAAAGCCACTGTCCTGTTAGGAAAGACTCATGAGGGCATCTTCCATGTGTTGAAAGTGTTCGCCGCGCAGACAACCATCAGCAGACTGGTAGGGTGGCATTACGGTATTCACAAATGGGTTGCCGGGCGCGTACCTGTGCGTTACTGGATGGAGGCGAACTTTATCCAAGATCTGATACTCGACGAGTTCCGCAAGGCAGGTGCAGCATGCGGCATGCAGATGCCATTGCTCGGAGATAAGCGCAGGAAGCCCGACAAATTCGCTCGTATTGAGGCGCTTCAACCGCTATTCGAAAGAGGCTTGGTGGTATTCAACGAACGAGAGAGGGAGAGTCCGGGCATGAGCGTGCTCGTAGAACAGTTGCTGATGTTTCAGAAAGGCTCACGCGCTCATGATGACGCCCCCGATGCTCTTGAGGGAGCGATATTCTTGTTAAACCGTCGCAATTCATCCGACGCATCTTCATATAGGTTCGGAGAGCGGCACAATCGTCACTGGTGATGTTTATAACGCAGTCAGAATTGATGTCGGTCATTTACGACTGGCAGCTCGATCAGATAACCGATGATCCCGAGACAATAGATCAAGCCATAATGGCCGCCATGGAGGAGGCTATCGGCTATCTCAAACCGCAGTATGACACGGATAAGATATTCTCGACCACAGGCGCGGAACGTAACGTCCTGCTGGTAGAGCACATAAAGAGCATGGCCGTATGGTATCTTGTCAGGCTGTCGAATGCCGACATGATTTTCGAACGACTAAAAGTCTACTACGACAATGCCATAACATGGCTTTCAAGAATATCCAAAAAGCAGATCGCCCCCGACTTACCCCTCAGAATCGATGACTCCGGAGAGGTTGTTTCACGCATTAAGATGGGTAGCCGGGCGAAGTTTCACCACGATTATTAAACAATTAAAAGCGTCGTTATAATGGCATTTAAAGACACATTTAGCTCATTAGTTCGCTTGGCCCTCGGCGATGGCGAGTCGCAAAAAGCTCCCGCTAAAACGGCTGTACGTAGAGACGGATACACCCCGCGACTCATTCCTCGGACTATCAGCCGAACACGAGCCGATATAAGCACATGGCAGTCCGCTCTTAAGGCCGCTGACAATGTCGATAATCCCAAGCGCGTCAAGTTAGTACAATTACAGAATGATGTAATGACCGACGCACTGCTCGCTTCGCAGGTGGATTTACGACGAAACAGTCTATTGGCAACGCCGTTCTCACTAAGGCGTGACGGTGAAGTCGTACAGGAGACTGAGCTACTCAAAACGCCATGGATGACGGAGCTGATAGGCCACTGTTTCGACAGCATTCTCTACGGACACACCCTTATTGAGATAACCACACCACAAAATGGCGAGATACATGTAGGTCTCATCCCGCGCACCAATGTGGTGCCGGAAAAAGGGCTACTACTATACGACCAGAACAACACCGCCGGTGTCCGCTATCGCGATACCCACGAGTTCGGCGTGTGGTTGCTCGAATTCGGAGGACAACACGATTACGGACTTCTCAATAAGGCCATTCCGCACGTGCTATTCAAGCGCTTCGCCCAGTCGTGCTGGTCGGAGTTGTGCGAGATATACGGCATTCCGCCCCGTTATCTCAAGACTAATACTCAAGATCCCGAGATGCTCGCTCGAGCTGAGACAATGATGCGCGATATGGGTACCGCCGCATGGTTTGTCATCGACGAGTCCGAGGTATTCGAGTTCGCCCAAAGCGCCAATACCAACGGCGATGTTTACCGTAATCTCATAAACCTGTGTAATACCGAGATATCCATGCTCATATCCGGAGCAGTACTCGGTCAGGATACCGTCAATGGCAACCGGTCTAAAGAGGAGTCGTCGATGCGTCTGCGCGACAACCTGACCGCCGCCGACAGGGTGATGGTGGAGAACTACTGTAATAGTGTCATTATCCCTGCTTTGGTGCAGATAGGTTATCTGCCGAAGGGTCTGACGTTCACTTATGACAAAGAAGAAGACCCTGAGAAGTTGTGGAAAATGGTTACGGAGGTTTTGCCGTACAAGGACGTCCCTAACGACTATCTCAAGAGCAAGTTCGGCATAGATGTGGTCGACAAGCCTATTCTCGGCCTCGGCTCTGTTACTGACATGTCCGCCGGTTTTTTCGACTGAGCCCCGATAGAATACACTACTCGGGGCTACGAAAAGCCGTCGATGGGTTATATTCTCCGCATGGCGATGCGCTTACCGCCAAACAGGGCGACAGCATGCCTGCATTCGATGATGAGGCTTTCAGATGTGCGGCTGAACTGGTACGCGAAAGGGGTGGCTTCACTGCCGGGATGCTTAAAGAGAAGCCTGTGCGTGACGTGATTCGGCATACATATAATGTTTTGCAAAAAGCCATCTCCGAAAGCATCACCCAAAGTACTCCTGGAGAACTTACGGCGGCGCTTGAGAACAATGCTTTCGTATTTTCCGGTTTCAAAACATACCACTCACTCAAAGAGGTGGGCCTGTCCCTTGTCGATGACAAAGGGAACGTCCGGCCATTCGACAAGTTTTACGATGACGTAGCCAAGATTAACGAGCGCTATAACCACAACTGGCTGCAGGCCGAATATCACCACGCGGTGGCGGCCTCGCAGATGGCCGTCAGGTGGCATGACTTCGAGCAGGACGGCGACAGATACGACCTGCAATATCGTACAGCCGGTGATAACAGGGTGCGCGAAGAACACGCCGCATTGGCGGATACGACGCTTCCGCCCGACGATGCGTTCTGGAACTCGTTTATGCCGCCCAACGGATGGAACTGCCGATGCACCGTCGTACAGGTGCGCAAGGGCAAATATCTCCGTAGCGATAGCGAAAAGGCGATGAGGCTCGGTGAGGATATGACTAAAGAGCCTAAAAAGATGATGTTCAGATTCAATCCGGGTAAGGAGCTGAGATTGTTCCCCGCCAAACATCCGTATCTGAAAGCGCCGGAGGAGGTCAAGGGATTGGTCGACATAACGGCTATGCGTGCTCGAAGTAAGGAGATTAGAGCTGAAGCCAAAAGTTTGGTCGGCACCAGTTTCTTTAATAGTGATTTTAAAAAGTCTATCACTATTACAAACGCAGGCATAAAAGAGTGGTTCAATCAGCCACACAAGCTCATCAAAGCTAAAAATGAGATGTTGCTGAGAATGCCCGAAATTATAAAGGCATCAAGGTATATCGGACAAGGGGAAGACAAACATAACCCGGCGATAACAATTCATGTTTTTGAAGTAGTCATCGAGAATGAAAAATCATGGATAGTCGTAAGAGAGTTTCCTTTTGGTGAGTCTTGCTATATACACAGTATATCCGATGGACAAGGAATACTGAGACACATAAAAAAACCATTCAAAAAGTAGTGGGTCAAGGAACTGCAATCCAAGCTACTTACCTTTCAAATGGTTCTGTATGCAAATATATGTAATCTTTATGAGTAAACAAAATATTATCAAAAATATTATCTCCGACCTGCGTGTCGAACTCTCCGACGAGTTCGACCGCAACTTCGAACGCAAAGCCTTTTTCGACCGTCCGTGGCCAAAACGTAAGAGAGATGTGCGTGGATCACTCTTAATAAATTCGGGACGCTTGAGGCGAAGTCTCCGTTGTTCGACCAACGCCACATCTTTAAAATGGACTTCGGACACCCCCTATGTCGGAATACACAACGAGGGCGGCGACATAAAGATAACACCACGCATGCGCAAGTTCTTTTGGGCAATGTATTACAAATCTATCGGGGGCCTCACCTACAACCGCAGGACGAAAAAGGTGGCCGTAGGCAGGCACAACACTAAACTAACAGCCGATGCCTTGTTTTGGCGTAACATGGCTCTGACGAAGAAGAGCAAGATAACTATGCCGCAACGGCAGTTTATCGGTTATCACGACCATGTCGGCGAAGTTACCGATAAGGTCGTAAAAGAGAACATAGAAGCATTCTTAAAAAACATCAAGCCATGATTAAACACATCCTTTCGTCCGTCCAGTCGGCCCTCAAGGAACGAGTGCCCGATCTGCGATATATTGCTGAGGACTGGGGGCAACTCGACTTCTACCGAGAAAAACCGCCCGTCAACTTTCCATGTGCTCTTATCGGCTTCTCTTCCGGCGAGTATTCCGACAGTGGCCAAGGACAGCAATTAGCCAAGATAGAGTTCACAGTAAGCGTGACGGATATGCCGTTAGTCAGAGGCTCCGCCGCCCGGCCTAACCCCGAACAATCGTTCGATTCGTATGAATTGTTGCAAAAGGTCTACCGGACACTTCAAGGCCTCGGCGACGACTGCTTTGCTCCCGTAACCCGCAAACGATTGATGAAGATAAGCCGCGATGACGGCTTGAGAGAGTGGATATTCACGTTTCAGACGGCGTTTCTAGACAACGACGCCATAAAAATAAGAGACCGGCGATAAAGCCGGCCTCTTATTTCAACTGAACAACAAAGGTAACATCTGCTCTTTGGATTCGATACACGAAGTTTCAGCTTTCCGAGCCTCCTGCAGGTAGGTCAAAAATGTGTCGTAACAAATCCCGTATCTTGGATAGATATGCCGTCGCCATACTGCTTTCCAGCATCTGTCGTGACGTTCCGGCTCGTAATATTGCTCGGCCAGCTCTTTGATGGCTATGGCCCTGCGAAAATATCCTTTGCGATTGTACGCCATTATTTTGCCCTTTCAAAAAGTTTTCGTTATCTTTGCTCCTGTCGTCAGGGGCTCCGGGAGTTGAAACTTTCGGGGCTCTATTTTTTTCGCCACATAGAATTGCGCCTTGCGAACTCTTCCGCTATGCGGATGATGTTCATGGCATTGTCTGTGGTCTGCGAACAAAGACCGTTAAGCACTTTGCTTACCGTACTACACGAACAGTGTGCCATGCTAGCTATCTGTTTCATGTCACCATGCCGGAGATTATATGTAATATCCGTAAGGCGACTCCTCGGCGTTTCATTTCTTTTCATAGCCTACGCCTCCGTCATTCCGAGTGGTACGTTTACCCATGCACCCCGTTCGTTCTTGTATTCGGCGCGTACAAACTCTTTGCTCTTGGTAGGCTGGTAAGCATCCATTATTATGTCTACCCCCCGAATGAATTTCGCATTGCCGCTACGCTGGGCATGTTTGCGAAGTGTCACTATGCGCGACATTTTGAGGTTTCCTTTCTGATCGCGAGCCAACAGAGACATGGCGATATCGACAGCCGCCTGTGCGCTTGGCCCCGATGCACGTAGCTCCTCAAGATACTCTTTCACCATGTCAACACCGGCCTCGGCAGTGTCGTCGTAATCGTCGAGTACGTTATACCCGAGCCTTATGCGGTATCTACCATCGCGACTGATGAAGTTATGCGACTGTTGGCCGTCTTTGGTGCCGTATAGTTTAGCTTTCAGCTCGAGAGCGTCATGAAATAAGTCTCTTATGTCGGCTTTCTGTCTGGCTAGCATCTCGCTGGTCTCTTTGCATCGGCCGAAACACTCTGTCACCGCCTCCGAGACCATATCCCGATACGTCTCCACCTCGCGGGCATACGCCTCTTTCTCGGCCTGTTCTTTGGCCTTTAACTCTTCCTGTAACTTTCTACGCTGTTCCTGTGTAAGGTCACTTAGACTGATTTCCATAATCTTATTGTTTTAAAAGGTTAATTCTGACAAACTCATTAATGCGACATGTCTGCCGCCCCATACTACCAGCACTTCATCCTCTGTTTCCGGAGGATAAGCTCCGCCTGTGCGGTATTCATAATCGTCGAGTACCTCTGCGGGCAGGAGCATCCGGCGGGCGTCGCATAGTACGAACACCTCCTTGCCGCCGAGCTGCCTGACGTCGCTCTTAACTCGTGCCGTGCGGCCGATAATATTAGCTTTCATGATTCTCGTATATTAGGTTTGATCAATACTACATGACACGATGTCTTTTTTACTTCGCTTTTCCGTTCGTCTTTGCGGACTATGCCTCGTAGTTTCACCGCAAGAGCCTCCAGTTCCTCGCAGTCGAGTTCGGCGAACCGTTTCCCGGCTATTCTCTTGTCTAGGCAAAAAGCATTCACACGTATCCAGTTGGTGGTATCTACTCCTATCTGCTGCATCAACCGCAAGACCGACGAACGCCTTTTACGCAATGGTCGTCCAGTCTCCTCTTCGAGGGCTTCACACATCGCCCGGTATTCCTGTTCGGTCATTTGACGGAGCGATGTGGTGCGACCGCCGGTGAACCGTTCTATCAAATCGTCTTTGGTATCGTCGCTCCGGCCCGGCAACCGGTTCAGTAAGCTGTAAAATCTTTCGTAACCCATGACGTCATTTTATTAAGTCTTCTATCAAATAAGCCTGTCTCGACAGGTATTCGAGCACTGTCCGCAAATCTTCGTTGTAGGTGTAGAGCGAGCCATCCACGTAAGCCTCCCAATAGCCGCAGTTATATTCAATCTCAATCATAGTCTATCGTTTAAATCGTATCTTGCCGCTCCTTCCGGCCAAATGGTGTAATAAGCTGCCGCATCGTCGACATATCGGCCGGCACAGTATGCTCTGAACCCACGGGTATTTATCTTGACTCCAGCGTCGTATCGTAGGTCATTGGCCGTCTTCCCTTTCGGCTCGCCCTTGTAACTCTGCGACACGAATATGAACGACTTTCGCGGAAACGCATCGAGCAACTGTCTTTTTATCTGCAGAAAACTCATACCCATATACTGAACCGAGTCGATAACTATGAATTGAGGGCTCTTGGGCTTGGCGAGGCGAGAAATCAGGTCCTCTATAGAGTCTTTGACTAATATCGTAAACGAGCCGTCAACCTCTTTCATTCTCATGGTCTCGAGTCGTCGTTGTAGCGATAGGCTAAGCCCCTCCTCAAGTGGTAGATATGCCACTTTACCGAACTCTGTCAGCATCTTGCTCAGTTGCATTACGAATACACTTTTGCCCGAGGCACTCTCGCCATCTATGAACCAGCGCTCGTTGTAGGCTGGCCTCCCGAACGCCCGCTCCCACTCCCCGGTGAGTGCCAAGGCCTTAATTTTTTTACGTAACACCTCTGTAGGTGTGTAAGCTCTTGACATGTCATTGCTTGTTTAATGCGGTGTAGACGCGGCGCAGACTACCTCCGCTCTTTCGTACAATCTCTTTAACATTGATGTCGTTTCCGGCATTGGCCTTGGCTATCATGGCAGCCTGCGTCATCATGAACGATTCTCTCTCCTTGCTGTCCGTCGGCGATATGCGTTGATATACGTTGCCGAATCGACTCTTTAGTTCGGCATAGCCCACCTTTGCGTACTCTATGCCCCGGTCTATCTTCGCCCTCAAGGCGTCGGCGCCTAACTGATACCACCCGCAGTGGTGTTCGGTGGCGTTCCATAGCGCTTTCAGTTCGAGGTACGCCTCGTATGAGAGGTCGCCCGCCTCATCGAGTATTATCATGGGTCTGTCGAGAGAACGCAGATAATAGACCAGATCGTCATACACGTCTATGTAGCGGCCCGTGGAGGTCACGCCGAATTGCCGGGCTATATGACGTATCAGTCGCGGGCGCGTCTTTACCTGCGAGCAATCAACATACACGGTGTTAGGTGTGTTCTGAGCAAACCACCTTGCCGCCACTGTCTTGCCTATGTCGGGCAGGTCGCAAATGATGCCCGATAGCCCCTGTTCGCGACACAGGGCAAGCTGTGTTGTCACATACTCGAACACCGGTGTCTTGACTATCTGCCACTCTTTCTCGCCGCTGAGGCTGACACCGAGACGGCGGGCTATCGACACCCACCCGGCATCGCTCAGCTTACGGTCGGTATCGCCCTTTTTGATATTACTGTAAACCGATGTCGAGACCCCGAGGGCTACGGCGTGTTTGGCATCGCTGGCGTAATTCTTACGGTTCTCGGCGATGGCCGCGAGTATCCGGCTTTTCTGTTCGTTTGTCATCATACCTATTGTGTTTTAATATTGTTCTAAAGGTCTTGTAATGCCATTTGAGCGTAATTTAGAGGTGTCTTTATAGTCTCCTTCGACACAGACGGTGTGGTCGGGACTATCTCTACTTCCGGCTCATCTTCGATGCGCGGCATTATCGCTATCTTCTGCACCTTGTCTTTATTCATCATGCCGCGGAACCGACTGACGTATTTCGACTGCGCCTCGAATGCCGCCACGTCCTCCTCGGTTTGTTCGGCCCGGGCTTCGTTGTACCTTGTCACCGGTTCTACCTTGGTTATGAAGCTATCGCCCTGATATATGTAAGCCTCGGTGACCTCGCCATCTGCGGTAGGTATGTAGTAGGCCGTCACCTGCTCGCTTTGCAGACGTTCTATTATCTCGGGAGTGGGCAACATGAACTTCTTTCCGGCCACCGAGCAATACATATTACGGCGTATGGTCGTCTTGACCGAGTCGCCGATATAACGGCACAAAAGAGCCTTGTTCATAGGTCGTAGATTCGGGTTTTGACACCCGGTCAACACCTCCCACCGGGTCATGCCCGGATATCTCTTTTGATTGGGATGCATCATATTGTTATAGTCGCGTATCGACCTGATATCGTCGGCGACTATCTGGTCATAGTCGTATGTGGACTCCTTGTAGGTATTGTTTTTCTCATCGTAGATCTTCTCCACCCGGGGACGGTTGGCCTCCATTTTGGCCCACCATCTGCCTATACCCACCTGCGATCGCTTCTCTATCTGATATTTCTTGGCGCGGTTGAAATGTTCGGCACGCTTCTCCTGCGAGTTGGCGGGGTTACACCAACGCACGAACGGGAATACCGCCCCAGCTTGCAAGAGAGTGTCGGCGAATTGGTTGGTGAGGTGGTGTTCTATCTCAACCTCGGCCGGACAGTTCCATCCGTTGTGTTCTATCGTCCAAAACATCGACCGCAGACAGTCTATGAATAGCCCGGTGTCCTTGTCGCGACGGTGAGCGTAACCTATCACACACCCGCTGGCGACATCGTAGGCGTAGTAAGCCTTTACACGGCTCCCTCCGTGAATCTTCCTCGGCAGGTCGCGGTCGTCGAGTGATATTTTAGAGAATGACATGACAGGCGATTTCCTAAAATGGTGCGGCGTGTAACGGTTATTGAAGTCGTATTGCGTATCGTGACCCTTTGCCCGCAGCGCCTTGTTTTTCATTTTGTTCAGATAGCGCTGGATGGTCCTGTCGCTAAGTTCTATCGGGTCGCCGTCCTTGTCGTAGAAATCGCCGGGCATGAACATCTCTCCCGTCTCGGGGTCGTAGACCTCTATCTCGCCGTACAGGAACTGCCGGTACGTCTCAGCCGTCACCGTGGCGTATGGCCTTGTCGGCAGACTGTCTAACGACATGAACAGGCGTTCTAACTTGTAATTGACTTCACGGGCGTTCTGATTGGCTATCTTGCCGCTGATGAGTGATAGAGGACCGTATTTCATATAGTCGGCGACCTTACGGCGAAGTCTTGGCATGCTCCCCGGTAGGGTGTGCTTATATTCCTGCTTGCACAGGGCTACCACAGCTGTCATGTCATCCCATTGAAGGCTCCTGTCGCCTTTGCTCTTGCGCAACTCGGAGGCGGTGTTCATTAACTTCACGATGGTCTTTATGACGCTTGCATTCACGGTGTATTCGAGAACTTTCTCAGGCTTGAGGTGCCCGCCATCTTCGAGCACGAACCCCGACAGGACCTCACGGGCCTCGCTGTCGACCTCGAAGTTCTCGCGGAGTAGTTCTAACAATATTGTCTTGCCGCCGTCCGGGAAAGCCGCCTTAACGGCTTGTTTATACTTCTCCGGCAAAGAGTCGACGACTATCAGTGCAGAACGACCGTACCCGCCACCGCGACGGGCGACTTCGACCTGCTTGCGACTTACCAACTTTTTATACGATTCGGTGCTCATGACCGTTTGTAACTCCTTTGCCGAAACACACAGTTTCTTGTTGAAATATTCCATATCCACTGTCGTCGTTTGCTCCCGCGCCGGTATCGCTCCGGATAACGCCTATGCGTTCGTGGAAAGAATCACTATCTTTGTGTGTCCAATTTCATCGGCGAACTAAGCGCACGCTAAATCCGACTCGCTTATCGTTGTAGCCCGTGCTCACATTGCCGCTGCTGAAGTACATGTCGTACGCGCCGGTTGAACTGCCCTGCGTAGACAACCAATAGAACCCGTCCGTACCGGCAAAGTACAGCGTACCGGACGTACTGCGGTACCCGACAGCGGGAAACTCGAGCTTCACGCCTGTTTCACGGTCGACGAAAGTCATCGACTTACGTCCCTCGTCGAAACCGTAATAGGTTCGGTCAATAAATATTTCCTGTTCGTCACGTGTCGGCAGTCTCCACGTGTCATTTTCAAGGTCCAGCGCCTCCTCGAACGTGTATAGCTTACCGTTAGGATTCTCGGCATCGGTTCCGGCGTTGGAGAGTGCCCACCGGAGGCCACCGCATTCGATATAGTCGAAGGCAGGCTCTATAACGAGCCTTGATATACAATCACCTGTCAATATCTCTTTACCCATACGTTGTGCATACTCCATTTCAAGTCGCGCCCCTTTGGAGTCATCCGAGTCACCAAGTCGATATATACAGTCGCAATCATGTAATAACAGTAGGTCTGCGGCCAAATGTTTTTCCCACGACGAAGATGTAGGAAGGCCGTTATACAGAGGATTAATCACATCATAACCTCGTTCCCGCAATAATGTTTCGGCTTTGTGGAATTTGTAGACTACATCTTTTATCGGCAGGCCGCTTATTCGGCCCGAGATGTACACTTTTTCCCGTTCGTTCATAATTAATTTGTTTTTATTCGGCTATGACTTCTCGTACTATCGGTGCGAGAAGTTTTTTTTATCAGTTTTCGACACATAGATCCTTTTGGCGACTTAGTGATGTTGGCTTTGTGCCCCGATGATTCATTGGTAGTTTTTTCTGCTTTGGCGATTGCTTTAGATGTTTCATATATATGTAACAAACACCATCCCATACAAACTACCGATACAACAACGGGCGCCATCGCTACCGGCATCCACGAAAATGCTTCAAAAAATCGTATCATTACTTGTTCCATACCTTATCTTATTAACTCCTCCAACTCACAGATCATATCCGACACCAACAGTTGGGCCGTGCGAATATCGCCCTCGGCAAGATTATCCTGTATTCCATAGAGAGTCTCAAGACTCTTTTTGTCTTGCTCCACTTTTTCTGTAGCGGCATCCTCCTCCGCCATAGCGACGGCCATCATGGCGTCGAAATCGTACACTGCCTGTTCATCGATAGGCATCCATGTAACCGGGATGCTCTTTTCTGAGATGTAGTCTATTGCTCGTTCGCTTTTCATGGCATGCCTAAGCGTTAAGTTTTTCATAAAGGTGTTTTAAAGAATACAAGACATCGCCCCAGCGTTGAATGGTTACGTTCTCTTCGGCAAATATGTCCTCGTTGTTTATGAACAGCCTTACTTTGTTAAGTCTCTTGTTGATGTATAAGACAACGCGTTCACCCAATAGCTGTGTTACAATCTCACCATTAGTACTTGTCTTTACTTTAGGAGTGAACCCTGCCGGTGCCGTTTCACCGGTGTAGACAACGCCTCCACGTTGGAATGCCGCCGCCCGAAGCATCTTAGCACGAGGCGTATTTACCTTGTAGGTCAACGCATCACGTAACTTGTCGCGACCAACGCCGAATGTTGTCAATATCTCACGCTTAACTGAGGTAGGTAACAAAATCTGTTTTTCCATATCTTTTACTTATATTTGAACGTCGCTACACTGTAGCGACGGTACAAATATAGAACAATGCTCCGAATAAAGCAAGGTTTATTAGAACATTGTTGCATATTTCTATTGTTCGAATATTTAATCTTATTGATTATATGGATGTTAAGAGTAGAATAAAAGCATTTATTAAGTATAAGAATATCCCAACAAAGCAATTCGAAGAGAAGTGTGGTTTATCTAACGGCTATATATCATCAATGAGGAGTGGGTTTGGAACAAATAAATTAGAACAAGTTCTAAATGAATTTCCTGAATTAAATAGAAACTGGCTATTATTTGGAGAGGGGCAAATGATAAAAGATAAAGATGCTATAACGGAAAAAGTTGCCACTAATAATCATTTTACTGTTGTTCCATTACTTCCCGTTTCTGCTCGTGGTGGCTCCTTGGACGAATTTGTTACATCGGTTCGTACGGAAGATTGCGAAAAGATTATATCTCCAATTAGCGGTGTTGATTTTGCTATGCCTGTTGTCGGCGATAGTATGGCACCTGAATATCCTAACGGTTCAACCGTCCTTATAAAACGTATAAATGAGCGCGCATTTGTTATATGGGGACAGGTATATGTACTTGATACTTGCAATGGTTCTGTCATAAAGAAGATTATGCCCGGTCCCGATAATGATAGCGTAACTTGTGTCTCTTTAAATAGCGAATATCCTCCGTTTGTCGTTCGATTTGAGGATATGTTTGGGATGTATCGTGTAATGATGTTGTTAGCATTAAAATAACCTCAAAAGCCCTACGAAATCTAAAAAACACATATTTTTCAGCCTAAAAATAGCTACAACACACATTATCCAACAATATATCAGTGTTTTATCGTCAAACAAACCCGTAAAATAAATGGTAGTTCACCCCCCAAAAACGGCCCACTTTTAGCTCCTATCGCCCAAAAATAGGGTAGTTTCCCCCTATCTATCGGGGGTGTTTTTTCGCAAAATGTCCCCCCTCTCTTTCCCGCTTTGTCCCCCCTCTCTCTGTTTTTGTATGAGTATAAATGTCCCCCCAATTTGTCCCCCCAAATGTCCCCCCTTTCTAAATATCGATACATTGTATCGCTTCCCTAATGCTATTTAAACAGCGGCTAAAAACAGAAAAAAGGCACCTAAAATACCCCAAAAACGAGCTGTAAATTATCGTAGCAAATTACCCCTTGCTTACCTACAAAAGCCCCGAAAATCAAGTCTTTTAGCCCCTAATAACAAAAGTGCGACCGAAGAATAATACTTCAATCGCACTTCAATTATAGTAGCATTCCATCTGCGCCATGAAATGCCCCCCGAAATTATAGTAGAATTATAGTAGGATTATAGTAGAGATACGTTTCGTTTGTCCGCGGTCGCCCGGGAATAATCTGTGCAAATCACTGTTTAATAATCAAATACATCCCTCTATCCATTCCTCCATCAAGTACGTTTCGTTTGTCTATTTATAAAAAGCGCTATTTTTGTGGGAACAATAGCCCTTTATAATGACAAATAGAATCTTCGCCATATTAATGTTATGCGCCTTGTCGCCTTTCGGACTCACGGCTCAGGACCATCTGCCGGCGGAGGGCCGATACGCCATGCCGTTGCGCCTGCCGCTATCCCTTTCGGCCAATTTCGGCGAACTGCGCCCCAACCACTTTCACTCCGGGGTCGACATGAAGACCGGAGGAGTCACCGGCAAACCGGTCTACGCGGTGGCTGACGGATACGTGTCGCGCATATTCGTAAGCCCCGCCGGATACGGACACGCTCTCTACGTAACGCATCCGTCATTGGGTTCCATGTCGGTCTACGGCCACATGGAGGAGTTCGCCCCGGCATTGGAGGAGTACACCTTGGCGGAACAGTACCGACGACACACCTTTGCAGTGGACCTTTTCCCTTCGTTCGGGTTGTTCAAGGTCAAGAAAGGCGACCTTATAGGCTACTCCGGCAACACGGGATCGTCCGGAGGCCCCCACCTCCATTTCGAGATAAGAGAGGGACGCTCGTCGATGCCTACCAACATCATAGCCCGCGGATATTACAATGTAGCCGACGACATAGCCCCATCTATAGTGTCGGTGTCGCTCTACGAGACCGATACTATACAAGAGGTGCCCATACACCGCCGCGTGGAGAGATATCCGGTGATGCGCAACGCCGACGGAAGCCTCGGAATAGCGCCGGACACTCTGACGATACGTAGGCCCGCCTATTTCGTAGTCGAGACTACTGAACGCAAAAACGGCGTCAGCAACATCTTCGGCCTCTACAGCCTCTCTGTGAACCGCAACGAACAACCGCTTTTCGGATTCAGAACCGACCGTTTCTCGTTCGCGGAGACCAAGTACATAAACGCCCTGATAGCGTTCGACGCCAAAGGAGGCTCACGCAACGACTTCATACGCACCTACATAGCCCCCAACAACCGACTATCTACGTATGAAAACACCGTAGGTCGCGGCATCATCGACCCATCGTCCATAGACGGAACGGAGACTATAGACATAACCGCCTGCGACGACAGCGGCAACAGATCCACACTGCGGTTCCACATAGAGCGCGGCGAACCTATGCCAAAGACTATAGACAGCACGCTACAGACAGCAATGCCTGTAATGTGGGACTGCGGCGGCATCTACTCGGACGGCTCCGTAAAGCTGACGATACCGGCAGGGGCCCTGTACGAATCTATTCTGCTGACCTCAAGCCGCGACATACCCTCCCCCGGATTGTGCTCAGGCACAACGACGCTCGGCGACGACAACATATACCTGCACAAAAATGCCGCCTTATCGTTCGACTGTTCCGACATACCCGCCGAGAAACGCAACAAACTCGTAGTGGCGCGCATCACGGGCGGCAAAATATCGAGCGAGGGAGGACGTCTTTCCGGAAACCGCATAGAGACCCGGATAGGACGTCTCGGCACATTCGCCCTGGCCCTCGACGAGGAGGCTCCAGAGGTGATACCCGCATTCAGGGATAAAGGCACCCTGTCCGGAGACAAGATAACATACAGGATAAAGGACGAGCTCTCCGGAGTGCGATGGTACCAGCTTACTATCGACGACAAATGGGTGTTGCTCGAGGCCGACCCCAAAAGCTCGACGTACTTCTGCCGTCTCGACCGCTCGCACGTAGAGAGGAACAAAACGGCACACAGAGCGGTATTGCGCGCAGTGGACGGAGCCGGCAACATAACGGTAAGGCACAACACATTCGTGTGGTGAGCCATTCGGTAAGATAATAACCAAAAACAGATATTATGATTACAGACTACCTTAGAGAAGAGGACTATTTGATCGAGGTGTGCGCCAACTCCACTGAGAGCGGCGTCGAAGCGCAGACGGGCGGAGCACGACGGATAGAGCTGTGCGCCGGCATACCCGAAGGCGGCACCACCCCGTCTTACGGAGAGATATTGGCTGCACGCAAACACCTGCAAATAGCGGTCAACGTCATCATACGTCCACGCGGCGGCGACTTCCTTTACAACGACTACGAGATAGAGGCCATGCTCGCCGACATACGCATGTGCAAGGATCTCGGCGTAGACGGCGTAGTGTTCGGCGCGCTTACCCCGGACGGCGACATAGACGTGGAGACATGCCGCCGCCTCAAGACGGAGGCTGCGTTCCTATCCACCACCTTCCACCGTGCTTTCGACGTATGCCGCAACCCGCAAAAAGCCCTCGACCAGATCATAGACCTCGGCTTCGACCGTCTGCTCACATCGGGACAGGCGCCCACCGCCCCCGAGGGAGCAGCTTTGATAAGATCGCTCAACGAACAATCGGCCGGACGTGTAATAATAATGCCCGGTTGCGGCGTCAACGAGAACAACATAGCACAGCTAAGAGCCGATACAGGATGCCGCGAGTTTCACATGTCGGCGCGTCACAGCGTCGAATCGGGAATGAAATATCGTAACCCGGTAGTATCTATGGGCGGCACGGTGCATATATCGGAATACAGCCGCGACGTCACCGACGCCTCACGAGTGCGCAAAAGCCTATCCGCGCTAAAATAGCCGGACATAATACAGCGTTAATAGAGCCTCTGCAGATCGAATAGTTACGATCTGCAGAGGCTCTATTAATCTTTTACAGTTTTAGCCAAAACCCGTCTATAGAGGTAACCCACTGGAATACTCAGCCTTAAGGCCGACATAGAGAGCAGATAAATACGCAACCATACGGATAGGTTACGTCCACCGCGATGTGCTCCCTACTCCGAACGACAGTGCGAAAATATTAAATCAAATACAATTCATAAACGACAAAAAAGCCCCGCCAAAAAGGCGGAGCTTGCGGTAAAAACAATAAGATTTATGTATTTAACAGAATCCGTCTTTGCAGACAGGAGACTATTCTACTACTTCTACTTTTACTGCCTGAGGACCTTTCTTTCCCTCTTCGAGTTCGAACACTACGTTCTGATCTTGTTCGAGGCCGCGAAAACCCTCCTTGTTGATGCCTGTGTAATGAACAAAAACATCGTTGCCGGTCTCGGTCGTGATAAAGCCATAACCCTTGGCTGAATCAAACCATTTTACTTTGCCGTTCATGAGATTTACTTAAATTGTGAATTGAACATATGTGCAAAGTAAAACAAAAATATTATATTTACAACTAATTTTATAGAATAAATCTATCATCAATAGTCCGAAATGGCTATACCCGAGATAAATAGGTCGCTTTGTAACGGTTGCGGCGCTTGTGTAAAATCATGCGCCAAAGGTGCTTTGTCACTTAGCGACACCACCCCGGCCGCCGAACGTCTTCTTCAGGAGAACCGTGCCCTGAGCGAACAACTGCGTATATGGACGCAGACCGTCAGAGCGGTGCTCGAGAACCTGCCTTTGGCTGTGCTCGTGGCCGACAAAGAGGGACGCATATCGGTGATAAACAAACCGTTCATCGACTGCCTCGACTACGAGACGCGCGAAAGCGGAACCCTTACAGGCACCAAAATAGAACAACTTTTCAACGATGAGGTGGTGGCCCGTTTCTACGACACGCTACACACCGGCAAACCTTTCAACGACCTTACGGTGGATTCGGGAGCCGGACATCGCCACGGTTCGGTCATACCGCTGGTAGGAGGCGACTCCGCCATGATAACGTTGCGCGAGCCTTACGACGGCACGGCGCTCCGGCGGGAGATAGCGTTGCGCATAGAGAACGTCATAGACCAGAACATGGCTATGGTGCAGAAGATAGGCTACCTGTTGGGCGAAGAGATGTCGCAAAGTACGGAGAAACTCAACTCCCTGATAAGACATATAGAGGAGAACTCAACTAAAAAGTAGGCGGGCACACGGCCGACCGATCGTCAGACATGAGCAACGACAACTTCTATCCCGACATAGCCTGCAAGCAACAGAACTGCGGCCGCGAACGCATATGCGGAGATACCTTCATGGTCCGTCGTATGCGCCAAGGCACCTTAGGCGTACTCTCCGACGGCATGGGACACGGCGTAAAGGCCAACATACTGTCTACGCTGACGGCATCCATAATAATAAACTTCGACTACGCCCACAACGACATCCGCTCGCTCGCCGAACTGATACTCAAGAGCCTGCCGGTATGCAGTGTCCGCAAAATCAGTTACTCCACGTTCACCATATTCTTCTTCGACCACACCAACGGCTACGGCAATATCATCGAGTTCGACAACCCCCAATCGTTCATAATACGCGACGGCAAATGTATGGAGCCAGAACGTGAGCGCATAGTGATGGAGGGAGCGGGACGTCCGCGACGACAAGTGATAACGGTAGCCAAGATACGGCTGCAGGAGGGGGACAGAATAGTCACCATGAGCGACGGCGTCACACAGAGCGGACAAGGCAGCGACCGTTACCCGTTCGGTTGGGGACGCAAAGAGGTAGGACGTTACATAGAGGGGCTTATAGAAGCAGAGCCGAACGCCTCGTCGTCGTACATAGCCACCAGAGTACTCGGCGAAGCTATCCGCAACGACGGCTATATGACCAACGACGACATAAGCTGCGCCGTAGCGACCATAAGGCACACGCGCAGACTGATGCTATGCTCGTGCCCTCCCGCCTCGGAAGACAAGCTCCCGGAGCTGGCCGGCATGATAGACGACTTCGACGGAGAGCGCATAATATGCGGCTATCATCTGGCACGCTCGTTAAGCGGGCTTACAGGACGGGAGATAATAAAAGAGCCCTATTCGGAAGATGTAGACCTGCAACCGATGTGGCACATGGAGGGGATCGGATTCATAACCGAGAGCTTAGTGACGCTCAACAAAGTGTACGACATGTTGCGTAACCGCGAATCGTACACCATAACAGAGGGTGCGGCGGCCAGAATATGCAAAGCCGTAGACGAATCGGACGAGATAGAGATAGTCCTCGGAACGAGCCGTAGCAGCGGCGGACTATACATGGTGGACGAATTTGAATTGCGCCGCAAAGTAATGCGCCATATAGGCCGATTGCTCGAACAACGATACGACAAAAGCGTTACGGTAAGATATATCTGACAAAGCACCACCCCGCTTTACCCCCGACAGAGTGCCTGAACCTGACACAATCCGTTATCATATCGGCTATGGATGCCTGACAGATATTCCGATTCTCACCACGAAAAACGGATAAACGCTATCAAACACAAATTCAGGCTTTTACCCCGAGACAGGAGAAATACACAGAAACGGAGCCACATCAACGGAAGTCCGCATAAATCATAAATCTTAGCAATCAGAAACCGCTCTGCCCGCCGCAAAGCACGCCTCAGGCAGAATGGGGCCATTACTTATGCGCCGCCTTATTGTACTGCGACGGCGTAAGGCCGAAACGCTCCTTGAAAAGACGATAGAAAGTACGCGACGACGAAAACCCAGACTCCTCCGACACGGTATCTATGGTAAGCGACTTGTCGGACTTCATGAGGTTGCATGCGTAATCCAACCGTATCATATTCACATATTCGGAGAAAGTAAGGCCTGTCACCTCTTTAACTGAATTGGAAACATACGTCTCGTTGGAACCGACTATTACGGCCACATCCCTACGACTAACCGAATGCGAACGGAACAACTCGTTATCTCTGACCGCATCGTCTATACGTATGAACAGGGTGTCGTCGTCGCCGTTCATATTTTTACGGATGCGTTCTATCGTATAATCGCGCATCTTTTTATTTCGCGTCATGGCATCCTCCATGCGTCGGAATATGCTCAGGCGGGCCTGATCTATCTTGCGGTAATGAAATATCACCATCAGCAACCCCATAGCCAGAGAGAATGCGGCGATTGATATTATCCATATCAGATTGCGCTGACGGCTCACCTGCAACTCCTTGTCGGCAATCATCATATCCATCTCGCTGATGTCGCTCATCATCTCGTCCATACGCTCGGCGACCAGAAGCGAATCTATAGTGTCGTCTATGCGGTAAGCCTCGGAAAGATTGTCGTATGCGGATTTATAATCGCCCAACCCGTAGTCGGCTTCGGCCTTGTATTCGTAAAGACGCTTCATGTTCCACGTAAGCACGCTGTCACGGGCGAAAGCGAGACTCTCCAAAGCCTCTATAAGATTCATGGCCTTACGATAATCGCCCTTCTCTAGACACCTCTCTATCGACTCCATATCCCATAGCATATCGTCGACCGCAGGCTCTACGACCGCAACCGTCTCACTCTTTCCTATTCCGTCCCAACTTACGGATACCGTATAAGGTAACGAATCGTCGAAGCTCTGACAGGCTCCGGCGGCGGCATCGGTAATAATAAAAGAGAGGCATAAGGATAATAAGAATAGTTTGCCCTCCATCCACTATATTATATAATGCAAATTTAATATTTTTCCATTTAACTACAATTCCACGCCATCGTGGTATAATATACCCACCTGCAGCGAATACGCAATACAGGCCGTGACGGGCATAAATAACCCGCCGCGTATCAAAATTCCGACAACGACCTCTCAAGTGCTATTGCGTCGCATTCGGAATCGTATATAACGTACTGTTAATCTTTATATGTCAACGGAATCTCATATAGAACCAACGTTAATTATTGCATTATCGTCTATTTTATTATTTTTGCATTGAAATTCATAAAAGCGGAATCACCCACCGGTAGTCTCCGCAATATCAAAAATTATCCGACAATGAGTTCATTTCAGAAACAGAGCATAATATGGGGTTGGGTGGTCTTCGCCCTTTCGTTGCTTACCTATATGCTTTCGTTGGAGCCATCGGCAAGTCTTTGGGACTGTTCCGAGTTCATCGCCACATCTTATAAGATGGAGGTAGGACATCCCCCCGGAGCTCCGCTTTTCATGATGATAAACCGTATCTTCACGATATTTTCGCCGGACACGGCTCATGTGGCGATGTTCGTCAACACCGCTTCCGCCGTAGCCAGCGCGCTCACAATAGCGTTCCTGTTCTGGACTATAGCCCATTTGGGACGCCGCCTCATACGCCCGTCCGACAGAAACTATACCCCCACTTTCGTAGAGACGGCCATAGTCATGGCAGCGGCATTCATCGGCTCCATGGCTTACGCATTCACCGACACCTTTTGGTTCTCGGCCATAGAGGGCGAGGTGTACGCACAGTCGTCGCTGTTCACGGCATTGGTATTCTGGACGATACTCAAGTGGGAAAATGTCGCCGACCAGCCGCACGCCGACAGATGGTTAGTGCTGTTGGCCTACCTCATGGGGCTCTCCATAGGCGTACACCTGCTCAACCTGCTCGCCATACCCGCCATAGTGCTGGTATATTACTACCGCACCCACGACGTTCGCAGCCGTGCCGGATGGTGGAAAGCCTTGGGCGTATCGGTGGTAATACTCGGCGCGGTTCTTTACGTCATAATACCGGGCACGGTGAGGCTGGGCGCGTTCATCGACCGCATATTCGTAAACGGCTTGGGCTTGCCTGTCAACAGCGGACTGGCTTTCTCGCTCATAGCCATAGTGTCGCTCCTCGGCTACGGAGCCTACCGCGCCCAGATGAAAGGACGCAGAGTGCTCAATATCGCCCTATTATGCGTAGGTGTCATTGTGATCGGTTACTCCACCTACGCATCCGTAGTGATACGCTCTGTGGAGAACCCTCCCATGAACTCGAACTCTCCGGACGATCCATACCAGTTGCTCTCGTTCCTCAACCGCGAGCAATACGGCAACCGGCCCCTTTTCAAAGGACAATACTATTCGGCGCCGGTCATCGACGTGATAAAAAAGAAGAGCTACTATTACGACGACGACCAAAAACGTTACATCCCCTACGAATACACGGCCGACTACGTTTACGATCCCCGTTTCACTACCATATTCCCCCGCATGTACGAATCGTCGCAGGCAGAGGAATACGAGCGTTGGGCCGGTATCGACCCGCGCAAGGCACGCAAGATAAAGACCTCCGACGGAAAAACCGAGATAGTACCCTCGTTCGGCGACAATCTGCGCTATTTCTTCGGCTACCAGCTCAACTATATGTATTGGCGTTATTTCCTGTGGAACTTCGTCGGACGTCAGAACGACCTGCAGGCTCAGGGAGAAATAACCGCCGGCAACTGGCTGTCGGGCATAAAGTTCATAGATGAGCTATACCTCGGGCCGCAAGATAATCTGCCCGCCAATCTCGCCGACAACAAAGGGCGCAACACATACTATTTTCTGCCTCTGATACTCGGGCTGATAGGGTTATTCTGGCAACTTTCGCGAGACCGCAACAACTTCACGGTGGTATTCTGGCTCTTTTTCATGACAGGCATAGCCATCATACTATATCTCAACCAGCCGCCCATGCAACCACGTGAACGCGACTACGCATTCGCCGGATCGTTCTACGCCTTCTCCATATGGATAGGGCTGGGGGTAATAGGGGTATGGAACATGCTGGGCCGTATCGTATCCGACCGCAGAGTAGCGGCGGGGGTGGCGACGGCGGCATGTCTTACGGTGCCCGTCATATTGCTGGCGCAGAACTGGGACGACCACACCCGTGCAGGACGTTACGTGGCCCGCGACTTCGGCGCCGACTATCTCAACAGCACACTGCCCGGCTCGATAATACTGCCATACGGCGACAACGACACCTTCCCATTGTGGTACAACCAAGAGGTGGAGGGAGTGCGCACCGACGTCAAAGTGGCCAACCTCAGCTATCTGCAGAGCGACTGGTACGCCCGTCAGATGACAGACAAGAGCAACGACGCCGAGCCTATCGCTTTCACGCTCCCCAAGAGCAAGTGGTACCGTGCCAACGAATACATCCCCATAGTGGAGCTGTTCGACGACTACATCACCGCGGACGAGCTTTTCGAATTCATAAAGAACGATTCGCAGATCAAAAAACGCATCGCCTCGCAGTTCTCGTCGGGCAACGTCACCGACTTCATTCCGGGACGCAAGATAGCCATTCCCGTGAACAAAGAGAACGCCCTGCGAAGCGGCATTGTCGCACCGCGCGACAGCTCTCTGATGGTCGACACGGTATATCTGACACTCAACGGCCGCGGACTGACCCGCTCGGAATATCTCATACTCGATATGATCTCCACTGCCGACTGGTCGCGCCCCATATACTTCACCCAGCCCAGCTCCGTAGACGCGCTCGGCGGTCTTAAGGACTATCTGCAGATAGACGGCTTCGCATATCGTCTGGTGCCCATCAAGACCAAAGGCTACACCCTCAACATGGGACGCATAGACACCGACTATCTCTACGACAAGCTGATGAACGAGTTCCGTTACGGCAACCTCAAGGGCGACATATACGTGGACGATTTCATAGACCACACGGTCAACTCCACACAGGTGCGCACCACGTTCGCGCGTCTTGCCAAGAAGCTGGCGGCGGAGGGCGACACCCTGCGGGCCATAAAAGCGTTGGATAAGGTGATGGAAGAGGTACCCTATCCCAACGTAGGTTACTCCTACACCACTCCCGACCTTATAGAGGCATTCTACGCCACCGGACAGACAGAGAGGGGCGACGAACTTTTCAACGGGTTCAAGGACAACATTCTCGACAATCTCGAATACTTCGCCCAATTCAGCGGCAAACGTTATTCGTCCGTAACGAGCCAGATACAGCAATACGCCTATTACCTGCAGATGCTCGAAGAGATAGCGGCCCGTGCCGGACGCACCGAACTCGAGGCCGAAGTAGGAAGTTATCTCGACGCATTGTTCGGTGCCCCGGGTAAATAGATAAATTTTAATCCAAATCAATAAAATTATGAAAAAGAAATTCATCTGTACCGTATGCGGTTACGTTCACGAGGGCGACGAAGCTCCCGAAACATGTCCCCAGTGCCATCAGCCCCGCTCTAAATTCAAAGAGCTCAAAGAGGACGAGGCCATAAGTTGGGCCGACGAACATCGCATAGGCGTAGCCAAAGACGTAGACAGCGAAGTGCTCGAAGGCTTGCGCGCACACTTCATGGGCGAATGCACCGAAGTAGGCATGTACTTGGCGATGAGCCGTCAGGCCGACCGCGAAGGCTATCCCGAAGTGGCCGAAGCATACAAACGCATAGCATGGGAAGAGGCCGAACATGCCTCTAAATTCGCAGAATTGCTCGGCGAAGTGGTATGGGACACCCAAACCAACCTCAAAGCCCGCATGGACGCCGAAGCCGGTGCTTGCGCAGACAAAAAACGTATCGCAACCCGCGCAAAAGAGCTCAACCTCGACGCCATCCACGACACAGTCCACGAGATGTGCAAAGACGAAGCCCGCCACGGTCAGGTATTCGAAGGTCTCTACAACAGATTCTTCAATAAGTAATCCTTAATAAACGATAGAGGGGCTACGATTGATTCGTAGCCCCTCTATCGTTTATTAAGGATTACTTATTGAAGAATCTGTTGTAGAGACTTCAGAATAAAGTGTTCGGCCGGATAACTCCCGACAGAACTTTCAACAGTAACCTCCAGACAAGCCGTTTCATACTCCTCCCGAGAGGACTCTTTTGTCACCCGACAAAAGGAATAGTTTTTCTATAAGCAGACGATGCTTCGTCAGCTATCGGCGAGACGATAAAAATACTATCATATTTCCAGATTGCATGCGCATTAACCGAAGCCTCTCGCTCCGTGTCAGAAGCGCAAACAGACTTGCGCTTCGTTAGAAGTGCAAGAAATCAGACACAATTCCGCTTGCGAGACGACAAGATACTTTAAGACGCACTAACGATATGCGCATTAGCTGAACTACTCATGCGGCACGGGGTGCCGCTCCGCGATAACCGCCACGAATTAACCCAATAGAGGTTGGGAAAGCCCCCGGCGAGCAGATCACATCACTCCACACCCCGAAGAAATGCGCATTAACCGCAAGTCGCAGGCATGCTAGCCCGCGTACACAACTGCAGACCGCAGGGCGCCGAGACTTTTTAGACCTCAAAAATCGTCGATCGCGGTCG